>NZ_BAAARB010000089.1:0-502 GCF_039531975.1 Gordonia cholesterolivorans | reverse complement strand
CAGTCAGAGGCGATGAAGGACGTGCTAATCTGCGATAAGCGTCGGTAAGGTGATATGAACCGTTATAGCCGACGATTTCCGAATGGGGAAACCCAGTGCAATTCGTTGCACTATCATTAACTGAATACATAGGTTAATGAAGCGAACCGGGAGAACTGAAACATCTAAGTACCCCGAGGAAAAGAAATCAAACGAGATTCCCCCAGTAGCGGCGAGCGAACGGGGAACAGCCCAGAACCTGAATCAACATCAGTATTAGGAGAACGGCCCTGGAAAGGCCGGCCACAGCAGGTGATAGCCCTGTATCCGAAAATGCTGGTGTTGTGAGTTCGATGAGTAAGGCGGGACACGTGTTATCCTGTCTGAATATGGGGGGACCATCCTCCAAGGCTAAATACTCCTGACTGACCGATAGTGAACCAGTACCGTGAGGGAAAGGCGAAAAGAACCCCGGCGAGGGGAGTGAAAAAGAACCTGAAACCGTGTACGTACAAGCAGTGGG
>NZ_BAAARB010000088.1:0-509 GCF_039531975.1 Gordonia cholesterolivorans | reverse complement strand
GTTAACTCGTCGTCTCGGAGGTCTCGAGCTGAGCGCGACTTGCCGCGCCACTTGTAGTAGCCAGAAGTCGATACGCCGAGTTGAGCACACATGAACGTGACCGTATATGAATCGGATTCAGCCCAGTCCGCGATAGCCGCGAATTTCACCGCGGGTCTTTCGCGAACCAGGTCGCTACTTTTTTTGCGAACTCCACCTCCATCCGGGCGTGCTTCACTTCTTCGCGAAGGCGCTCGAGTTCCGCCCGCTCGTCCTCATTCAACGGGCGGTCAGACTCACCGTTTCCCTCGTCTCGAGTCTTCTTCACCCATTTCCCCAACGTCATCTCGTGAACGCCGATACTGCGTGCAACTTCGGCGATCGCACGGCCATCATCGATGACCAAACTTACCGCGTTGGCCTTGTACTCGGCAGTGAAGCTCCGACGAGTAGATCCCATAATCCGCTCCCTCTATCTTGGGGGAACTCACCGCTCATCTCCGGGTGTCCACCAGAGCGGGAACGGTCCA
>NZ_BAAARB010000087.1:0-519 GCF_039531975.1 Gordonia cholesterolivorans | reverse complement strand
CAGGCGGTGCCGTGTTTTGACAGTTGGTACTGGGTGATGGCGTATCCGGGCATTAAAGTCTCCACGGCGCAGGCACGGGCGATTTTACCGGCGGCATATTCCAGGTCTGATATTGTGGATCACGGGCGCAACCTGGCGGGGTTTATCCACGCCTGTCACACCGGGCAGGCGGATTTGGCGGCATCTATGATCCGTGATGTGGTTGCTGAGCCGTACCGCCGGCAGTTATTACCGAATTTTGATGCTGTGCGCGCACAGGTCATGTCCTGCGGCGCGAAAGCCTGCGGGATCTCCGGCTCCGGGCCGACACTGTTTGCTGTTTGTGACAACAAAGCGGCGGCAGAGCAGGCCGCAGATGTGTTTACCACGCACTATCTGCAAAACAGCGAAGGGTTTGTTCATCTGTGCCGCCTGGATCTCGCGGGCGCACGACAAGTGAGTGCATAAGGTTAAAAATGGAACTGTACAATTTAAAAGACGAAAGCGAAAAAGTCAGTTTTGCGCAGGCAGTAAAACAAG
>NZ_BAAARB010000086.1:0-528 GCF_039531975.1 Gordonia cholesterolivorans | reverse complement strand
AACAGCGGACGTGAGCAGAACATCACCATCAAAGCCTCTTCCGGTCTGAATGAAGAAGAGATCCAGCAAATGGTTCGTGATGCTGAAGCTAACGCAGAAGCTGACCGTAAGTTTGAAGAGCTGGTACAGGTTCGCAACCAGGCAGATCAACTGGTTCACGCAACCCGTAAACAGATTGAAGAAGCAGGCGACAAACTGCCGGGCGACGATAAAGTAAAAATCGAGCAGGCAGTGAGTGAGCTGGAAATCGCAAGCAAAGGCGAAGATAAAGCGGCTATCGAAGAGAAAACGAAAGCGCTGATCGAGGCTTCTGCCAAGCTGATGGAAATGGCTCAGCAGCAGGCTCAGGCAGGTGCAGCTGGTGCTGATGCTGCGCAGGATGCCGGTCAGAATGATGATGTTGTCGACGCTGAATTCGAAGAAGTTGATGATAGCAAAGACAAAAAATAAGGCCCTTAGCGGGCGCGGTGATGGACAAGATTAATCACTGAAAACCCACACGGGCGTTGAGGAAACTCTGCGCCCGTG
>NZ_BAAARB010000085.1:0-545 GCF_039531975.1 Gordonia cholesterolivorans | reverse complement strand
AGTGTGTTTTTGGTGAACCTGCCGGCTCTGATGTATTTCTCACACAGCTAATCTCTGCCCCAAATTTACATAGATTAGTCGTCTTATCATTCATTATTTCCGGACTGGCAGATGTTGCTCCGGATACAGCAGATATTTGCATGCGGTTTCGTCTCCTGTTATAGAAGACGCTATTAATACATATTGATATAGCTGGCAACCACAATAAATCAAACATAATTAATTAAATATAACAAAGGTGCATTTCTGCACCTTTGATTAAAAACTTATTTTTTTTCTGAGAGTTGTTCTTCCATATACGCTCTGACCTCGGTTAAATCATCGGACGGACGTGGCACATCATTCATCCAGGCCTTCAGTAAGGTATAGGAAACTGCCAGTACCACCGGGCCGATAAAGAGTCCGATCATCCCGAGGGATAACATCCCGCCGATAACACCGGTCAGGATCAGTACCATCGGCAGGTCAGCGCCCATTTTTATCAGGAACGGGCGCAGCACGCCATCCATTGTGGCAACCGCACCGGCCCAGATAATCATAATAAT
>NZ_BAAARB010000084.1:0-552 GCF_039531975.1 Gordonia cholesterolivorans | reverse complement strand
ATAATGACTAAAAATATCCTGATGCGTACCGGTTCTGGCAAGCCTTAACTCGTCATCATCAACCTTATAAATCAGTAACCAGTCACCTTCAATATGAGCATCACGGTACCCCCGCCAGTTTCCTGACAAAGGATGATCAACATACTCCGGTGGTACATCGTCCTCATTAACCAGTAACTCAATGAGCTTTTTTAACTTACCCATATCCTTACCACGTTTTTTTTGTCTCTTTACATCCGACTTAAAGGCACTGGACTGTACAGGAATAAGCATCAGATACCCAAATCATCAAAAAGAGCATCAACTGAATCAAAACGCTGACCTTTTCCTGAATCTAATTCAGACATGGCGATTTGCGTTTTTTTATTCGGGGTTTTTACCTCAAAAGGAAGTTTACCCTCGTCAGCAACACGCATCATAACCATACGGATCACATCGGAAGTATTCAGTCCTATCTTTTCAAGTGCCTGTACTGCACGGTCTTTAACATCCTGCGGGATTCGGGCTTTAACAGTTGCGTCAGCGATCATAATAACCTCCTAAATAATCAGG
>NZ_BAAARB010000083.1:0-560 GCF_039531975.1 Gordonia cholesterolivorans | reverse complement strand
AGTGTGTTAAAGGTGTCGCGAGGGACAGTGTCGAAGGTGATGACGGCCTACACAACACACGGGAAAACCACATCGGGGAAGCGGAACAGTGGGCGGAAGAAAAGCATCAGTGACAGGTCACGCCGGATATTAGAGCGCATTGTCACGCAGAACCGTCGTGCCACTGCGGCGCAAGTGACGGAGGAACTCAATCAGCACCTCCCCCAACCTGTTTCGACAATCACAGTCCGCCGCGAATTACATGCCATGAACTTACGGGGTCGTGTTGCACGGGCCAAACCTCTCATCAGGGACCATAACGCTATAGCACGCCGCAAATGGTGCCGCGACCATGCAACTTGGACCGCTGAGGACTGGAAACGTGTGATATGGTCGGATGAGTCATCATTCACCCTATTCCAAACCACGGGCCGTGTTTGTGTGTGGAGAACGCCCAAAGAAGCGTATGATCCGCAGTGTCTCTTCCCAACTGTGAAACATGGAGACGACTCGGTGATGCTGTGGGCCGCAATCTCATAGTTTTCAGTGGGTCCTGTGGTAACACTTAGCGGACGAATCAC
>NZ_BAAARB010000082.1:0-564 GCF_039531975.1 Gordonia cholesterolivorans | reverse complement strand
GCTCGTTTGACAACTCCCCGAGGACTATCGCGGCCTACCACGTCCTTCATCGGCTCCTGGTACCAAGGCATCCACCGAACGCCCTCAAACACTTACAACAACACCCACAAACACACCCCACACACCAAACAGTGCCCGAGACGCGAATGCGGACAACAAACAAAAATCAACGATCACAACACGCGATCGCACAAACCAGAATCGAAATTGCAGAACACACAACCCAACAAGAACACCAAGGAACTCGCCGGGCTAGATGCTCGCATCCACTATGCACTTCTCAAACAACACACACCCACCACCCCCAACACCCCACAAACTCCGGGGCGGAAAACAGTGAGCACCAAGACAACCCGCGCAGAACGCGTGTTCCCTCAGAACCCCGATAGTGTGCTTCGTCCACAACCGCAATCACTCACGGTCGACCACCCGCCGGCCCGCCCGCATCTCGCAGGCCACCGACAAACAAATGATGGATTCTTGTGTTTCACCCATGAACAAACACCGACCCGATACACATTCGGCACCAGCATCGACGTGTTGTTTGCTCCTTAGAAAGGAGGT
>NZ_BAAARB010000081.1:0-566 GCF_039531975.1 Gordonia cholesterolivorans | reverse complement strand
AGTCACTACCGGGAGAATCGACCGATTTGTCTGAAGTTGGCACTATTTGAACGCAGCGACTTCAAGCGCGCGACCCCGAGTGTGGTGCCCGAGCTCGCGCACACCTTTGAGGTCGGCCTGCCGGGTACAGGGGCGACTGCTGGTGCACGCACTGGGACGGTACTCAGACGTACGGGAAGCGCCGTCTCTCCTCGAGAGATGCCTTGCCTTACGGGACCGTGAACCGGTTGCGCTGCCGCCCCGACCCACGGGACGCCGACTCGTCGGCAGAATCGATGACGCTGACCGGAAGGCCATTGTTGCGGCGTACGTGGCGGGCGGTACGAGCCTTGCTCGACTCGCCGAGTGCTACGGCATCAGCGACTACTCGATCCGCATGATCCTGCGCAAGGCTGGTGTGTCACCGCAGCGGCGGACAGTGACGGCCGAGCAGGAAGATCGGGTGAGAGAGTTATGGGCGGAAGGTTTGAAGCCTGAGGCGATCGCGGCGGAGGTTGGGATGGGACACGCGAATGTACGGCTGATCGTAGCAGGACGGTCGAGGCCGAAGCGGGTACCATATACGC
>NZ_BAAARB010000080.1:0-574 GCF_039531975.1 Gordonia cholesterolivorans | reverse complement strand
GCTCGTTTGACAACTCCCCGAGGACTATCGCGGCCTACCACGTCCTTCATCGGCTCCTGGTACCAAGGCATCCACCGAACGCCCTCAAACACTTACAACAACACCCACAAACACACCCCACACACCATCCCCCACCAAAGCAGAAGACAACCACGCGAGACGCGAATGCGGACAACAAACAAAAACAACGATCACAACACGCGATCGCACAAACCAGAATCGAAATTGCAGAACACACAACCCAACAACAAATGCTGCCGGGCTAGATGCTCGCATCCACTATGCACTTCTCAAACAACACACACCCACCACCCCCAACACCCCACAAGACTCCGGGGCGGAAAACAGTGAGCACCAAGACAACCCGCGCAGAACGCGTGTTCCCTCAGAACCCCGATAGTGTGCTTCGTCCACAACCGCAATCACTCACGGTCGACCACCCGCCGGCCGCCCGCATCTCGCAGGCCACCGACAAACAAATGATGGATTCTTGTGTTTCACCCATGAACAAACACCGACCCGATACACATTCGGCACCAGCATCGACGTGTTGTTTGCTCCTTAGAAAGGAGGT
>NZ_BAAARB010000079.1:0-595 GCF_039531975.1 Gordonia cholesterolivorans | reverse complement strand
CCTCGGGCTTTCATCGCTGAATTCGCCTGACCTGCCGTTTTCATGAAGAAAGGTGCTCTGAGCTGCAATAATTGTTGTTGCGAAACGACAATCACAAGCAGGGCAAGGAGCACCTTTCTGGTGAAGAACTCTACCGTGTTTTACCCGCAGATTCAGGCCACCGCCGACGGCGGCGGCATCATCACCCACGGCGGCACCGTCCTGGCCACCCGTACCGCCGAACTCTCCGGCCTCACCGACGCGCTACGGACCGCGCTCGCGCCGTGGCGCAAACCCCTCGCGACCCACGATCCAGCGAAGATCCTCCTCGATTTGGCCACGAGCCTGATCGTCGGCGGTGACTGCCTGGCCGACATCAGCATGGTCCGCGGTCGTCCCGACGTGTTCGGTCTGGTGGCCTCCGATCCGACGGTCTCACGCCTGATCGCCACCCTGGCCGCCGATCCCGAGCGGGCTGTGAACGCGATCCGGGCCGCTCGCGCCGCCGCCCGCCAGCGGGTGTGGTCCCTGGCCGCCGATCAGGCTCCCGATCATGGTCGGTCGGCGAAGAAGCCGCTGATCATTGACATCGATGCGACGTTGGTGACCGCCCACT
>NZ_BAAARB010000078.1:0-600 GCF_039531975.1 Gordonia cholesterolivorans | reverse complement strand
AAGATATTATCAGAGCCATGGACCAGTGAGTAACGGCATGGACTTCGGATCAGCACTGAATCGCCGGTTCGAAACTAACTTACTGTTACTGCGGCTTTTGCGCTTCACCCAGCTTTCTCCATTCGATTCCATACCTACATTTCGAAGGCTTCTAGTCGTTTTTGATCGCTCTTCCGTAATGTCCATGTTTCCGCCCCGTACAATACAATACTCCACTCGAAACACTTAATCAACCTTTACCTAAGTTCCTTGCTTAATGACCCACAAAATACCTGTTTCTTCTTCCTAAAGGCCTCTTTAGCAATCCCTATACTTCTCTTTATTTCTTGTTCGCATTTCATATTTTCATTTATTATACAACCTAGATACCGAAAGCTAGTCACCTGTTCTACTTTCTCCCTTCCAATTTTTACGTCTACGCGAGTTCCCTTTGTCTCTAATTACCATTGCTTTCATCTTTTAAACGTTGATTTTCATCCCATATTCTACACAGCTTTACCTTAAATTTTACAACATTTCATTAATTTTCGTTTCCGATTCCGCAAGGAGTACCATATCATCTGCAAGTCGAATGCCCTTCACCCTCCTACCTTCTACCGA
>NZ_BAAARB010000077.1:0-608 GCF_039531975.1 Gordonia cholesterolivorans | reverse complement strand
CTTACTCGAAAAACTCAATGAACAGGATTCGGATAATCTCGATGCGGAAACCAACCTTTGTGAAGAACTCCACGAACACGCGGAGTCACTACACCGAAGACTGAACGCTAAGCTGGGCGAAGAATAGCCCTTTTACAATAGGCTCCGCCCTCCTGACGAGCTTCACAAAAATCAATTGATTTTCGGTGCTCTAGTCAAGACAGGCGAAACCCGACAGGACTCTAAAGATGCCAGAAGTTTCCCTCTGACGGCTCCCTCGTGCGCTCTCCTGTTCCCACCTTACAAGTTTACAGCCGGTTTTAATCCGCTCTTTCTGTCTTTGGGGGCGCTATCTCTCAGCTTCCCTGTACCGGTACTGCACTTGTTTAGGTGGTTCGCTCCAAGCTGGGCTATCTGCACGAACTCCCCGTTTAGCCCGACTATCACGCCTGTTCAGGTAACTGTTCTCTTGAATCCAACCCTGACAGACACGTAAAAACGCCACTGGCGATAGCCTTTGGTAACGGGGTGTACTGAATTATTTCGCTGAAATCCTTGAAGTGTCACCGCAATAACGGCTAAACTGATATGACAGAATTTGGTTTCAGTGGTCTTGTACACCCTGTTAC
>NZ_BAAARB010000076.1:0-614 GCF_039531975.1 Gordonia cholesterolivorans | reverse complement strand
CTAGAGCCAGTTCCTTGTTGTGATCGTCAGTCGATCTCGCAGCCCACAGGGTGATGTTGGTGGGTGCATCCGGCAGCGTACTCGGCCGGGGTTCGGTAACGCAGTGCTGAGTGCCGATGTCGGTGGTTGTGGTCGTCTTTGAAATCCTCGATGACCACGCGGGCCTCGAGTAGCGTGGGCCAGCAGTTGCGGTTCAAGCACTCGTCGCGCAACCGGTTGTTGAACGACTCGATGAACCCGTTGTTCCACGGTGTGCCGGGCGGAATGTAGGAGATCCCCACCGACCCTGCGCAGAACTCTTGTAGGGCTTCTGAGATGAATTCAGGGCCGTTATCCATACGCAGCACCATCGGCGGGCCACCCCAGATCGCGAACGTCTTCTCCAACTCCTCGATCAACCGCTCAGCCGGAATCGAGCGGTCCACGATGTTCAGCAACGACATCCGGGTGTGTTCGTCAACCATGGACGCGATCTTGATCTTCTTCCCATCCACGGTGGAATCGAACTGAAAGTCCAATGCCCACACCACTTTCGGTGCGTCCGCGACAACGACCGGGACCGATGACTGGCCGGCCCGTTTCCGCCGCGGAGCACGGCGAACCTGCAGTCCTTC
>NZ_BAAARB010000075.1:0-628 GCF_039531975.1 Gordonia cholesterolivorans | reverse complement strand
CACCAGAAAGGTGCTCCTTGCCCTGCTTGTGATTGTCGTTTCGCAACAACAATTATTGCAGCTCAGAGCACCTTTCTTCATGAAAACGGCAGGTCAGGCGAATTCAGCGATGAAAGCCCGAGGCTAAGAACGGCCAGCGGAGCCTGGTTGAGGGAAGCTTCTGGACGAAGGGTGTGGGGTATTCACCGCTGATGCTGGCGATGGGCGCAGGTGCCGCCGCCTTCTCATCCGCACGCAAGGTCGTGCTCGCGGAGGGAGCAACCGAAATGTTGATCTTGCCGTCGCTGATCAAGAAGGCGATCGGGGCCGAAGACCTCGACTACCAAGTCGCCCCCGGACTGTCTGAGGTTCCCGTATCCATGTATCCCGAACTCGACCTCGAAGGAGCGCGAGTCGCCTTTCTTGTCGACGGCGACGATGGCGGTAAAGAACTGCGCGAGGCGCTTGTCGATGCGGATGTTCCTGAGGATCGCATAATCACCCTCGGAGCCCTGACTCTTGTGGCGTGTCCCCCGTGAACCGGTCCGGGTTGTTTTAGAGTCCCGATTGCCCTGATGAGGGCAGAGAAGGGACGATGAGGACCATGGCAGGACGTAAGCGTCACTCGGCCGAGGACATTGTGCGCAAG
>NZ_BAAARB010000074.1:0-643 GCF_039531975.1 Gordonia cholesterolivorans | reverse complement strand
TGGCGTGTCCCCCGTGAACCGGTCCGGGTTGTTTTAGAGTCCCGATTGCCCTGATGAGGGCAGAGAAGGGACGATGAGGACCATGGCAGGACGTAAGCGTCACTCGGCCGAGGACATTGTGCGCAAGCTGCGCCGGGCCGATGAGCTGGCCGCCGAAGGCAAGACCGGCGAGGAGATCGCCGCCGATCTCGAGGTGTCGGGGGCCACCTTGTACAACTGGCGCCGCCAGTACGGCGGTATGGACGGCGATGCCGCCAAGGAACTCAAAGAGTTGCGGGATCAGAACAGCCGACTCAAGCGACTGCTCGCCGATGCCGAACTCGAGAAGGACGCGCTGCGGGAGATCGCCAAGGGAAAATTCTGAGCCCAACCGCCAAACGCGCCGCCATCGACATGCTCAAGGACATCAAGAACATGTCAGAACGTATGGCGTGCAGGGTAGTTGGGCTTTCCCGTTCCGCCTATCGACGGCTGCCGCAAGCGCACACCCCGTCCGACCCCGACGCCGCGCTGCGCGAGCAGTTACGCACCTATGCGCGCAAGAATCCGCGGCACGGGTTCCGCCGGGCGTGGGCGCACCTGCGTTTCGACGACGGTATCGAGATCAACAAGAAGAAGGTGCACCGCCTGTGGAAGGAGGAAG
>NZ_BAAARB010000073.1:0-649 GCF_039531975.1 Gordonia cholesterolivorans | reverse complement strand
AGCCCCCGCGCGATCCGACGCATCCTCAAACGCTACCTCGCCCGACGCATCTACCGGATCCTGAACCAGCCCGGAGCAGTCACCACCGCCGCTTGACAAACATAGAAGCGTCTCGCTCAACCAGCCTAAGAGAGGTGCGCGCTCAACCAGCCTGCGGGAAGACGGTCCCTCGAAGTTTGTCGAGTAGGCGGGCGAGCGCAGCGAGCACGTCGTATCGAGACCACTCTGCCCGTCGTGCGGTGGTTTCGACTCGCTGCGCTCGCTCAACCAGCCTAAGGGGGTGCGCGCTCAACCAGCCTGGAAAAGACGGTCCCTCGAAGTTTGTCGAGTAGGCGGGCGAGCGCAGCGAGCGCGTCGTATCGACACGACTCTGCCCGTCGTGTGGTGGTTTCGACTCGCTTCGCTCGCTCAACAAGCCTGAAGGGGGTGCGCGCTCAACCAGCCTGGAAAAGACGGTCCCTCGAAGTTTGTCGAGTAGGCGGGTGAGCGTAGCGAGCACGCCGTATCGAGACGACTCTGCCGTCGTGTGGTGGTTTCGACTCGCTTCGCTCGCTCAACCAGCCTGAAGCCAGCCTGAAGAGTGCGCGTTCGCGGTCCGTCAGGCGCGCCGTACCCCAGACAACACTCGCCGGGGGGCACGTCCCGGGAA
>NZ_BAAARB010000072.1:0-682 GCF_039531975.1 Gordonia cholesterolivorans | reverse complement strand
GGCGTACCGTGAGCGTGTGGAAATTACCGTTCATCATTCTGGGTGTACTGGTGCTGATATTGGCAGGGATCAGCCTGTTTCTCACGTACTGGAGCGTGAACGAATACCAGAACCTGACCGAATGGAAACGGTCAGCCGAGATATACCAGACGCAGAGCCACAATATCAAACTGACCCACTGCACCATGGACGACAAGAGCAAGCGACCGTGCGTCGCCGTCGATCCAGCATATCAGAACGAAAACTGGGGCGGGAAGAACGAAGCCTACCGAATTCTAGCGAAGTGAGTCACCATGACAGAGACAGAACAACTCTTAGAGAACGCCTTGAGCACCTTGTTACAACAGCAAGAGATCGTTATCAGCAATTTATCTCAGCGTGTCGGGGAACTCGAGACACAGAACAGTCAGTTAGCCATGCAATACAGGGAAATCAGTCAACAGTTAGCGACTTTAACCGGACTGCTGAACAGGTATCAGAAAGGCTGACACAGCAGATCCAGCGACAGGAAGTAAAACGGGATCGTGGGTTCAGTATCGGCTTTTAACGGATAAAACTGTTTCAAGCCACAAACAAGTTTGCGACTTTCACCAGTTTGGCGATGAAAACCGGACGAAAAAACGGGATGTTAAAAACGTCCTCAAACGTCACAGAAACCGTTATAAACTTTCAGGATGTTTGG
>NZ_BAAARB010000071.1:0-689 GCF_039531975.1 Gordonia cholesterolivorans | reverse complement strand
GTGATGTGGAACCCGGACGTATCCGACGATCGGCGGCCTTGTCGTACCCGACAGGCACAATCAGCTCACAACCATCAATCCGAAACCGCACAGGCCAGGACGTCACCCCGATGAAATTTCGAGGCTACCGTCGTCATTTCGCTGGGATGCTGACAACGCAGGAAAGCACGGGGCGGCTGTACGCCTCCCTGTGTATTGCGCGCGCACAACGGCCAGGGTCGACGTGGTCCACTGCTGCAGCGAGTATCGAACTCGACCCGGACATTGGCAGACGGACATCGCGAGCGGCGAGCACGCGACTGGCCGCGAGTCCTTCAGAGATCGCGGCAGCCGCCAGCGCGGCAGCGAGGGAACTATCGCGTCGACGGGATTTTCGGGCGCTCGAGCGACGAGTCATCGAGCTCGCGAGTACGCCCGACACGTGGTTCACCGATTGGGCGCGGTCGGCGAGTCCGAGGAGGCGCGCGGCCGCACTCCCGTACGCGGTGACATGGATGTGGTGCGAGGTTGCTCAGGGGGGGGTTGGACACCAGCCCGGCGTGGCCGCCGCCGGTGACCCGACTGGAGTGTTCCCGCTAAAGTGGCCACTGCAATTAAGCGGCGAGTCGTATATGTCTCTGAATCCTAGTTCAAACTCGGCTGGTGTCAAATAGCCCAGTGTGGAATGTCGTCGGGCCCTATTGTAGTAC
>NZ_BAAARB010000070.1:0-694 GCF_039531975.1 Gordonia cholesterolivorans | reverse complement strand
ATGTAGAACGAAGATGAAAATTTGAAGTTCTCCTGGAAATATTCTGCCGAATAAGCATCTTAATATATTATGTAAGATAAGAGCCCAGATAGTATTGTTTCACACTTAATAATAAGAGCGCAAACGTATTAGCTTTGAGCTCTTCTATATATTTTACTTAGAAAACCCCGATATTATAAGATTATCGAAGTAACGAAAAGAACTAATCAGAATGCAATATTAACTTAATGCTAGGCAATGGGGTCCAATAATGTACCGTAATTGTTGCAATATTTCAATGTATAAAACATTATTTAGTTCTGCAATTTGTTTCTTAGAGACGAATTCAGACAATCAACTATTTACTTACAGTTCCTCTAGGCTGGTTGATTTCTAAGGAAGCAACAACATTGTTATCTAATTAATAGATTAAATTCAGTACGTTTTTCACTTCGTGTATACAATTATAATTCAATATTAACAATTATGTAAGAGAATTTGCAATAGAACGATTTAAATATTAATGCAAATTTAAACTAATATGTAACCAGTCTGCAACATATCAGATTGTCACGAATATAACGCAAACAAATGGTGCAATACACTTGCTTTAATTCTTCTCACCGGAGAAACGTATATTGAAAAATCTTGTAACAAGACCGTCTTTAATGCAAGATTTTAATAATATGAAAGTATCAATGGGTTGTTGTATCAC
>NZ_BAAARB010000069.1:0-711 GCF_039531975.1 Gordonia cholesterolivorans | reverse complement strand
GATCGCTGCACGGGTGCGTGTGGAGGTCAGGTTCCGTGCGGTCACCGAAGTCGCCGACGGTGCTCCGGTCATCGAGGTCGCTAACCGTTACGGTGTCTCTCGCCAAACGGTCACGGCGTGGCGCAAGCGCTATGCCGCATCAGGTCTGGGCGGTTTATCGGATCGATCTCGCCGACCGCGTACTAGCCCGAACCAGATCTCTCCACAAGTGGAGGCGACGATCTGCGAAATGCGACGCACCCACCGGCGGTGGGGTGCCCGGCGCATCGTCTACGAACTCGGACGCCTCGACCCTTATGCGCCCGCGCCCGCGCGGGCCACGGTGCACCGCGTGCTGGTACGCAACGGATTGGTCAATCCTCAAGAGCAGCTACATAAACGGGTCTACAAGCGATGGGAGCGGGAAGCTCCGATGCATCTGTGGCAACTCGACCTGGTTGGAGGTGTGTTCCTGGCTGGCGGCCGGGAATGCAAACTGTTGACCGGCATCGACGACCATTCCCGCTTCGTCACCGTCGCCGCGGTTCTCGAGCAGCCCAGTGGCAGTGCCGTGTGTGAAGCGTTCGTCGGGGCGATGAATCGATGGGGCGTGCCGTTCGAGGTGCTCACCGACAACGGCAACCAGTTCACCGGCAGACACACGCGGCCGTTGCCGGTTGAGGTGCTCTTCGAGCGGACGTGTCGCGAGTACGGCATCACCGCGCGGTTGAC
>NZ_BAAARB010000068.1:0-728 GCF_039531975.1 Gordonia cholesterolivorans | reverse complement strand
AACGCGACCGCAAACGCCTGCGCGGCTTCACGATCCTGCCCCAGGATCTGCGGCTGATGAGCAAAGTCCGCGGCTACCTCACCCCGGCGTTGCGCGCGGAAATGGAGGCGGCACTGCCGTCGTGGGCCGCACCGGGAATGAACAACCCCGACGACCCCGACTCCCCATCCGGGACCGTCGAATCGGCCGACCCGGCCGCCCTGGCGGCGGCGGTGGAGCGTGATACTCGCACGCCGGGGCAGCGCACCCATGACGGTCTGCAAGCGCTGCTGCGCGCCTCCCGCACTGGTGCTGGGGGTGGTCGGCGGTCGGGTGATCTGGTCATCACCATCACCGACCACGAGTTGGCCGAGCGCGCCGGGATCGCGTTGACCGCGACCGGGACCCGGCTGCCGGTCGCGGAGTTGATCGAAGTCGCCGCCACCGCAACCCCGCACCTGGCCGTCTTCTCCGCCCACACCGGACAAGCCCTCTACCTCGGACGAGGACGCCGGCTCGCGTCGCGGGCACAGCGGTTGATGCTCTTCGCCCGCGACCGCGGCTGCACCGCCCCCGGCTGCGACGCCCCGTTCACCCGCACCCAAGCCCATCACTTCCCCGACTGGGCCGACGGCGGCCCCACCGACATCGACCACCTCGGCGCCGCATGCGGACGCCACAATCGCTCCGTCGGACCCCGCCCCGGGCAATGGCAGACGATGATCCTGATCGACGGACCCCACGCCGGC
>NZ_BAAARB010000067.1:0-745 GCF_039531975.1 Gordonia cholesterolivorans | reverse complement strand
ATGGTTTTAATCTATATGAGATAATTGGAGTAACTAATAAATATGATGAATAAATGACATAAAATGAACTATATAACAGATGATGCTAAATTAAGACGTTACTATTGGATTGATGAAATAGTTAAATTGAGTGGTAATTTTGTTAACGACTCCAGTCGAGTAGAACAAGAGATTATTGGTGAGGTTCTTAGAACCGGTAGTTCAGCATTAATGGATCATCTAAGGTTATGCACTGCAATTCCTGAATCGTATGCTCATGATTCAAGTGAAGAAAAATTATACTCTAAATATACGGATGCATTAATATCAGAGTGTTTTAAGTTTATTGGATTAAATAGCATTGTATTGACAGAAAGAGCTGATGCTGCAGATGTTGAAGTTTCTAGTGAAAAATATTCTTTTGTAGCTGATGCAAAAGTATTTAGATTAAGTAGAACAGCAAAAAATCAAAAAGATTTTAAAGTTCAAGCCATGGATGGTTGGCGACAAAGTAATGATTTTGCAATGGTTGTTTGCCCAATATATCAATTACCAACAAAAAACAGTCAGATATATCAGCAGGCAATCTCAAGGAATGTATGTATATTTACCTATACTCACTTAAGTGTATTGGTTCGGTATTCAGAAATAAAAGGAAAAACAAAAGCCATTGATTTACTTCATAAAATATTCAAATCAGTATCATTGATTAATCCATCAAAAGATAGCGTGTTATATTGGACAATGATAAATAGAACGATGTTAG
>NZ_BAAARB010000066.1:0-755 GCF_039531975.1 Gordonia cholesterolivorans | reverse complement strand
GATGTGGAACCCGGACGTATCCGACGATCGGCGGCCTTGTCGTACCCGACAGGCACAATCAGCTCACAACCATCAATCCGAAACCGCACAGGCCAGGACGTCACCCCGATGAAATTTCGAGGCTAACAAAGGCAGAATTCAGCGGTTTCGGACGACTGGCAGATGCGCAGATCAATCTCGACCACAAGGTTGTCGCTATCGTCGGCCCGAACGAGGCAGGCAAGACGACTCTATTGAAGGCGCTCGCCTACATAGATAACGGCGAGTCGCTCACCGTCGCTCAACGATCGCGTGGACTTTCCGGTGACGTCGCCGATGACCATATCGTGGTGAGGATTCAGTATCGGCTGGATGAAGCGGATCAGGCTGCAGTTGCGCACCTCGATCTAAACGACAAGCCGACCGAACTCTGGCTCTCCCGTACAGCTGGGCCAGGCGACGCCCGCAGGAAGGTCGTACCGACCCCGCGCAAGAATCTCGTCCCTCTTGTGTCGGCGTTAGAGGCTCTGAAGGCCGCAGCAACTGACTCCGCCATTGCTGATCTGAAGCCTGCCGAGCCAGAAGATGGCGCGGAACGCGAAGAGCTTGACGAGCGACGCACGTCCTTCAGTGGCCGCCTTAAGGCGGCTCTAGCCTCGAAA
Source organism: Gordonia cholesterolivorans (assembly GCF_039531975.1). Lineage (NCBI taxonomy): Bacteria > Bacillati > Actinomycetota > Actinomycetes > Mycobacteriales > Gordoniaceae > Gordonia > Gordonia cholesterolivorans. Next base: position 114 of record NZ_BAAARB010000066.1, on the reverse strand, counting down.
TTTCATCGGGGTGACGTCCTGGCCTGTGCGGTTTCGGATTGATGGTTGTGAGCTGATTGTGCCTGTCGGGTACGACAAGGCCGCCGATCGTCGGATACGTCCGGGTTCCACATC
>NZ_BAAARB010000065.1:0-770 GCF_039531975.1 Gordonia cholesterolivorans | reverse complement strand
TGGAGTGTTCCCGCTAAAGTGGCCACTGCAATTAAGCGGCGAGTCGTATATGTCTCTGAATCCTAGTTCAAACTCGGCTGGTGTCAAATAGCCCAGTGTGGAATGTCGTCGGGCCCTATTGTAGTACTCCTCAATCCAGGTGAATGTGCTCTTTTTGAGTGCTTTTAGAGTGGGCCACGGGCGCGTGTGAATGAGTTCCTTCTTGTAGCTCGCGAAGAATGATTCTGCGACCGCGTTGTCGAAACAAATGCCAGTGCGCCCCAATGATCGTCGGATATTGTTTTTCGTGCAGTACTTATCGAAGTCGGTGGACGTGTATTGAGTTCCGCGATCGCTGTGGAATATGACTTTTCCGGGTGGTCGACGACGAGCGATGGCCATGTCCAGTGCGTCGGTGACCAGCTCGGTTCGCATGTGGTCGGCCACGGCCCATCCGACGACCATCCGGGAGTGCAGATCGATGACGGTGGCCAGGTACGCCCAGCCGTTCCAGGTCCGTACGTAAGTAATATCGCCGCACCATTTGGTGTTCGCCTCGGCCGCCGTGAAGTCGCGGCCGATGAGGTCAGGTGCCCCAACGGGGCTGTCTCCGGCGACGGTGGTGCGTTTCCACGCCTTCGGGTGGCGGCCTTCCAGACCTGCGACCTTCATGAGCCGCCACACCCGCTTGTGCGAGACCCGGTGGCCGCCGGCGGCGAGTTCCGCACGCATGCGCCGAACGCCGGGACGGCCGTTGAGGTGCTCGTAGTGGTACTCGATCAGCGCTGTTA
>NZ_BAAARB010000064.1:0-926 GCF_039531975.1 Gordonia cholesterolivorans | reverse complement strand
ATGATGCAATCCCATTTACAAAATTTAATCCTGATTTAAATGATTTGCATACCTTTCTGTCTTTATCATCAGACGAAACCTTAAATAAAGGGATGTTATAATGTAGTTTGCTAGCTTTGTTATTGTTAAATAACATAACCCCATCGACCTCACGATGCGCTAATCCATGATCTGAAAAATAAAGAATGGAATATGAACCCTTATCTTTTGCAAATTCATTATTCATGATTTCATTTATTGACCTAATTAAATCATCGGTTTTGTTTATTGATGAAATATAGCAATTTAAGTAACCAAATTTCGCATTTTTAACATTTATTATATTTTTATAGTCACTTACCCTATCGCAAGCATCTGGATGACTTCCATACAAATGAACAACTATTAATTTTTTTTCGTTGTTGTTTTCAATAATGCTTTTAATTTTATCTAGCAACATAAAATCAGATGTATTCTTTGAGTCATACCCAGCAAGTTTAATAAAGTATTTCTCATCGCTTCTTTTAGCAATAAATGAAACTGGTGTATCGAACTCACCAATATACCCCTGATTAGAAACCCAATAAGTTTTCATTCCAGCAGACTTAACGAGATCAATAAAACTTAAACTATAATCCGGCTCCCATTTATCAACGTCAGGTTTAGTTAACATCAACCTTAACGATGCAACTGTATTTGTTCCTCCGGATGTTAATCCGTCAATCAGAACACCATTGGATTCACTCATAAATGGAGTGTTATTAATAGGGTAACCATATGCATGGTGATAATCTTTTCTTGCGCTTTCTCCAATAATTAGAATGTAAGTTTTATATTTTGAATTCACTAGTTCAGACCGTCCCCAATGGCTAGGTAAATTAAGCGAATTTAATTTATTCAGTTCGGAGTTCACTTTAAGAAAAGAATTAGCTATATCTTTAAAAAAG
>NZ_BAAARB010000063.1:0-931 GCF_039531975.1 Gordonia cholesterolivorans | reverse complement strand
CAGCTGAAACACTCGGGGGAGGTGGCAGTGATGAGCGGTCCGATCACCGATTCGATCGCGACTGTCGTTGCCACCGGTGCGCTGCCGGAGCGGCCCGCCGAACTACTCGCACTGATCGATGCCGCGGCGGTCAAACTCGCCGAGACCTCCCTGTCGCCGGAGACCGAACCGGAACTGCTGGCCCACACACAGACTGCCGAACGGATCCGGCGACGCTGGGACGGCATCTCCGCAGCACTCCTGGTGGAAGTCTCCGACCGCAACGCGCACCGCACCGCCGGCTATCTGAATCCGCACCAATACCTCTCACAGGGCTTGCGGCTCGGAACCCGCGAGGCGGGTCGGCGGTCGCGGATGGCTGAGGCGATCGGCGAGTTCTCGAACTTCCAGGGGCAGACGCTGCCTCCGCGGAAGCCGGCGACTGCTGCGTCGGTGGCGGCCGGGACTGTCGGTGCCGAACACGCGTTGGTGATCTCCGCGGTGTTGGCGAAAGTACCGGGCTGTATCTCGCCGGAGGTCAAAGCGCGTGCTGAGGCGGAGTTGGCCGACGCTGCGGCTGGGTTGAATCCGGATGATTTGGGCAAGGTCGGTGAGCGGCTGCTCGCTCACCTGGACCCCGATGGTCAGGAGAGCGATCACGTCGACCGGCAACGCCAGCGCGGAATCACGATCCTCCCGCAGGATCGTCAGTTGATGAGCAGAGTCCGTGGCGCGATGACTCCGGAGTTGCGGGCGAAGTTCGAGGTGATCTTGACCGCCTGGGCCGCACCCGGGATGAACAATCCCGCCGACCCGGATTCGCCCACCGGAACCATTGACGCCGACGGCATCGACGCCGAGGCTTTGGCGGCGGCGCGGGGTCGGGATCTGCGCAGTGCCGCTCAGCGCACGCACGATGCGTTGCTGGCGTTGTGTGATTGCGTTCTCGCCC
>NZ_BAAARB010000062.1:0-1006 GCF_039531975.1 Gordonia cholesterolivorans | reverse complement strand
CCGCCGATCGTCGGATACGTCCGGGTTCCACATCACCGGAAGAGCAGGTTCTTTCATCTCGTAAGGTCAGGGCTCGGCTACCGAGTCAGCCGGGAGCCGGGTAGGCGGCCAGCCGCTCGAGACCGGCAGCGAGCAGACCACTCCACGGATGATGCCGGTCGTACCGAAGCCGGAGTCGGCGGGCGTGACGAGTCAGGCGGGCCGCGGTCGCAAACAGTCGCATGCGCAGCTTCTTGGGTTCCCACAGGCGCGCTGCGGTACCGGCCAAAGCCAGCATCTGGGTCCAGGCGAGCAGATCGCACGCCACCTCGACCACGGCGAGCCAGATCTGATTCTGCGCGAACCCTTTGAGTGGAAAGTTCGTCAGGCCAGTGTCTTTCGCGATCCTGATACGGTCTTCGCAGCGGGCCCTCCGCCGATGCCGGACCTCGAGATCGGCGAGCTGGCCACCGGTGGTGTTGGTGGCGAACGCGATCAGGCGCCACCCATTGCGGTCGGTGATCCGCAGCTGGGCGCCCGGATGCGGCTTCTCACGGCGGACGATGACCCGCATCCCGGCCGGCCACCCCGAGAGGTCCAGGACTCCGGTCAGTTCGGCAACGTCAGCATTCTTGCGGGGTTCACCGTCCGGGTCGTAGGCCGGGGTCCACGCCTTCTTCGGCAACCGGTCGATGAGGTCACCGATCGTCTCGTTCAACGGAAACCCGACCGAATACGACAGGCGTCGGCGGGCGAGGAAATCGATGAAGTCGTGGGTGCCGCCGGCCGAGTCGGTGCGTATCAGGATCGACTTACCGGGCCGAGACCCGATGCCGGGAACCTGCTGAAGGATCTTCTGCGTCAACGTGATGTGGTCGGCGGCGGTGTTGGAACCGGCGTTGCCGGGCCGCAGGATCGCCGCAGCGGCCTCCCCGGTCCCGTCTGGCCCGTGGTCGATGAACGCCATCAACGGATGAAAACCGAAGCCCCGCTTATAGGTTGGCTTCGCCTGCTCCTTCTCCGAGTG
>NZ_BAAARB010000061.1:0-1008 GCF_039531975.1 Gordonia cholesterolivorans | reverse complement strand
ACCAGAAAGGTGCTCCTTGCCCTGCTTGTGATTGTCGTTTCGCAACAACAATTATTGCAGCTCAGAGCACCTTTCTTCATGAAAACGGCAGGTCAGGCGAATTCAGCGATGAAAGCCCGAGGCTAGACGCCCTCCGCGCCGGTGATGAACCAGACATTGAGAAGCAGGCGAGCGAGCTCGCCCCAGCCACCTGGATTGAGGAGTTCGGCGAGCACGGCCTTGGTGGAGACATCCGGGCGGCATTCGAGCGAGTTCAGGCGTGGATTGCCAAGGCCGATCCTACCGAGGAAGTCGCCCAGATTCTCTATGACCGCTCGCCGGACATCCTGTCATTCTCCGAGGGTGACCGGCTGCTGGCGTCTAACTATGAACTGACAGCAGAAAGCGTTGGCGACCCACCGGCGGCACTGCGCAACATCTCCACAATGGCCGAGCTCTCACTCGAAGAGCTATGGAAGACGATCAATAACGGAGACGAAGGCGCTCGCGAGACCCTGATTGAAGAGGCAAACCAGACTCTCGTGACTAAGTTCACGCAGGTCTGGAACCAGTCGAAGATCTCCGCCCACCTCAAGATCAACGGGGTGAGCCTGGAGATCCGTATCAAGCAGGATGGCCGCACAATAACGCAGTTCCACGAGCGCAGCGCGGGTGTTCAGATGTTCGTGGCGCTGGTCGCGTTCCTTACCGTCAAAGGCCAGACTGCGCCGCCGATTCTCCTGATCGACGAGGCTGAGACCCACCTGCACATCGATGCGCAGGCCGATCTCGTGAACGAATTTATGACACAGACTCGGGCAGCAAAGATTGTCTACACGACCCACTCGCCGGCCTGCTTGCCGCCCGACCTTGGAACAAATATCCGCGCCGTTGTTCCCGATCCTAACCTCGAAATTTCATCGGGGTGACGTCCTGGCCTGTGCGGTTTCGGATTGATGGTTGTGAGCTGATTGTGCCTGTCGGGTACGACAAGGCCGCCGATCGTCGGATACGTCCGGGTTCCACATC
>NZ_BAAARB010000060.1:0-1064 GCF_039531975.1 Gordonia cholesterolivorans | reverse complement strand
AGCATCGGATTCAGTCTCAGCAGAGAAGGACACCCCCCACACTCTGACTGCGACCACCGACAAGCGTGAGACGTCAACGATGTCCCGACGACACGACGTCAAGCATGTCCCGAGCCCTTACACGTCAGCATCGCCAGATTCGCGAGGATGACGAGCTGGATTACGTCTGGCTGTCAAGCGACGTCACCCCTGAGGGCGGCATGTCTCATGGAATGGGGCACTCCGGTGAAGGGGTGTTGGCCACTGCCGGAGAAGAAGCCGTAGCTGTTGGCTGAGCAAATCTGGTGCAGGACCAGATCGAGCGGACGGGGATTCAGTGGCCCCGCGGCCGCACGGGAGGCGCCATGGGCGCAGTTCTCATCGGAGGGATAGCAACATGGAGTGGCCGCGACGGCGAGCAAGCAGCGATCGGCTCCCTCTCTGCCTGACTTCGAACCATCGGCCGTCCGCGACATCGGCGGACGTTCGGCGCCGACAACTCGTCCTACTCTGACACGTTTCCTTACCAGCTAAAGCGGCTGTGGCAGAGTCGGTCATGCTCGGTGTCAAATGTATTCGTCACGGGTGCGCGTCTTGGCTGAGGGGTAAAGATGGCGCCCGAGTCGTCCTCCCGCGCCGGCCGGCATCATCCTCGGCCCCATGTCGTATTCGGCAAGCGGGAAATTGCGGCTAGTTAACATTAACATGGCGTGATCGTCGTCACTCGATGCGGCGAATGGCCTCGTTACGTGACGTAGCAGGCCGCCCAGATTGTCGGTCGGTCGGGCAGTTGGTGTGCGAAAACCGTCGTCGGTGATCATGATCTCGCGGTCGAGGGTGACGACCGAAACATTCTCGTGGCGGTATCGCATATGTGCGTCTATCAAACGTCGTTGCTGCGGTGTTGCAATGTCCCGAAGGCCCGACTGGATTCGTTCGGTGAATGCCATAACGGTGGCTAGCCTCGAAATTTCATCGGGGTGACGTCCTGGCCTGTGCGGTTTCGGATTGATGGTTGTGAGCTGATTGTGCCTGTCGGGTACGACAAGGCCGCCGATCGTCGGATACGTCCGGGTTCCACATCA
>NZ_BAAARB010000059.1:0-1116 GCF_039531975.1 Gordonia cholesterolivorans | reverse complement strand
GGCGGTGTCAACTCGTGGAAGCAACGTTGTCCTTCAGTAGGCGTTCGAAGACTTCCCGTGGAGTGTAGAAGCCCAGGCACTGCCGTGGCCGCTCGTTGAGCTCGCGGGCGATCGCTTCGAGGTACAGCTGATCGGATGGGATTTCGGTGCCCTTGGGCAGGTACTCGCGGATCAGGCCGTTGGTGTTCTCATTCGTCGGGCGTTCCCATGGCGAGCGGGGATGAGCGAAGTAGATCGGCAACTCGGCGGCCACGGTGACGCTGGCGTGCTCGGCCATCTCGGTGCCTTGATCCCACGTCAGGCCCTGTCGCATGAACTCCGGCAGTCCTCGCAGGTGATCGATCAGCACATCAGCAACGCCGGGTGCTTTCTTCCCGTCCGGCAGACCCAGGATCAGCGTGTACCGGCTGGTGCGCTCGACCAAGGTCACCGCCGCGGACTGGCCGGCCTTCCCGACGATCAGATCTCCTTCCCACCAGCCCGGCACCCGCCGATCGGCCGCGGTCTCGGGGCGGTCGTCGATGCTGACCATGCCCACGATCCGCGCCGACCGCTCACCGACTGACTTGCGGGGTTTACGCGCGGTGCGCTTGGACTGCAACAGGATGCCCTGAGCAGCCAACTCTCCCTTCGGAAGAGCATAAATCCACCGATAGATCGACTCGTGTGACACGCGGCGGCCCTGCGCGTTCGGTGAACCCGTCATGGGATCCACTGTGGGGTCTTGGGCCTCGAGCTTCAACCTCCCCGCGATCTGGCGCGGCGTCCGCGACCTGCGCAGGTCGGACCGTACCCGGTCGGCGAGCACCGAGTCAGCATCGATCGCCCTCGTCTGCGGACGGGCCCGCCGTGCGCGGGCGTGCTTGTCGGCGTGCACCACCTGATACGCGCCCGTCTTGGTGGCATTGCGTTTGATCTCGCGAGACACCACCGACTTGTCGCGCCCGATCTGCTCGGCGATCGCCGTGACCGTCATCCCCGCACGCCGTCCGACCGCGATCTCCGTCCGGTCCGCCACCGTCAACATCATCCGTCCCAGCCCCACCCAGGGTCTCCTACCGCGCTACCCGCAACCCCTCGTGGCCTGCAGTGTTGCTACGACGGTATGACACCGCC
>NZ_BAAARB010000058.1:0-1159 GCF_039531975.1 Gordonia cholesterolivorans | reverse complement strand
TACCTCGAAGCGATCGCCCGCGAGCTCAACGAGCGGCCACGGCAGTGCCTGGGCTTCTACACTCCACGGGAAGTCTTCGAACGCCTACTGAAGGACAACGTTGCTTCCACGAGTTGACACCGCCACCTTTACTGCATGCCTTGCGAGATAATCGTAGTACTCGCGAATTCCCGCATCGCTATGAAGGTCGCTCTTCCCGTGGCCAGCGTACGCGACTTCAAAATCTTCCTGGAAATCTACCAGCTCAGGTATTGTCAGAAGAAGATCAGGATCGCTAATGCGAAATGCCTTCAGGAGGGCATCATCGAGTCTCGTGAGGAGCGCGGGGTCCTTCACCGGCTGGATATTGTTGGCGGCGGGAAATGCGTCGAGATAGGTTGTCTTCTGGTAGATTGAGTACAGTTCGGTTAGGAGCTGCGTCAATTCGGATGCATTTTTCTTCGTGCTGACTCGAAGATTGCTGGCACCCGTGGCGTGGGCGAAAAGGTCTCTGTACTCTGGGCGGATTGCACCGGTGAGTGACCGTAGGACGGCGCTATCGCCATCGAAGTCGAAATAGGATATATCGCCACGTTCTGGCAACTGTGTCCTACGCCGACGTGCCGTAGCGGGATCGAGCTCATCTGTATTACGAATGGCATCGGGATCAACTGCGTTGAGAGTGGTTCGGAGTCCGAAATCATATTCGTAAGATTCGTCTCGCAGGCTATGTCTTGTTTGGCCGAAAGTGAGTGCGAAGGTCTTGTTGCTGGCCTTCATGAAGACAATCGCGCCAGCATATCCAGTGTTCATGTTGTCGGCGATAGAAAAGTACTGTCGCCACCAAGGAGTAGAGTTCTTCTTGAGCGCCAGGAAGGTTGGCCAGGACGGTTGGACTTTGCTTTCGACCGTTGCTTCGACAAGGCCGTGATCTTCCTTCAACGCGTCGGTGGGGTCGGCGTATTGATCCTTAAGTAGGAAGATCGAGAAAGGTCTTGATTGAGCCATCTCGCGCTCCTTTTCTGTCCGACGACGGTCCATGGCTGGATGTGATTAGCCTCGAAATTTCATCGGGGTGACGTCCTGGCCTGTGCGGTTTCGGATTGATGGTTGTGAGCTGATTGTGCCTGTCGGGTACGACAAGGCCGCCGATCGTCGGATACGTCCGGGTTCCACATCA
>NZ_BAAARB010000057.1:0-1298 GCF_039531975.1 Gordonia cholesterolivorans | reverse complement strand
TGAAGCGCCCTGGGTTCCGTTCCGAGTCTCAGCAAGGAGAATCGGAGTATGCCCAAGAAGTTCAGTCCAGAGCTGCGTGAGCGTGCCGTGCGCATGGTCTACGACCGCCAAGCCCGCGAGGGCGGCCCTCGCGCAGCATCGATCCGTGCCGTCGCGCCGCAGCTCGGTGTCGGCACAGAGACGCTGCGGATCTGGTGCAATCGCTACGGCGCCACCGAGCCGGTCGGACCGGGAGAGCCGCTCGAGGAGGAGAATCGCCGTCTCCGGCGGGAGCTCGCCGAGGCGCGACGTGCGAACGAGATCCTGAAGGCCGCCTCAGCGTTTTTCGCAGCGGAACTCGACCGCCCCACGACGAAATGATCGCGTTCGTCGACATGCATCGCGAGAAGTTCGGGGTCGAGGCCATCTGCCGCATCCTCAGTGCGACAGAATGTGGGTTCATCACCTCCCGCGGATACCGCGCTGCCAAGAACAGGCCGGCCTCCGCTCGCAGCGTTCGGGACGAGATGCTGGCGGAGGAGGTGCAGCGGATTCATCAGGCGAACTACAGCGTCTATGGGGTCCGGAAGATGTGGCACGCAATGCGCCACGCAGGATGGAACGTCGGTCGCGACCAGGTCGCGAGGCTGATGAAGATCGCCGGCCTGCAGGGCGTTCGCCGAGGTCGAAAGCCCGTCACCACCTGCTCCGCAGACGGAGATGACCAGCGCCCGGACCTCGTTGAACGGCGGTTCGTCGCGGATCGACCGCAGCAGCTTTGGGTCGCCGACATCACCTACGTCCGGATGCTCTCCGGGTTCTGCTACGTCGCATTCGTTACCGATGTCTTCAGTCGCAGAATTGTCGGCTGGGCGGTCGCGCCCACGCTCCACACGGAGTCTCTGCCATTGCTCGCACTGGAGCATGCACTGCAGTCCACCGGGGTGAGCAGGAACGAAAGCGGATTGATCCACCATTCCGACAGGGGTAGTCAATACGTTTCGCTCGCCTATTCGGACGCTCTGCTCGCCGCGGGAGTTACGGCTTCAGTAGGTACCGTCGGCGATAGCTACGATAACGCGCTGGCCGAGACAGTGAACGGCCTATACAAGGCGGAGTTGATCTACTCCAAGCGGATCTGGGAGTCAGTCAGCGAGGTTGAGCTCGCCACGATGGGCTGGGTCCACTGGTGGAACACCTCCCGGCTCCACGAAGCTCTCGGCTACCGCACCCCGGCGAACGTCGAAGCGACCTACACTCACACCACGACGACCGCGCCCGCGACCGTGTAACCACGGAACGAAACCCAGGGCGCTTCA
>NZ_BAAARB010000056.1:0-1302 GCF_039531975.1 Gordonia cholesterolivorans | reverse complement strand
CGGGTTAAAGGCCAGAATGTGTGTACGGTTCGGGCGTGGCGTCGGGTGGTTTACCGGTTTCGGCCTCCCCATCCGTGTTGGATGCCGTTGCCGTCTTCCCAGTTGAAGCCTGTGTCGTAGGCGGCGGGCCCGATCTGCTCGTCCTCGACGGGCGTTTCCTTCGGTCGCTGCGGTGGTGGGTTGTGCTGCTCTTCGCGGACCAGGCTCCACGGATCGTGTGGGTGGGCGGTGAGGCTGTTGAGCTTCCATTCGGCGGCTCGGCGGGCGTGCTCGGTCAGAAGTCCTCGGTGAGCGCGGAACAGGTCTTTGAGACCTTTGTTGGGGCCGCCTTCGAGCGGTGAGGTGGTCCGCGGCAGGGGGTGCTCTTCATCGGTCAGGCGGGGGTCGATCCAGGTGAACAGGTGCTCTTCTGAGATCAGCCGCCGGAACAGTCCTCGGGTCTTGCGTAGGTCGCGGTGGGTGTACCACCAGGTGCTGGTCTCGGCGACGCCCTTCGGGCGCACAGTGTGCGGGCGGGCGTAGGTCCGGTGCCGGAGGAATCGGTCGTGCTTGATTTCCCAGTCGTTGTAGGCCTGAAGCCAGAGCACGGCCTGCTCGGAATTGCGGATGTTCATCAAAGCGGTTGTCAGAGTGACAATTTCACGGGCAGCATCGAGTCGGGGTTTGAAGGTGTGGTGGCGGCGCACGGTCTGGAAGATGTGGAAGTAGCAGCGCTGGACTCGAGTGGTGGGCCAATCGTCAGCGATCGCGGCGAGCAGGCCGCGGCCACCGTCGATGACCGCGACGTGCGGGGCGGGTTGGCGTTGCAGGATTTGCTGCCAGGCGATCTTCTTCTCGCGGTCGCACCATTGCCAGTCGACGACGTGGGTGCCGTCGAAGGCGATCAGCAGGCACCAGGATTGGAAGTAGGTGCCATCGAGCATCAACACCTGGGCCGGCTCAGTCGGGGGTGCAGGTGGTGGGACTTCGATGTTCCAGCACCAGGAGCGTGATCGGCGGAACGTGCGGGCGCTGATGTGGTCGGGTTGTCGGCCGTGCAGGAGCCAGGTGAGGAACGCGGTGAGTTCGGCTTTGCGGGTGATGTCGGGGCGTTTCTGGGTGCTGGAGGCGCCGCAGTCTTTGCAGCGCCAGCGGGTGCGGCCGGCGCTGGTGGTTCCGTTCTTGACGAGCTTGCGGCCGCATACACCACATGAGGGGGAATTCCGAGAACCTGACACCGAACATGCTTTCAAAGCATGTCCGGCGCACTGTCAGTCGAGGTCAGACACCGGAAACCAGCGTATCTGTACACACATTTTGGCC
>NZ_BAAARB010000055.1:0-1350 GCF_039531975.1 Gordonia cholesterolivorans | reverse complement strand
TGAAGCGCCCTGGGTTTGTTGGAGGCTCCTGACCTTGGAAACGAGGATGGAGTTATGCCGAAGGAACTGGCGAATGGGAAGCCGACGACTCGTCGCTACTCGGTCGAGGAGAAGGCCGCCGCGGTGCGGATGGTGAGGGCGCTGCGCGCCGAGCTGGGCGTCACGCAAGGGACCGTGCAGCGCGTCGCGACGCAACTCGGATACGGGGTCGAGTCCGTGCGCATGTGGGTCAAGCAGGCCGACATCGACGACGGCGTCGCTCCAGGCGTGAGCAACGCGGAGACGCAGCGGATCCGGGAGCTCGAGCAGGAGAACCGGGAGTTGCGCCGGGCTAACGAGGTGCTCAAGCGGGCGGCGTCTTTCTTCGGGGCGGAGCTCGACCGCCACTACCGGAAGTAGTCGCGTTCATCGACGCGAACAAGGACGACCTCGTTGACGGTCGCCGGCTCGGAGTCGAGCTCATCTGCAGACTGCTGCAGGTGGCTCCGAGCAGTTACTACGCCGTCAAGACCCGCGCCCCGTCCGCACGCGCGGTGCGAGACGAGGAGCTGATCCCTCAGCTGGTCGAGCTCTGGGAGACCAACTACCGGGTCTACGGGGTCCGCAAGCTCTGGAAGGCTGCCCGCCGCGCGGGGATCATCATCGGCCGGGACCAGACCGCCAGGCTGATGCGCGCCGCAGGCGTCGAGGGCGCGAGGCGTTCGAAACGGGTCAAGACCACCAGGCCGGATCCGGCATCGGCAAGGCACCCTGACCTCGTCAAGCGGGAGTTCACCGCGACCACGCCGAACCGGCTCTGGGTGACCGATCTGACGTTCGTGCCGACCTGGGCCGGCGTCGCCTACGTGTGCTTCATCGTCGACGCGTTCAGCAGGATGATCGTCGGATGGCGGGTCGCGTCGCACATGCGCACCGAGATGGTCATCGACGCGATCGAGATGGCCCGCTGGTCACGCGGCGCCCACCACGAGGAGCTGCGCTGTCACAGCGATGCGGGATCTCAATTCACGTCGATCCGCTACGGCGAACGCCTCGCGGAGATCGGCGCGACCCCGTCGATCGGCTCTGTCGGCGACAGCTACGACAATGCCCTCGCCGAGACGGTGAATGGGTACTACAAGGCCGAACTCGTCCGCGGGCCGGCACGATCCGGGCCGTGGAAGACCGTCGAGGAACTCGAACTCGCGACCCTCGGATGGGTGCACTGGCACAACACCGAGCGCCTCCACGGATACCTCGGCGACGTCCCGCCCGCCGAGTTCGAGCACGCGTTCTATGCTGTCCAAGCCGACCGCGAACAGCTGGTCGGAATCAAATAGCGCGAGTCTCCATCAAACCCAGGGCGCTTCA
>NZ_BAAARB010000054.1:0-1387 GCF_039531975.1 Gordonia cholesterolivorans | reverse complement strand
TTTCCACGCGCTCACGGTACGCCTGATCAATTTCGTCTGCTCGGCTTGGATGCTTTCGCTCAAATGCCTGCAGGCGTCTGCCAGTTGCGCTTTCAAGTCGTTCTCGTGCTGTTCGATAGCGAGCTTCACTTTCTCCGTCATAATCTCGCTGTCTTGTCTGGCATTCTCGGAGAACGTCTGCGCTAAATTTAAAATCCTGCTCATAGAACGCCCCTTTTAAACGTAAGTTTTGCCCCCCGGTTTTGATTGAGAGGTTTTTCGGTGTCACTCTGGCTATCTCAAAGCCTGACTGTTTCAGCGCTTCAATCACATCATCACGGTTACGGATCAGTCCTTTCTGCACCAATGCCGATATGCCGGTATCAATCTCTTTCAGGGCTGATCGTTTTTCTGTCGGTAAATCCGCACGGGTTATCAGTGTTTGCTGTTTATCCGGCGAACGGGGATCGGTCAGGCCGTATTCGTAATTGATAACCTGCTTAAAATTTTCAATGAGTGGTCTGTCTGCTTTGTCATAGTACGGCTGTAAGCGTTTCTGTGAGGTCAGCTCAACGTTAGGGATGTAAAAATTCAGCTCTAACCGGTTTTTGTCCGTGTGCTCAACCCAGGTGATGTTGTACTGTTCGTTCTCCAGCCCCGCAAAAACGTGCTTTTCAAATCTGTCCATAATGGCGGTTTTGTGATGGTCGGGTATATTTTCTTCCTCAAATGACAGACATCCCACGGTGTACGCATTCTTAAATCCGCAACTCTCCGCAATAGACTGCGACAAGTCAGGGTCGCCCCGTAACACCTGAAATTGTGTGTCCTCTTTGCCCTCCCGAAGCAGGTAATCCATGCTGGCTTTCGGACTGCCACCGCCTTTGTTACCAAAGAATTTAATCAGCACGGTCAAGCACCTCCCGAAGCTGTGCCTCAATATGCCGTAACGCTAAGGCAATATTGACCGTCTCCATAGAAACCGGAGCCTGATGGCAATGACGGGCTATCTGATTAAGGTTCACACCTATCCGGTTAAGCTCAAACAGTAATGCTGGGTCAACGCTTTTCGGCTGACGCTTTGGCTTCTGACCTAACGCCAGTTCACGTAACCACTCCGCTAAACGGGGTTTGGTTTTCCGCAGAAGTAACGATTGTTTCTCGTCAGGGGTCAGGCGAATAATCACGATTTCTGTGCGTTTGGTCGTCATGCTGTTGTCCTTTTGGGGTCAAGGGGCAAAGCCCATTGCAAGGTCACGAGGAAATCTCGCAGAGATAACGATGTGTGTCCTTGCCCTAAACATTAACAGCAGATAAGATTTTGTACAATCAGTGAGGAAATGGACGGATATTAAAGATGACGAAGCAGGAAAAAGCTGTCGTAAACATGGCTAAGTTTTTACAGGCT
>NZ_BAAARB010000053.1:0-1404 GCF_039531975.1 Gordonia cholesterolivorans | reverse complement strand
TGTTTGGGGTGGTTGGCCTGGGGCTGACTGGCAGGGTGGTTATGGGTTCGTCGTTGTGTTCGTGACTCATCGCTCCGCTGGCCTCGTTGTGGGTGCCTTCAGCAAGACGTGTCCGTTCATCGATGGCGAACCGGTGACCGCCCTGTCCGCCGCGTTGGCTTGATCAGAAGCCTGTCCGACGCCTCGCCAGGTACGCCCCCTGGGGAGGCGTCGTGACCGATCACAGTGACGCCACGCGGTGGTCTCCTCAGAAGCGGCCACCGGTTCAGCGAACCCATCCTGTTCCGTTGATGAGGAGGAAGTCCGCAGTGTCAATCGTTGCAGATGTTTACAGATTCGTCGTTGGAGTCGACACTCACGCCGCCACGCACTCGTATTGCCTGGTGGAGGCGGCCACGGCCAGGACCGTCGATCAGGCCACGTTCTCGACCTCGTCGGCGGGGTTGCGGCGGGCGATCGCCTGGATCGAGCGTCGTACCGGTACTCGCATCCGCGAGACGCTGATCAGCGTCGAAGGCAGCAGTTCGTACGGCACCCGTCTGACGCGGGAACTGTTGCGGGCCGGGTACCGGGTGGTCGATGCGCCCTCGCCTCGTCGGGAGCGAGGAGGTTCGAAGACCGACGCGATCGACGCACACAAGGCGGCGGTGACGATGCTCGCTCGCCCCAGCGACGGCCTCGCCGATGCACGCACCGGTGACCTTCATGAATGCCTGAAGACGCTGCTGCCGGCCCGGGACCGGATGACGCGGGAGAAGACCCGTCAGTTCAACGCCATGGTGGCATTGCTGCGCGAGCACGACCTGGGTATCGATGCGCGAGGCAAACCCACACTGACCATCGTCAAGCAGATCGCCCGATGGCGCGAGCGTCCAAGCGATAGCCGGGCAAAGCAGTTCGCCCGTGCCGAGGTGATTACGTTAGCTCAGCGCATCGTCGCACTGCACGTCCAGCTCGCGCAGAACCTGGCCGCCGTGCGCGAACTGGTCGCCGCTCACGCACCGGTGCTATTGGAACTACCCGGAGTCGGACCGATCAGTGCCGGGCTGATCTTGAATGCGTGGGCCTACCGCGGACGGGTGAAGTCAGAGGCCGCGTGGGCGGCATTGGCCGGAGTCAGCCCGATCGAAATATCCTCCGGACAACGACAGTACCGACGCCTCAACCGAGGTGGCGACCGACAGCTGAACCGCGCACTGCACGCAATCGTCCTCACCAACAGTCGATGCGATCAACAGACCAAAGAATTCATCGCGGCCCGCATCACACAAGGTAAGAGCCCCCGCGCGATCCGACGCATCCTCAAACGCTACCTCGCCCGACGCATCTACCGGATCCTGAACCAGCCCGGAGCAGTCACCACCGCCGCTTGACAAACATAGAAGCGTCTCGCTCAACCAGCCT
>NZ_BAAARB010000052.1:0-1660 GCF_039531975.1 Gordonia cholesterolivorans | reverse complement strand
TCTTCACCAGAAAGGTGCTCCTTGCCCTGCTTGTGATTGTCGTTTCGCAACAACAATTATTGCAGCTCAGAGCACCTTTCTTCATGAAAACGGCAGGTCAGGCGAATTCAGCGATGAAAGCCCGAGGGTAGGTGTGCTCATCGAGGAGTTGAGGGATCGCAGACAGCGGCAGATCGATCAACGCGTCGTGATGATCGATCTGCAGGCCGACATGGCGGCGGGCTGAAAGCACCTGGACCACCAGCCAGCTCAACACCGGACTCTTTGCCGCGCGAATGACGATCCATCCTCTCGGGCCGCCCGGGACGTCCGGGATCAGATCGAACCACTCGGCCAACCGTGCGACGGCGTCCGCACTCTCCGGACTGGACAGAATCCCATCCGCCTCCGCCAGTGCTTCACCGCGGGTGACTGCACTTGTCGGCGGCTGAATACCCCACCGAGGCCCTCGAAGCTCAGTTGTGCGACCAGCGGCTTCGGCTTGGAGATCTCCGGCCCATTCGACGAAACCCCTTGCGCGAGACCGGGATGCGAGGTGAAGTAGAAGAGTGGTTAAGTTTCGGACTTCTGCGAGGTACGCGGGGGGCGCGAGAGCGCCATCGAGAACGCTCGTTTCTTCGCCTTGGATAGCGGCCGTAACCCGTGTTGCGGTCCGAATTGCACCTTCGGATGCAGCCGTCGGTTTCTCTCTCAGGATGGAGTGTCGGCAGGGAGCCGAGAATCCGAGCGGATTCCCGCACGGCTGGTGTTCATCGAGCCGAGGACGCAGCGGACTGTGGTGTCGCGTTCGAAAGCGCCGGCTACATCTTGAACACTCAGCGACCAGGTAGACGCCGTGGTCGGGACACACTGTCGACACCGGTAGCTTCCACGACAGCTGCCAGATTCCGTCGTGCGATAGGCAGAGTGGGCATAGTTGCGTCCCATGCTGCGGGAACCACCCCTGGCAAACGATGGCGCGGTAGCTCGCCCGATCGAGCGGGTCGAAGCCGTCGAGGTTGAGTGGCGCGCCTCCGTCGTAACGCAACAAGGTCGAATTCTCGACGGCCGATGCCCCCAGCCCAGTGAGATCCACTATTCGGCCGACGAGCTCATCGCTAGGCCGGACCAGCATGAAAGCCGTCGAGACCGACGATCCGTCCCGGTTCTCCTTGAGCATGCGGACAAGACTCTTGGTCGTCAGATCGTTCACAAGTGCAATCCGCTCGAGGTACGAATCAAGCGACTCGCGTGGATCGATTGCAACTCGAGCGGGGAGCATTAGCTCAGAGGCTCCATCGCCGTCGCGGTTTGGTAGCGCCCGCAGTGGGCGAGCGACTGGAAGTCACGCGCCCACACGAGTCCGGTCCTCTTCTGAGACTCGGTCCGAATCCACCACACCGAAGTCTCCACTCCCAACCTGACGCACAAGATCTTCGTCGGCGACGCAGATCGCTTCGGCGGCACTGCGGAGGATGAGACGGCCTTCGGGGTTGAGCGCAGCGTCAAATGCTTTCAGGTGTTCGGCGTCTGGCCATGTACGCGGGCTATCACAGGTGGCGGTGTCAACTCGTGGAAGCAACGTTGTCCTTCAGTAGGCGTTCGAAGACTTCCCGTGGAGTGTAGAAGCCCAGGCACTGCCGTGGCCGCTCGTTGAGCTCGCGGGCGATCGCTTCGAGGT
>NZ_BAAARB010000051.1:0-1662 GCF_039531975.1 Gordonia cholesterolivorans | reverse complement strand
ACCAGAAAGGTGCTCCTTGCCCTGCTTGTGATTGTCGTTTCGCAACAACAATTATTGCAGCTCAGAGCACCTTTCTTCATGAAAACGGCAGGTCAGGCGAATTCAGCGATGAAAGCCCGAGGCTAGAGAAGCGAGCCTGCCGTGTTACTTCAACAATACGTGGTGCATCCGGCAACATCAAGTAACGGAAACTACGCGGCAGCGGTGGGTTTTGGCCAGGCCGCAACGCCGCTGCAGCTGGTCAGCCGACATCGACGATGGCCATCATGCCAGCATCTTCATGATCAAGGATGTGGCAGTGGTATACGGTGCGCCCCGGGTGACGAGCGAAGTCGATGAGCACCCGCACTCGACCTTGGGCAGGAACATTGACGACGTCACGCCAAACCTGTTCGCTGACCGGTTGCCCGTCCGTCTCGATCACCTGCATCGGCCATACGTGTAAATGGAAGGGGTGATCCATGGGTGTGGGGTTCGTGATGAGCCACTCTTCCACGGCTCCCGCAGCAACGCGTTGGTCAACTCGGTCGATGTCGAAAGTACGACCGTCGAATCCGAGATCCATCATGCTCCCGCCACCGCGCATCATCGACCCCATTCCCATGGTGAAGGCAATCTCCCGCCGCCGCGCAACAGGCTGCTCGCGTAGATCCCGAAGAACCGGCGAGCGAACTGGCACCTTATCTGGCGTAGAAGTCTCTTGCCCGGAGACAGTGAGCGTGGCAATGGCCTCAGCTCCGGAGAGGTTTCGACCTCCCATCATTCCCATTCCCATTCCACCACGGTCGTAGCCCAGTGTCTGAAACTCACCACTACCGGCGCTCATGCTCACGAGAAGGTTGGCGCGATTACCGGGAGCCAGGAGCACGTCCCGCACTTCCCGGGGAGCCTGTTCTTGACCCCCGTCGATCCCCAGCAATTCCAGGCGCTGCCCAGGCAAGGCCAAACGTAGGTAACGGGAAGTGCACGCATTGATCACTCGCCAGCGTTCCCGCTCCCCAGGTCGTGCCGACATGTGTGGGCGGTGCTGCCCGTTGACCAATAGGAGGTCACCTTCACGGCCCATCATCACGTCCATGCCCGAGGCGGTCGCGATCTGTCCTCCAGCGGTGAGTGAAATGTCGGAGACGACGAGCACCCGCTCTCGACTGACCGGCATTTTTTCATCCTCGACAATAAGTGCACCGTACAAGCCACCGAATAGCTGGTCAGCGACTGAGCCATGCCGATGAGGGTGATACCAGCACACACCAGACGGGTGATCCTCTGGCAAGGTAAACCGGTAACCAAAACTCTGCCCAGGGTCTATAGAGAGGAAGGGGTTGTCACTATTCCCCGAGGGAGAAACCTGTAGCCCGTGGGTATGCAGGTTGGTTGGGGTGTCCAGTTCGTTACGCAACTGCACCTCGATGGTGTCTCCCGGTCGCACCCACCAGGTTCTCCCCGGCAATGTGCCCCCGTAGGTCAGGGCCTGTACCTGTCGTCCGGCGATGGTCACCTCTCGACGAGCGGCGACAAGATCCACCTGCAGCAAGCCACCGCTGCTGCGTAACACCTCTGGCTCAACCAGCAGATCACCATCAGCCACGCGCCCACCCCAGGGAAGACCAGTCCGAGAGAGACCGATCCCTCCAATAGCGACACCGAGCCCTCCCACAGCCC
>NZ_BAAARB010000050.1:0-1820 GCF_039531975.1 Gordonia cholesterolivorans | reverse complement strand
CACCAGAAAGGTGCTCCTTGCCCTGCTTGTGATTGTCGTTTCGCAACAACAATTATTGCAGCTCAGAGCACCTTTCTTCATGAAAACGGCAGGTCAGGCGAATTCAGCGATGAAAGCCCGAGGCTAGCTTGCCCGACCGCGGCGCCCAACTATCGGCTGTCCGCCAGATGTCGGCGCATGTTCGGCCCGTCCAGGGCGATGATCTCGGCGCCGGCGACGATCCGGTTGAGGATCGATTCGGCGATGACCGCGTCCTGGAGCGACTTGTACCAGTCCGGCGGATCGAACTGCGAGGTCACCAGAGTCGAACCTCGACCTTCACGAGCGGCCAGGATGTTGAGCAACTCGGCCGCGGTGTGCGCAGCCACCGGCGTCGTCAGGAAGTCATCCAGGACCAGCAGGTCACAGTTGTGCAGATCCGTCAGGAAATCCAACCGCCGCTGCGAGGTCGGTTCCAACACGGCGAGCCGGTTGGCCAGATCGTCGAGCCGGAAGAACCTCGCGCTGTAGTACTTTCGGCACGCGGCATTGAGCAGTGCCAGAGCCACATAGGTCTTGCCCACGCTGGACTGACCGAGCACGACAAGATTGCGGGTCGACTCGATCCATTGACAGCTGGAAAGCCGTGCGATTAGCTCCCGATTGAGGTTGCGGTCAGCCAGATAACGGATCTCTTCTACGCAGGCATCAGGGTTTGGCGTTCTGGAGGCCTTGAGTAGTTTCTGGGTCCGACGTTCCTGTCTGGCCGTGATCTCCTTATCCAGCGCGTGGAAGATCTTCTGGGAGAAGGTCCACTCGTCGCAGGCGGGATCGTTGGCCAGCTCGATGACGGTCTGCCCGAACGCGGTCATACGCAGCTGCGTGAACAACGGCATGTCCGCGTCGGTGAGGTGACGATCGATCACTTGGCCCCTCCCTCATCCGTCAAGTCGGCTCCGGTGGCTCCGGTCAAGGCAGAAAGGCTGAACTGCTCGGGCCCGGCCAGATGCGCCCCGGTGGTGTCGCGCTGTCCCGCCGGTGGCGCTACCGACGCAGCAGTCGCTGGTTCCGCCGCGGTGGTCGGTCGTGCGGCGGCCTGGGCCCGCAGCGCCGCCAGGCGTTGCTTGACCGCGGTGTAGGAGATCGCCCGTCGGGTCTGTTCGGAGACAAGTTGCCCGCAAGCCCGCTCGAGGAGTTGTTTGTCGCTCTTCCCCAGGGCGAGGATGTTCTGGCACGAGCGGTAGCCCTGGGCCTCTGTCAACGGCCAGTTTGATGTCCCCGCTGGTGGCCAGGTAAAAGTCCCCACCCTGTGCGGGATGTTCTAGGTGGGTGGTACCTCCGTTCGGTGTGTCATGCGGTAGGAATCGCCGTCGGTGATGACGATGGTGGCGTGGTGTAGGAGCCGGTCGAGGATGCTGGCGGCGGTGGTGTGTTCGGGCAGGAATCGTCCCCATTGTTCGAAGGGCCAGTGACTGGCGATCGCGAGGGAGCGGCGTTCGTAGGCGCCGGCGACGAGCCGGAACAGCAGTTGGGTGCCGGTGTCGTCGAGCGGGGCGAATCCGATCTCGTCGAGGATGAGCAGGTCTTGGCGTAGCAGGGTGTCGAT
Organism: Gordonia cholesterolivorans; assembly: GCF_039531975.1. Taxonomy (NCBI): domain Bacteria; kingdom Bacillati; phylum Actinomycetota; class Actinomycetes; order Mycobacteriales; family Gordoniaceae; genus Gordonia; species Gordonia cholesterolivorans. Next base: position 235 of record NZ_BAAARB010000050.1, on the reverse strand, counting down.
GGTTTTGCCGACGGTGTTGTCAGCCAGTCCGCGATACAGGGTCTCCACGAGGTCGGCGGCGGTGAAGTACCGCACTTTGTGCCCGGCGTGCACTGCGGCGATCCCCAGCCTGAAGCGCCCTGGGTTTCGTTCCGTGGTTACACGGTCGCGGGCGCGGTCGTCGTGGTGTGAGTGTAGGTCGCTTCGACGTTCGCCGGGGTGCGGTAGCCGAGAGCTTCGTGGAGCCGGGAGGTGT
>NZ_BAAARB010000049.1:0-2387 GCF_039531975.1 Gordonia cholesterolivorans | reverse complement strand
CTGCGCCGATGGTACTGCACTGTAATGGGTGTGGGAGAGTAGGACACCGCCGAACACAACTTGTTGAGCCCCGATCAGACACCGTCTGATCGGGGCTCAACCCATTTCCCGGGACGTGCCCCCCGGCCGGCGAGTGCCGTCTGGATACGGCGCGCCTGACAGACCGCGAACGCGCACTCTTCAGACTGGCTTCAGGCTGGTTGAGCGAGCGGAGCGAGTCGAAACCACCACACGACGGCAGAGTCGTCTCGATACGGCGTGCTCGCTACGCTCACCCGCCTACTCGACAAACCGCGGGGGGTCGGAGAGCGGTTCCGGCAGGCTGGTTGAGCGCGCACCCTCTTAGGCTGGTTGAGGGAGCGGAGCGAGTCGAAACCACCACACGACGGCAGAGCGGTCTCGATACGGCGTGCTCGCTACGCTCACACGCCTACTCGACGAGCCTCGGGGCGACGGCTGGTTGAGCGAGCGGAGCGAGTCGAAACCACCACACGCGGGAGCAGGCTGGTCTCGATACGCCGTGCTCGCTACGCTCACCCGCCTACTCGACGAACCTCGGGGGGGGGGACGGCGATCGCTTCCCGCAGGTGTGGACTGTGTTGATACGGCGGGGTTCGTGTGAGGGGGCCGCGGCGCGGTCTGGGCTACGAGGTTGCGGGCAGCAGCTCGCGGCCGAGGCGGTCTCGTTCGGGGTCGGGGGCGGGGACCGCGTGCACCAGAGTGCGGGTGTAGTCGGTGGCGGGCTGAACGAAGATCCTTGTCGCACTGCCGGACTCGACCACGCGACCGGACTTGAGGACGGTCACGCGGTCGGACACCTGGCGGACGACGGCGAGGTCGTGGCTGATGAACAGTGCCGCGAAGCCGATGTCGGCCTGCAACTGTGCGAACAGCTCCAATACGCGGGCCTGGACGGAGACGTCCAGCGCGCTCGTCGGCTCGTCGGCGATGAGGAGTTTGGGGTCCGTCGAGAGCGCACGGGCGAGGGCGACGCGCTGACGCTGACCACCCGACAACTCGTGTGGCAGGCGAGAGGCGAACGAGGTCGGCAATTGCACGGCCGACAGCAGTTCGGCGACCCGAGCCGCGCGTGAGCGGCGGTCCCCGATCCTTTGGATCTCCAGCGGCTCACGGATGGACTCGGCGACGGTGAAGCGCGGGTCGAGAGAGGCGGTCGGGTCTTGCGGAACGAAGGCGATGCGGCGCCGCGCTGCTCGGAGGTCCTTGCCGGAGAGTTCGGCGAGATCGTCGCCATCCAGCAGGATACGACCGCCGGCCAGGGGCAGCAGGCCGCCGATGGCTCGCCCGAGGGTCGTCTTTCCGGAGCCGGACTCGCCGACCACCCCGACCACCTCACCGGACTCGACCACCAGCGACACGTCCGACAGCGCTACGTGCGGGTTCGACCCGAACGATCCCGGATGCTCGACGGTCACGCCGTCGACCACGACGACCGGCGTCGGTCCGTGCGCGGCGTGGCGTCTGCTGTCCCGCGACGCGGTGTCCAAGCGCGGAACGGCGGCCAGCAACTGGCGTGTGTAGGGTGCGGAGGGCTCGGCGAAGATCCGTCCCACGTCGCCGGTCTCCACCGTCTCCCCGAGTTGCACCACCACTACGCGGTCAGCGATCTCGGCGACGACACCGAGGTTGTGCGTGATGAGCAGAATGCCTGCGCCCGTGCGCTCGCGGAGACGGACGAGGAGTTCGAGGATCTCTCGCTGCACCGAGACGTCGAGGGCTGTGGTCGGCTCGTCGGCGAGCAGCAGGGCCGGGTCGCCGGCGAGCGCGAGTGCGATGACCACACGCTGTTTCTGGCCGCCGGATAGCTGGTGCGGATAATAGCCGACACGGACCTCCGGTTCAGGGAGGTCGACGAGTCGGAGCAGTTCCACGGCCCTGGCGCGCACCGCCGCCCGGGACAGACCGCTGTGCCGGGTGAGCGCCTGGCGAAGCTGCCAGCCGATGGTCTGGACCGGGTTCAGCGCGGTCTGCGGTTCCTGGAAGACCATGGCCACGCGGTCGCCCCGAAGGCGAGCGAGGTCCTTCTCCGGAAGACCGAGAATCTCGCGTCCGTCGACCCGAACCGAACCGGTGGCCGTCGCACCGTCGGGCAGGAGACCGATCGCGGCCCGTGCGGTCATGGTCTTGCCCGATCCGGATTCTCCTACGAGAGCGACGATTTCGCCGCGATCGACGCGGAGGCTGATTCCGGAGACCGCCGGACGCGGATAGGCGAACCGCACGTGCAGGTCGGTCACTTCCAGCCTCGGGCTTTCATCGCTGAATTCGCCTGACCTGCCGTTTTCATGAAGAAAGGTGCTCTGAGCTGCAATAATTGTTGTTGCGAAACGACAATCACAAGCAGGGCAAGGAGCACCTTTCTGGTG
>NZ_BAAARB010000048.1:0-2859 GCF_039531975.1 Gordonia cholesterolivorans | reverse complement strand
GTACTACAATAGGGCCCGACGACATTCCACACTGGGCTATTTGACACCAGCCGAGTTTGAACTAGGATTCAGAGACATATACGACTCGCCGCTTAATTGCAGTGGCCACTTTAGCGGGAACACTCCAACTGCTGCACGACCAGGTGACAGTTTCGGTGTCATGCCGCTGAGGCGGCTGTGTTGATGATCGTCTCGTATTCGATCGGGGTCAACCGGCCGAGGCGGGCCTGACGACGGCGTCGGTGGTAGGTCCGTTCGATCCAGGTGACGATCGCGATCCGCAACTGCTCGCGGGTGCTCCAGCGGTGCCGGTCCAGGACGTCCTTCTGGAGGAGCGCGAAGAACGATTCCATCGCTGCGTTGTCGCCGGCGGCACCGACTCTGCCCATGGACCCAACCAGGCCGTGTCGGTTGAGCGCGGACACGAACTTCCGCGACCGGAATTGAGAGCCCCTGTCCGAATGGACAATACAACCCGAAACATCGTCCTCTCGGCGGGCAACAGCGTTGTCCAGAGCGGTCACGGCGAGACGGGACTTCATCCTGGAGTCGATGCTGTAGCCGACGATCCGCCCCGAGCAGGCGTCTTTGATCGCGCAGAGGTAGAGCTTGCCCTCGTCGGTCCAATGCTCGGTGATATCAGTGAGCCACACTTGGTCCGGTGTGTCGGCGGTGAAGTCGCGTTCGACCAGGTCGTCGTGCACAGGCGGGCCCGGCTTCTTACCGTTCTTCCCACGTTTCTTGCCGAAGCTCGACCACCACTGGTTGGCCGAGCAGATCCGCCATGCCGTCCGCCCGCTCATCGGCTGACCAGCAGCTTCGGCTTCATCGGCGAGGAAGCGGTACCCGAATTCCGGGTCATCACGATGCGCGTCGAACAGGGCGTTCGCCCGCTCCGCTTCGACCCAGTCTGCCGCGGTGACCGCGTCCCTGAGCCACCGGTAGTAGGGCTGTCTGGAGAGCTTGAGTACCCGGCACGTCACCGTGACGGGGATTCCGTCGGCGGCGAGCTCTTTCACGAGCGGGTAGAGCCTTTTCCCGGAAGGTTCGCCTGCGACAGATATGCCGCAGCCCGTCGCAGGACCTCGTTCTCCTGCTCCAACAACCGATTCCGCTTCCGAAGCTCTCTCAGTTCGGCAGATTCGGTCGACGTTGTTCCAGGCTTGTGTCCGTCGTCGATGGCGACGCGGCGCATCCACTTGGCCAGGGTCATCTCATGGATCCCGAAGTCTTTCGCGACCTGCGCGAGTGTCACGCCAGGTTCACGGTCTCGGGCTACCCGGACCACATCGTCGCGGAACTCCTGCGGATAAGGCTTAGGCACGATAGTCATCCTTCCAGGCCCACCCTCGGGCAAGCCAGATCAGATGTCACCTATACGTGCAGCAGTCCCGTTAGCCCGCTTCAATTCAGTGTTCTCGCGTCTGAGTCGCTTGAGTTCGGCCGATTCCTCAGTCGTTGTTCCCGGCCGCTGGCCAGCATCGACCTCGGCCCGACGACACCACTTGCGGACCGTTTCTGGCGTACCTATCCCGAGTAGCTCAGCGACCTTGCCCATCGCTGCCCACTCCGAGTCATCCTCAGCCCGAATCTCAGCGACCATCCGGATCGCCCGCTCACGCATCTCGGCCGGGTACCTCTTCGTCCCACTTCCTGACATGACTCCATCCTTCCCAACGAACAGAGTCTCCGGACACGCCGGGGCGATTCACGATGAGGATGGGCGCCGGCTGGTGGTGCGTAACGGCTACCACAACCCGCGGGAGGTGATGACCGCCGCCGGTGCGGTTCCGGTGCGGGCACCAAGGGTCAACGACAAACGGGTCGACCCTGAAACTGGTGAACGCCAACGGTTCTCGTCGGGGATCATCCCGGCCTGGGCACGTAAAAGCCCCGAGGTCAGCGCGGTGTTGCCGCTGCTGTACCTGCACGGGTTGTCGTCGGGAGATTTTGGGCCGGCGCTGGAGCAGTTTCTTGGCTCGGGTGCGGGGTTATCGGCGGCCACGATCACTCGACTGGCCAGCCAGTGGCAGAAGGAAGCGGCCGCCTTCGACGACCGCGACATCACCAGCGATTATGTCTACCTCTGGGTCGACGGCATCCACCTCAAAGTCCGGCTCGAGCAGGAGAAGCTGTGTCTGCTGGTGATGATCGGCGTGCGTGCCGACGGCCGTAAAGAGCTCGTCGCCCTGGCCGATGGGTACCGCGAATCCACCGAATCATGGGCCGATCTATTGCGGTCGTGCCGACGCCGCGGCATGGCGGCCCCGAACCTGGCCGTCGGGGACGGGGCGCTGGGGTTCTGGGCTGCGCTGCGCGAGGTGTTCCCGGACACCCGAGAGCAGCGGTGCTGGTTTCATAAACAGGGCAATGTGCTTGCCGCACTGCCCAAGTCGGCCCATCCGAATGCGATCAAAGCGATGCAGGAGATCTACAACGCCGAGGACATCGGCTACGCCCGTAAGGCCATCGCCGCCTTCGAGAAGACCTACGGGGCGAAGTATCCCAAAGCGGTCGCCAAGATCGTCGACGACGCTGATGTGCTGCTGGAGTTCTACCACTACCCGGCCGAGCACTGGACCCACCTGCGCACGACCAACCCGATCGAGTTGACCTTCGCCACCGTGCGGTTACGGACCAAGGTGACCAAGGGACCCGGCTCCCGAGCCGCGGGACTGGCGATGGCCTACAAGCTCATCGAAGCCGCACAAGTGAAATGGCGAGCCGTCAACGTGAAGCGCCCTGGGTTCCGTTCCGAGTCTCAGCAAGGAGAATCGGAGTATGCCCAAGAAGTTCAGTCCAGAGCTGCGTGAGCGTGCCGTGCGCATGGTCTACGACCGCCAAGCCCGCGAGGGCGGC
>NZ_BAAARB010000047.1:0-3954 GCF_039531975.1 Gordonia cholesterolivorans | reverse complement strand
CAAACTTACCGCGTTGGCCTTGTACTCGGCAGTGAAGCTCCGACGAGTAGATCCCATAATCCGCTCCCTCTATCTTGGGGGAACTCACCGCTCATCTCCGGGTGTCCACCAGAGCGGGAACGGTCCACCCACAATCGAAGGCGGCTTATCGGGTGTTTCGTGACACGCTTCCGGAGGAGTTGGGGCGAGCATTGCGCGAACTCGCCGATGGGAACTCGAGGTGACGGGCGTCGGGCGGCACCTCAGCGAAGTCTTCGACAGCTTCTCAGCAAGCGTTCGAAGGCCTGGCAATGCCACTCGGCTTGGTCTCGTTGAATTCCTGGCGATGGCGAACCTGTCAGTATCGGCGGGTAGCGTTCGAGGGCTGGCAATGAGGAGGTCCACGCGTGCAGCTTGAAGAGTTGAAGCCCGGTCTGCGAGTCGAGGGTCTCATTCCCGCAGAGGTGATCACTGTCATCGCTGCTCAATGGCATGGCACGGACGCACTCGCACTCACTTACCAGAACGGCTCAGGTGGACTTGGCCAACAGGTTGTGTTCCGCAAGGACCAGGACAACCTCAGCGTCGCCACCAGCGGTAGCCGCGCGTTTGACGCCACCGCCAGCGACTTCAAGCTCGTCGCCGAGGCCCAACGTATCTCGCTGGCCGGCCTTTTCGATCCAATGCTGGCCGTCGCCACGAGCGACGTGCAGCCGCTGCCGCACCAGATTCGCGCGGTGTACGGCGAACTCCTACCGCGGACCCCGCTTCGGTTCCTTCTCGCCGACGACCCCGGTGCCGGCAAGACGATCATGGCCGGCCTCTACATCAAGGAGCTGCTGCTCCGCGACGACGTCAAGCAGTGCCTGATCATCGCTCCCGGTGGACTGGTCGAGCAGTGGCAGGACGAACTGTTCTTCAAGTTTGGGCTGCGGTTCGACCTGCTGACCAACCAGCTCATCGATGCCAACATCAACCTCAACGTCTTCGAAACGAACCCACTCGTGATCGCACGCATGGATCAGCTCTCCCGCAACGAGGCACTCCAGGCCCAACTGAAGGAGACGGAGTGGGATCTGATCATCGTCGACGAGGCACACAGAATGGGAGCGCACTACTTCGGCGGGAAGCTGGAGAAGACCAAACGCTTCCTGCTGGGGGAGCTGCTCGGCCAAATTACCCGCCACCTCCTGCTGATGACCGCGACTCCACACTCGGGCAAGGAAGAGGACTTTCAGCTCTTCCTCACTTTGCTCGACCGCGATCGGTTCGAGGGCAAGCAGAAGAAGTCTGTCGACGTCACCGGAATCATGCGGCGCATGGTCAAGGAAGACCTGCTGACGTTCGAAGGTAAGAAGCTCTTCCCTGAACGCATCGCCGAAACTGTGCCCTACGAGTTGACCGAGCGGGAGAAGGGCCTCTACGAGGACGTCACTCGCTACGTCCGCGAGGGCATGAACCGTGCCGACAGGCTTGGCGGCAAGCGTAAGAACACTGTCGGATTCGCCCTGACTGTCCTTCAGCGCAGACTCGCCTCCAGCCCTGAGGCGATCTACAAGAGCCTCGTCCGCCGCACCGAACGGCTGGAGCGCAAGAAGACCGAGATCCTCAACGGCACCTACAAGGAACCCGACGACGTCATCGGCTCGGGCGACTTCGACGAAGATGAATACAACGCCGAAGAACTGGAGCAGCTTGAGGAAGACGTGATGGACGCGGCCACCGCCGCCCAGACCGTCGAGGAGCTCAACGCAGAACTTGTCGAACTCGCCGATCTGATTGCGACCGCCAAGAAGGTCCGCGAGGCTGGCACCGACCGCAAGTGGACCGAACTCTCCACGATCCTCCAGGACAATGCGCTGGTCACCGATTCGAACGGTTGGCCACGGAAGTTCATCATCTTCACCGAGCACCGCGACACCCTTGACTATCTCCAGTCCAAGATCGGCTCTTTGCTCGGCAAGCCCGACTCGGTCAAGGCGATCCACGGTGGCGTCCGCAGAGGTGAGCGGCGCGTGATCACCGAGGAGTTCACCAAGAACCGCGACGTCCAAATCCTCATCGCAACCGACGCCGCTGGAGAGGGGCTTAACCTTCAGGCCGCGCACCTGATGGTCAACTACGACCTGCCGTGGAACCCCAACCGCATCGAGCAACGCTTCGGCCGCATCCACCGCATCGGCCAAGAAGAGGTCTGCCGACTCTGGAACCTCGTAGCCTCCAACACCCGCGAGGGTGAAGTCTTCACCCGCCTGCTGGAGAAGCTCGACCAGATGCGTCAGACATACGGTGGCAAAGTCTTCGACGTCCTCGGCGAGGCGTTCACCGAGACCCCGCTGCGCAACCTCCTGCTCGATGCCATCCAGCACGGCGAGCGCCCCGACGTCAAGGCTAAAATGCATGAGGTCATCGACGCGTCGGTCGGGGATGGACTCAAGGATCTCCTCGACGAACGGGCATTGGCGTCGGAGAACCTGGCCGAGGCCGACCTGCATGCACTGCGCGCGGCAATGGACGAAGCACGCGCCCGCCGCCTTCAACCGCACTACATCGAGATGGCATTCAAGGCCGCCTTCGCCCGCCTCGGCGGCCGCATCGTGAGGCGCGAACAGGGTCGCTACGAGATCGCGAACGTGCCCCAGCAAATACGCGCCGCAGGCACAGGGCCGATCGCAACCAAGTACGACCGAGTCACGTTCGATCTTGGCAAGGTCCACGCCGACGAACTCAGCCGCGCCGACCTTCTCGCCCCGGATCATCCGCTGCACGACGCGGTCATGGACGAGTCCGTGCGACAGTTCGGTGGTTCCCTCAACCGAGGCACGATCTTGGTTTCCTCGACGCTGGAGGAAACACACCTGCTCGTCGGCGTGATCGAAGAGGTCGCCGACGCGACCGGAGAGTCCGTCGCACGCCGCTTCGGCTACGCATACGTCGACAGCTTCGGCACCGTGACGCCTGCCGGCCCCGCGCCCTACCTGGACTGCGTGGCGGCACCCGAGAACGCTGTCACCGATACAGCCCGCACCCTCCCGTGGCTGGCAGGTGCTGAAGACAAAACCACGAGCTGGATTATCGCCAACCAACTCCCCGACTACCTCGACGACGTTCAGCCGAGGCGCCTCGCGGAGTTGAGTAAGGCACGTGACCTGGTCATCAAGCGGCTCGAAGGTGAACGCGACCGCCTCATCCTCGATGCCGCCGTCGCGGCGGAAAAGGAACGCGCCGGTGAGAAACCGAAAGAATCATCGGAGAGCCTGAATCGTAAAGCCGTCGAACTCGACGCCCGTCTACGCAAGAGGCTCGCACTGCTTGACCACCAGCAGCTTATGTCGACCAAGCCACCACGCATCGTCACCGCAGCACTGGTGCTCCCCGTCGGGATACTGGAGACCGACCTACCCGCGACCGCGCCCATCCACGCGAAGGAGACCAAAGAGGTCGAACGCCGCGGTGTCGACTTGGTGATGGCCCGTGAACGTGAACTCGGACGCAAGCCCGTCGAGCAGGCCTTCAACAATCCCGGTTTCGACATCCTCTCCACAGACGCCAAAGGCGACACCTACCGCATCGAGGTCAAAGCGCGTATCGAAGGAGCGACCGACTTCTTCGTCACCCACAACGAGGTGATGGTTGGTAAGAACGCCGCCCCGCGTTACCGCCTCGCTCTCGTCCGCGTCGACCCGCGTGGCGCCCAGCACGACGAGGTCCGCTACCTCGACAACCCATTCGCCACCACCGACCTCGGTGACTTCAACGCCACCGGCATCCGAGGCGATTGGTCCAAGCAGTGGGCAAAAGGGAAGGCGCCGTTTTGATGGCATCCAAGTCCTCCCGAAAACGGCGGAATGAAGCGCCCTGGGTTTGTTGGAGGCTCCTGACCTTGGAAACGAGGATGGAGTTATGCCGAAGGAACTGGCGAATGGGAAGCCGACGACTCGTCGCTACTCGGTCGAGGAGAAGGCCGCCGCGGTG
>NZ_BAAARB010000046.1:0-4302 GCF_039531975.1 Gordonia cholesterolivorans | reverse complement strand
CAAACTTACCGCGTTGGCCTTGTACTCGGCAGTGAAGCTCCGACGAGTAGATCCCATAATCCGCTCCCTCTATCTTGGGGGAACTCACCGCTCATCTCCGGGTGTCCACCAGAGCGGGAACGGTCCAAGTCCCCCGGCTTTATGTTTGCTTTGCGGGGTGGGGTCGGTGGCGGCGTTGGGTGGGAGGGGTCGTTGGCTTTTGGGGCCACCAGCTTGCGTTGCCGAGGAGTGTGGCGATGGCTGGTACCACGATGGTGCGGACGATGAAGGTGTCGATGAGAAGGCCTACGCCGATGATGAGTCCGACTTGGGTCATGATGCCGATGGAACCGGCGATGAGGCCGAACATGCTGGCGGCGAAGATGAGGCCTGCTGAGGTGATAACTGAGCCGGTGTTGGTGACGGTGCGGAGCACTCCGACTCGGACGTTGTGATGTGATTCTTCGCGCAATCGTGAGACCAGCAGCATGTTGTAGTCGGCGCCGACGGCTACCAGGACGATGAACGCTAATAGGGGCACAGGCCAAGCGATGTCGGTGTGGAGTATGTGCTGAAAGATCAGGACGCCTATGCCCAATGCTGCGGTGTAGTTGAGTACGACGGTGCCGAGTAGGTAGATGGGTGCGACCAGTGAGCGCAGCAGGATGATCAGGATGATGCCGACGATGGCCAGGGTGGCCAGGGCCAGGAGGCGGAAGTCGTTGGTGAGCAGTCGTTGCAGGTCGGCGTTGATAGCGGGGAAGCCGGCGACGGAGACGGTGGAGTCGGTCAGGGTGGTGTTGGGTTTTGCGTCGTTGGCGACGGTGGCGATGGTGCTGGCCAGGCGCATGGCGTCCGCGCTGTAGGGGTCGAAGCTTGTCTGGACGGCGTAGCGCACGGTGTGTCCGTCCGGGGAGATGAATTGGCGCGCAACGTCGGCGAATTGCTGGTCAGCGAAAGCATCTTTGGGTAAGTAGAAGCCGGTGGCCGAGTCCGAGCCGCGGGTTTCGCGCGCGGTGGTCTGTAGTTGGGCGGCGAGCGTGGCCATGCCGGCGAGTTGTTGAAGGTTGCTGTCGACGAGTGCAGATACGCCTTCGGCGAGTGTTCGCGAGCCGGCGGCGAGTTGGGAGACCCCGGTCTGCAGTTGGGCGAGTTTGGTTGGCAGGTCTTGGGCCCCGATGGTTCCCAGCGTGGTCTCGAGGGTGGCGACGGTGGCGTTGAGTTGGTTGGTGACCGCGGTGAGGGGGGTGTCCATCTGCGCGAGCTGGGTGGACAGTGTCGTGATCTGGGTGAAGAACCCGCTGTCGCGGAGTGCGGCGAGATCGCGGGCTTGTTGGCGCAGGGTGCTGCATTGGGGTAGTTGAGTGCACAGCGCTGAGTTATCCAGTAACGGGAGCACTGAGGTGATTGTGGCTATGGCGGCTGATGACTGTTCGGCCAGGGCTGCTAGCTGAGGGGCGTTCTGCGCGGCTTGGTCGAGTTGGGGTGCGGCGGCGGTCAGTGTTTGTAGAAGTGGTTGGTATTGACCTATTTCGGCCCCGATGGTGGTGACTTGGTTAAGAATGCCAGCCAGTGGGGTGAGATTGGTGCGGATCTGTATGTCGAGTTGTTCGAGGCCGTCGGCGAGTTGGTCTGCACCAGAACGCAATTGTTCGAGGTCACCTTTGCGGGCTTGGCCCTCACCCACTGAGCCGGCCACCCGATCGCCGATCTGCCCGTTCTGCCAGGAGAGTTGGGCTTGTTCGAGTTTGGCTCCGGTCGGGCGAGTGACACCGACCACACGGGTGACGCCGGGGATCTGCGCAATCCGAGCTGCCATCTGATCAAGGTCGGCAAGTCCGTTGGTTGTTCTCAGATCGGTGGGCGAATCCACGACGACAAATTCCGCGATGGTGATGTCTTGCGGGAAGTGCCGGTTGAGCAGTGCGTAACCTTCGTTGCTGTCGGTGGTTGTGGGTTGACCGTCTCGGTCGTCGTAGGTGATCTGAATGCCCAGCGCGGTGACGCTCAGGATCGTCAATCCGACGAGGCTGACGGCCAGCAACGGCGCCGGGCGGCGTACGACGAGGACCGCGATGCGGTTCCAGTAGCGCCGCGTGAGGTCTTTGCGCGGGGCACCCCACCCCCATCGCGCAGCCCACAGCAGCACTGGCGGCAACAACGTGACGGTGGCGAGGAATCCGATGAGGATCGCCACTGCGCAGGCGGGGCCGAGGGTGGCGAAGACGCTGAGCTGCCCGAAGACCATGGCTAAGAACGCGAGAGCAACAGTGCTTGCCGACGCAAGGATCACCCGTCCGATGGTGGCGGTGGCATCGATGAGAGCGTCGGACGCGGCGGCGCCTTGGCGCAGCCTTTCGTGGTATCTGCTGATCACAAAGACCGAATAGTCCACACCGGCGCCGAGCAAGATGACGGTCATGAACGCAACGGTGAATTGCGAGACTGGCATGCCCAGTTCGCCTAACGCAGACATGACTCCGCGGGCTACGGCGAGACTGATACCGATGACCAGAAGCGGTAGCAACGCAGTGAACACCGACCGATAGACGATCAGCAAGATTATGGCGATCAGCACGACGGTGGCGATGGTGATGACCACCAGATCCTTTTCAGCGGTGACGATTTGGTCGCTGAAGGTCGCTGTTGGTCCGGTCACGTGGACTGTCGTGCTGGTGCCGGTAAAGACCTCTGCTGCGGTCTCGCGGATCGATTCCACAGCGTGGGCCGCCGTCGGCCCGCCGAGGCTGCCGCTGACCCCGACGGGCAAGTACCAGGCTTTGCCGTCTTCGCTGAGCGCTTGTCGGGCAGTGATCGGGTCGGCGAGCAGGTCGCGTACGGCCTGCACATCATCGCGGTCGGCGCGGAGCCGGACCACGAGGTCGTCATAGCGTTGGCGGGCGGGCTCGGTGAGTCCGGCCGGATCTTCCATTGCCACGAACACCGTGGTCTTCGCGCCCTTTTCGTCGAACGCCTCGCCCATGCGATCGAGCGCCTGAAACGACGGCACGCCCTTAGGAATTGGGTCCACCGATTGCTGGCGCACAACTGTTTCCAACTGGGGAAACAGCACAGCCAACACCACGGCAACAGCCACCCAGACGCCCGCTACCAGCGCTTTGTGCGACAAGACGAAGCGTCCCACCTGCCCCAGCGACCGGCTGTACTCACCGCGACCGGTCGATCGCCGAAGCTTCACCACTGCTCACGCATCCATCGCTGCGTTGGCATCGCACACCCTTCGACAAATGAATCAATCGGTATCACTACGCTACAGCATGTAGCGAAAGGAATGGATTGTTCGGCGACGCGGGACTATCGGATCAGCGGCGGTGGGCGGCGAGAAAGTCGTCGACAAGCTGTTCGCAGTCCGCGCCACTCATCGAGCGAAGGCCGGACAGCCGCGCGAAGACCAGCGGGCCCACGAGCTGGGTGATGGCCACGCCGGGATCGAACTCGTCGAGTTCCTTCTGGGCGGCGGCGCTCTGCAACACCTGATCGAACGGTTCCCGGTACTGCGCGATGACACGAGCGCGCAGCGGCGCGAGGGTGTTCTGCTGCTCCCCGGGCTCCTCCGGCACCATCGCCAGCCACGCCAAGGCGGTCAATTGCAGTGGCGCCTGCTCGATCAACGCAGCCTGAGCACGGACCAACCGCACCAAACTGTCGCGGATTGGTCCGTGCGCGTCAGGGACGTCGGCGTGGGGCAACAATCGTTCGAACGCCGCAGCCAACAAATCGGTGGTGCCGTCGAAATGCCGGTAAAACGTCGTTCGAGCCACCCGCGACATCCGGGAGACCGCCCCGACCGTGACTGCATCAACCCCGCCGGTCTTCAACAGGGCAGATGCCGCATCAACCAACCGGTTGCGTGAACGAACCAAACGCGGGTCTTTGTCATCCATCACGTCCTTGGACCGAGGACCCGCGTCGCGCCTGGCCGCCATCACCGCACCCACACTCCCATCCCCGAGACTGCTCTCGGGCGCCTGGCGATCTTGGTTCGCACGAAGTGCTACTGATAATAGCGAAAGTCGAGGAGTGTCCGCCGGGCTAGTCGTGCAATTCACCTGTTCGACACCCCGACCCGGCAGGAAGGTCGGCGCCACGGTGCCCGCCTCCGGGGTACCTTCGGCGAAGGGTTGGTAGATCAATTCGGGGCTTGGCGGCAGGGCTGGGGTGGGTACTGCTGAAGGGTGAAGCGCCCTGGGTTTGATGGAGACTCGCGCTATTTGATTCCGACCAGCTGTTCGCGGTCGGCTTGGACAGCATAGAACGCGTGCTCGAACTCGGCGGGCGGGACGTCGCCGAGGTATCCGTGGA
>NZ_BAAARB010000045.1:0-4786 GCF_039531975.1 Gordonia cholesterolivorans | reverse complement strand
TGTACCTCGAAGCGATCGCCCGCGAGCTCAACGAGCGGCCACGGCAGTGCCTGGGCTTCTACACTCCACGGGAAGTCTTCGAACGCCTACTGAAGGACAACGTTGCTTCCACGAGTTGACACCGCCCTCTCTCGAAGAATCCTCCGATCAGTTCCACCTGAGTGACGGTGCTTGGTACCGCGTCGACTCAAACTACTTAACAAAATTGCGGTCCGACCTCGACCCGCACTTTACGAATGCAGTCCTACCTGCCCGCAACGTACATTCTGAGTACGATTACAACGAAAAACAGCTGGTTCCACATTGGCCAGGATCCGTACTCCTGGATCGGTCCGATACAAGCCCATCAGGTCAGACTCAGGTTGAGCCGTGCGATGTCGCCAGGGTAGAGAATGAGCGACTCGTTCTCACCCACGTCAAGCTTGGCGTGAAAGCGGCTGATCTAAGTCACCTGTTTAGCCAGGGCGCAACGTCTGTAGAGCTACTGAACACCGCACCCGAATCCCGCGCGGTTCTGAGAGAACTCATCGAGCACCGCAACCCTGATTTCGATCTAGCCCCCCTTGAGCGCCAAGACTTCAAGATCGAATACGTTGTGGTAACGAAGAAGGTGCCGGACCTGAGGTCTGATGCACTTCCGCTCTTCTCACGCATCAGCCTCCGTCGAGCGTGCAGAGCCCTGGCAAGCATGAAGGCAGAAGTTTCCGTATATCTAGCTGGGGACATGTACATTACGCAAAAACGCGAGAGACCACGTAAGAATAAGTCTGACGATGTATCGAGCCAAGAGGACTAGTTGCCATTGGTCAACTTCGTACCGTCGATGTAGCGTGGCGCTCTGAAGCCCTTGTGCAGACTCCACCCCGATCCTCTATTCCTTAATCCGTAGAAATACGAGACCGAGAGGAGCGTAATCGCTGTCATCAGCGTTGCCCTTGACCCCCCGTTGCTCGACCGTGCCAGGGCGCTAACCGGCGCGCTGTCGGACCGCTCTGTGATCCCCTCCCCGCCGCCGGCTCCTCACCGCGAAGCAGCAGGACTCGATGATCAACGGCATCGCCGAACTCCGAAATATCCCCAGGCGTCGATGCGCCCGTGAATCACCCGTCGAGGCGACCTGACGAGCCATTGTCGGTCCTCGACCTCGCGCATCGTGCAGTCCCGATCAGCCCGCAGTGTCGCCCAGCACCGCAGCGGCCGGGCGTTGCCCCTCGACGTTGGTCGGGCCGCACGGCATCGTCATTCGCGAGGTGCTCATGGACGACGCGATGTCGCTGTTCCGGTTGCCGGGATCGACCTCGTTCCACCATGAATGATGCGGTGTGGAGTAGCTACTTGAAGTGGAACGTCCGATACGACGAACTCACGTTGAAGCGACGCCCTTCCTTGCGGCGCTGCAAGAAGCTGGCGATAGTGTCAACATCGGTCCCACGCATGCCCAGCGCGCGACATTTGGCGCGGACCTGATCAACGGTGATGGGGACCCAGCGTTCTGGCCGGTTCATCATGTCGGCTTTCAGCTTGTCCTCCTCGTTCCATTTGAGCCCTGAGGAGTAGCCGGCAGCCATGCCGGCGACGTACTCGAGGATTTCGTCCACCCCATTCGGCAGCGGCTCGAGACCCGCCCGATCATGCGATGACGGTTCGATCGCCTCCCCGGGAAGCAGCTGAACAGGGTTCAAGTCATCGATCCACTCGGCCGTCTCCTCAGTGCTCCACTCGATGACGGCGATCGCATCAGCCTCGACGTTCCACACGTGGTTCAGGTGTTCGCGGTCAGGCCACACATACAGCACCCGGTGACCGTCGAACTGCGCACCGTGGAATCCGCGCCAGACATCGTGGCGCACCTCCGGCCGAGCAATCAGCCGCTTCAGGATCGGGCTCTCTACGGCTCTCCGCGGCGTCACGACGATGACAGAGCCTCCGGGCTGCGCAAGCAACCACGTCACGGCGCGAACGCTCTGCGCCTCGCGCGAGTCCCCCTCACCAAGTCGCGAAATCGCAATCGATGCGTCAGACATGTGCGTTCTCCCTCGTCGACCGAATCGCTCTCACGGTAGCGAGGGCGTCCGACAACAAGCGCCAATCGCGCGCACTCGGCAACAGCAGCAAGGACACTGGGGTGTGTGAGCGACTTCTTCACCAGCTTCGGGCCATCACCGTTCAACCTCGACGTCGGCGACGCGCCGATCCCGCCACAGAAGGTGTCGGTCCGCACCCTCGGCCACGCGATCGAAGAAGCACTGATGTACTACACCCGCGTCGCACTCGAGACCGTCCTCGCCGATGAACTGGACCTCGACTGGCAGCAGGCGGAACCACCGACTACAGCGGAATCGAAGCGCACGCTCATCGCGGCATACATCACTGGGTGGGGCGTCCCTCAGATGGCGAGCCTCGCCCGCCGTATCGTGACCGAACTCGACATCCCCGACGTGTACCTCACCGAGCTGACCGGGCTCCTCGCCACCTACGACGCCGGCGGCGGAGTACACGGAGCCACGAAGTACCTCATCTTCGCCGCGAACGGACCCAAGCCGCAGATCGTGCTCCGGGACGCTATGAACAACGACATCGAGATCGTCGAGAACGCCGAGTACTGCCTAGTACTCGAAGACCCCATCCCAGCCGAAGGCCTCAGGTTCTCACGACTCGTCACGTGGTGGCGCGAACGGGAACAGCTCGCCGACGCCGTTACCGACCGCCAAGTCGCCCTCACTCTCCACGACCGCTTACGCGCCAGCCTCGAAAGCGATGCCGAGAGAGTCGTCTTCGATACCTACGCCACCCGATACAAGGAGTCCTTCGACATCCCGGCCCTGGTTCCACAGGTCTACCTCCACTACGACCCCTACCACCAGCGCGCGCGGCGCGCCTCTAGCGGCACGTCGCCGCTAACCCGCCAGCGGATGGACTTCCTCCTGCTGTTCAGCGACCGCCGCCGCGTGGTCATCGAAGTCGATGGCAAGCACCACTACGCACACAACGAGAAGGCCAGCCCAGAGCTCTACGCCAAGATGGTCGCCGAAGACCGCCGGCTGCGTCTGGCAGGCTACGAGGTCTACCGCTTCGGCGGAGCCGAACTATTCCGCGAGACCAGCAAGTCCATGGTCGGAGAGTTCTTCGAAGAGCTCTCAGCACGGATGTCCTAGCTGCGTTCAGCCCACTCGACGATCTCAATGACACACGAGGTCCTCCGCGGCGTCGACGAGTGGCACCTGCGGCCCGTGGCCTCACCGACGCTGAAGTGCGCGGGGCGACTGATCTGAATCGTGGAGTCCACGAGCCCGCGAAGCAGGACCACCTCACCGTCGCGGCGCAGTGGTTGACCTAAGCCAGCATGGACGTAGCCTTCGTCACCAGCTCCGGTCCAAGGCCAACACCCGACGGCTGCTTGACGGCTACGATTCTCGGAAACGAGAGGAGGGCTGAGACATGGACGACCACAACGTCACCCTGAACTCGATCACGCCGGAAGACTGGGCCAGCGTCATCACGAAGCGTCCGGGGATGTACCTCGGCGCAGTCTCATTCGAGCGGACCGTTGGCTTCGTCCGCGACCTCGAGCACCCGCTGATCATCCATTGCAATACCCAGGACGATGTCTCGGCCCTGCCGACGAGCAGGCACGCCGAGATGCTGGTCCGGGGCGACCTCGACGACGCCGAGGCGATCAAGAGGCTTGAGCCGTTGCTCGTCGAACTGTTCACCGCGCTCGAAGAGCTGCGCTGACCGACGAGGCCTACAGCTCCGCACGACGGCCGACGAGCACTTCGGCCGCGACCCGCATCCTCGCCGCCAGCGAGACGGGATCGTCATCAACGTGGATCTCAACGGTGCGCTCGTGGCCATCCGGCAGCGCTACCAGCACGGAGACAACCGGATTTCGGTAGTCGACGTCCTGAAGGACGGTGACCGTGCACGGATAGTCGGCCGGCAAAGCCAGGTGCTCGACGACAAGGATCGCGAGGTTCTTCGGATGGCGCTGGCCCTCGGGCAGGGAGTCCCACCGCAACGATGCTTCTTCGGTCACGTCGGCTCCTTTCCGTGTCGAGAGTATTCGGTGGTTATGCCGCCACAGGGCTGGTCCTCTTCTTCATCGGGGACGTCGCCGCGCACGCGCGGGCCCGGGTGCTGCACAACCTTGCCTTCCCCGCCCTGTACCTAGGGCTCGCGGCCGTCTCGACCGTGCACATGGTTCAGCTCGCGACAAGAACGTGACCCCCTCGGTCGCACTGCTTGCAACCGACCAGCGAAGCGAAGAGGAAGGGGTCTTGTGGGACCCGTCGTCGACACTTGATAGCGGGCGAAGTCAAGCCGCTATTCATCCTGGTTGGCAACCTCTCGGGCCAGCGGTTCGCCATAGACGAGCGTCGCGGTACACACCGTTGGCGCTCGTAGCCAAGAGCGAACCACTGTGCGTGCTTCGGCCCAACAGCCGCCACGCCGACCCCTGGGCCCGACAGCGCTACGCCGACGCCCGCGCCCGCGGGCAGCGACACCCGCACGCCCTGCGCACCCTCGGACAGTCCTGGCTGCGCATCATCTGGGCGTGCTGGCAACCCCAGACCCCCTACGACGCCCAACACCGAGCGACCCGAAACCAGCCGATCGCAGCGTACGGGTTGACTCAGGAATGTCATGCGTCCCTCGACTTGAAGCGCCCTGGGTTTCGTTCCGTGGTTACACGGTCGCGGGCGCGGTCGTCGTGGTGTGAGTGTAGGTCGCTTCGACGTTCGCCGGGGTGCGGTAGCCGAGAGCTTCGTGGAGCCGGGAGGTGTTC
>NZ_BAAARB010000044.1:0-5029 GCF_039531975.1 Gordonia cholesterolivorans | reverse complement strand
TGATGTGGAACCCGGACGTATCCGACGATCGGCGGCCTTGTCGTACCCGACAGGCACAATCAGCTCACAACCATCAATCCGAAACCGCACAGGCCAGGACGTCACCCCGATGAAATTTCGAGGCTAGAACTGCCTGGACCGGTTATCGGGGACCTGCCACGCCGACTAACGAGTTGGCCTGACGATTAGCCTGGGTGTTTCATGGGGATCTGCGGATCGCTGGGCGAAAATAGACCGAAGTGCTTCCTGAGCAGGGGAAACTGGGACTTGTCTAAGGTTCCATGTTCTCCAGCAGAAAGCACTCGGTAGGTGAAGCGTACTTCGTGGTCGGCCGGTCTGTCCGTTACTGCTGATGGTGTCGGGGTGATCGCCCACGCCGGGGCCATCGTGCCTCGACTTCTGGCTGATCAGGTCGGTCTGACCGCCGAGCTGTCAGGGGCCATGGCTCGCCGACAATTCATCCCGATCCACGACCGCGGCCGTGTGCTGATCGACACCGCGGTGATGCTCGCCGATGGCGGCGAGTCCATCTCCGACATCGGCGTCCTGCGCCACCAATCCGGGGCCCTGGGCCCGGTCGCCTCGGCGCCGACGGTGTGGCGCACACTCGATGAGGTCACTGCCGGCAAGCGCAAGAAGATCCAGGTCGCGCGTGCCCGCACGCGGCGGCACGTGTGGTCCCAACTGCCCGGCGGAGTACCCGCATCGGCGTGTGCGGGGCGGGATCTGGGATCGACGGTCGTGCTCGATGTGGATGCCACCATCGTGGTCACCCACAGCGAGAAGGAACATGCAACTCCGACATATAAGCGCACGTTCGGGTACCACCCGATCGGCGTGTGGTGCGACAACACAGAAGAGTTTCTCGCCGCGAGCTTGCGCCCGGGCAACGCCGGGTCGAACACCGCTGCCGACCACATCGACGTCCTGGGCCAGGCCATCGCGCAGATCCCCGCCAGTCATCGGCGTGATCTGCTGATCCGCTCCGACGGTGCCGGCGCCTCCCACGACTTGCTGGAGTGGATCACCGAGCAGAACCGCGTTCGTGGTCGACAGGTGGAGTACTCGGTCGGCTTCGCTATCACTGCCCCGATTCGCCGGGCCATCGCGACCTGCCCCGAAGCCGCGTGGGGACCAGCGCTCAACCCCAACGGGGACATCCGCGACGGGGCCGACATCGCGGAGCTGACCGGGTTCCTCGCTCCCGGGATGCTCGCAAAGTGGCCAGACGGGATGCGGGTGATCGTACGCCGCGAGCGGCCCCACCCCGGCGCCCAGTTGTCGATGTTCGAGGAGATCGATGGATGGCGCTACCAGGCTTTTGTCACCAACACCGCCACCGGCCAGCTGCAGTTTCTTGAAGCCAGGCATCGGGCTCACGCCCGGGTCGAGGACCGCATCCGCCACGCCAAAGACACCGGCCTGGGCAGGCTTCCCTCGCGGGAGTTCGCTCTCAACCAGGCTTGGCTGGTGGCGGTGATGATCGCCGCAGATCTGGTGGCGTGGACTCGGATGCTGGCCTGCACCGGCGACGCCGCAGTTCTGGCCTTGTGCGAGCCCAAAGCGCTGCGCTACCGCTTCCTTCACGTGGCAGCCCGACTGGTCCGTAGTGGCCGGCGGCGGCGCGTGAAGATTCCCGAAACATGGCCGTGGGCCACCGCCATCGTCGCAGTGTTCAACACGATCGCCGCGATCCCAAAACCCGCCTGACCTCACCTGCCCGCCCACGACATCACCACCCGGAGACCCGCCCACCGGCAGCGCCAGCCGGCACACACGCACGCCCACACGCGAAAACAAGCCCGCCGTCACCCGACAGCAGCA
The DNA here is from genome assembly GCF_039531975.1 of Gordonia cholesterolivorans. Taxonomy (NCBI): domain Bacteria; kingdom Bacillati; phylum Actinomycetota; class Actinomycetes; order Mycobacteriales; family Gordoniaceae; genus Gordonia; species Gordonia cholesterolivorans. Next base: position 3,205 of record NZ_BAAARB010000044.1, on the reverse strand, counting down.
GTCACACCGGCCCGTGAATCAGCGGGGTTAGTCGGGCGAAAGTTCCAGTCGCCCGCCCACGTGATCACTATTGTCACGGCATCGGGGTCAACCCGCGACGCTTCATCAGGAGTGCTACGTCCTTCTTGTTGACATTCCGCTGCAGGCTATTGAGAACAGCGTGCTCGGTTTCCGGCGTCCAGAAGATCTGGAGGCGCTCACGCGTCCTGGTGATCGCCGTGTAGAAGACGTTGTGCGAGATGTCGTCCTCATTGGCATCAGTAATCACGACCTTCACTGAGTCGTACTCCAGGCCCTGAGCCTTATGAATCGAGACCGCATAGGCGACCTGGAACGGCACCGACCCGGATGTCGAGTCGTCATCATCGTCACCACTGCCTCGCTCGTAAACATCGAATCGGATCGTCGAGTTCTCGACGTAGCTGAGATCGAAGCCATCGACGTCAAACTCCGTCACCGGGCGGTCAAGCGACACGTCGAACTGGACCCGGCCGGGGAAGGTCTGAATGTCGACGATCTTTCCCTTGAGGTTGTTGTAGATGAGGGGCCGGAAGCGGTCAGTCTCATTGAAGAGAACAGGGTCGCCGACCTTGTAGGTAGAGGCTCCCCACGTTGTCGCGGCACCGGGGTTGCTGCTCTGAAGAAAGCGGTTGACGTTGTTGATGCCGTACAGGCCGTCGTAGTTCAGGCACAGGATGATCTCGTCGTCCCTCTGTGCTTGAAAGAGACTCTCGTTCAGCACCGTTGAGTAGCTGTTGCGGGCGAGTGTCTCGGCGATGTCTTCCTTCAAGTCGCGCACCGTCGACCACAAGTCCAGCAGATCAGCATTCTTAGTCCTGAACGGCGTCGTCAGCTCGAACACCGCCGTATCCGGTATGAAGGAGCGGGCAAGTGCGAACCAGTTGCCAAACTGGATGGACTCGATCTGGTAGACGTCTCCGACGAGCACGAGGAGCTTGAAGGACGTACGATCGATCACCTTGAGCAGGTCGGAATTGCTGACCGTGCTGCACTCGTCGATGACCAGCACGTCGTAGTCAGTCGCATCGGCGCGACCAATTTGACTGCTGATAGTGCGGAAGGTTGCCTTCTGTGCGTTGACTCGGCGCTTGAGATTATCGACGGCCGGGTTCGTATGGGCGAGGAAGAGCTTCTCGTTGCCATTGAAATAGTTGGCGATCAGGCTGACCATCGTAGACTTGCCCGTACCGGCCGCCCCGTAGATCAGCGCCACCTGCGAGTCGACGAACAACTCTTCGAGAGCTTGGACCTTGATTGGGTCGTCCGGAGCCGGAGTCGTTTGGGCGAGCCACAGTTTGACCGCGCTTTGGTAACCAGCAATGCCTGCCGCCGCGTACTCCTGCAACTTTTCGATGATCGCGGCCGTGCCGTCCTCGTACTCCCTGATGAAGACGTGTCCCTTGTCCTTCAGCATCGTGCGGCCTGTGTGCCTGTAGTACACCCGCGCGTTGTAGGCCGCCATCAGCGAGTCGACATCTCCAAGTGACTCGACATCGGCAACCGGCGTGTAGAGCATGCCGTGATCCTCGACATTAGTCTTCACCCGGCGAGCCAGAAGCTCGTGGGTACGCCCCGTCGTGTCCAGGCTCTCGGCGAGGTCAGCGAAGCGCGGGTTGTGGCCGAACAGTGAGGTGCAGAACGGCATACGGTCGAACGGCTTGCACCCGTATTGGAGGTGCAGATTCGACAGCACACCACACTCCTCATGAGCGTGCTGCAGTTTGATGATCTGGTTGTTCATCCGCAACATCAGATAGCGCAGGACATTGCAGCCTGGGCTCGCAGACCGGACCGCCTGACGTGCTAGGTCTAGAACCGGGAAGAGCCGCGGGTGCTGCGACTTCTTCGTGGCCCACGCTTTCAACGAGTCGTACTGCGCATCTCCCATGTCGACAATGTCGAGCAGGCTCGACGTCGTCGTTGTCAGATATTTCATCAGGTTCCGATACTCGGAACTTCCGGTCGAGGTCTTGATCTGCTGGTCGAATATCCGGGCGAAGTTGTCGAACTCACACGGACGAATCGACACCTCCCAGTCGCGAATAATCGTGATTGGCATCGTCTGACCCAGCACTTCGATCGAGTCACGTTCGAGGACGAGGTTTGCCGCGTACTTGTCGGTGATGTCGATGGTGGTGAAGCCGATGATGCGGTCGAACTTACTGACCCGATTGACGGCGTTATAGAAGGTCACCTCGTAGTAGACCTGCCCACTCGCGTAGAACGGGCGCACCGCGTGGATGTAATAGCGATCCTTCCGGGGCTCCATGAGCGGCACAGCTTGTACGGCAACAATCCGTTCGGCGATCTTCTGGTGGTACTCCTTCAATGACGGATCGAGATCGACGGGAAAGTCTTCAAGATTGCTCAGGATGTTGAGTCCGAGCTGGGTGTCCGCCAGGTTGCGGATGCGATGCAGGTAGTCGTAGTACTTGAGCATGAGTCGCTCTGATGGGTCGCCGCCCATCGTGTAGTGGGAAGTGCTGATCTGCAGTAGTTTGTGAAACCGCGATACGAAGTTGATTTTCCCCTTCGATCCGACGTGAGACATGGCTGCGCCCACTGCCGAATACTGAAACTCCACGTCGCCCCGACCGGCGTGGAGCCTGACCGCGACTCCCTCGACCAGGTTGCGGAGTTGGCTCAGGATATTCTGGGCAAGGAGCGCTCGATCATGGCTTAGCGCACTGATGTTGGACGAGATCGCATTTGCGGCGCTCTGGATCTGCTGGTCAACGGTACTCACGCCTCCGTCCGCACACCCTTTCCATCGAGCGCCCGAGTCAACGCCTCGTGCACGGTTTTTAAGATCACGCTGCCCTGCATGCTCGGGATTGCAAGACCGTCCTCGACGAGCCGACTAGCGATGACCCGCTTCCCCGGCAACGAATGGCCGTTCGCCTTCGCCCACTCACTAATGATCTTCGGCCAGAGCGACGTCCCATCGTCCGATAAATCCGGAACATCGGCTACTGTAATGCGCTCAGCGCCGGCAGCCTCATTGATGAGACTGACAACTACCCGCTTGTATGCGTCCGGGTCGAGCAGGTTCTCAAGTGGCAGGTCCCCGATAACCGGTCCAGGCAGTTCTAGAGCCAGTTCCTTGTTGTGATCGTCAGTCGATCTCGCAGCCCACAGGGTGATGTTGGTGGGTGCATCCGGCAGCGTACTCGGCCGGGGTTCG
>NZ_BAAARB010000043.1:0-3493 GCF_039531975.1 Gordonia cholesterolivorans | reverse complement strand
TTTGGTGTGTGGGGTGTGTTTGTGGGTGTTGTTGTAAGTGTTTGAGGGCGTTCGGTGGATGCCTTGGTACCAGGAGCCGATGAAGGACGTGGTAGGCCGCGATAGTCCTCGGGGAGTTGTCAAACGAGCTGTGATCCGAGGGTGTCCGAATGGGGAAACCCAGCACCAGTGATGTGGTGTTACCCACTCGTGAATGTATAGCGGGTGTGGAGGGAACGTGGGGAAGTGAAACATCTCAGTACCCACAGGAAGAGAAAACAAGTGTGATTCCGTGAGTAGTGGCGAGCGAAAGCGGAGGAGGCTAAACCATGCGTATGTGATACTCGGCAGGGGTTGTGCGTGTGGGGTTGTGGGGTGATCGTTCATCGTGCTGCCGTGCGGTGGGTCAGTGATAAATCGACATGTTAGGTGAAGTGGCCTGGAATGGTCTGCCGTAGTGGGTGAGAGTCCCGTAGCTGAAAGCGTGTTGACTGGCTTCGATTGTTCCCAAGTAGCAGCGGGCTCGTGGAATCTGCTGTGAATCTGCCGGGACCACCCGGTAAGCCTAAATACTTTCTGGTGACCGATAGCGGACTAGTACCGTGAGGGAAAGGTGAAAAGTACCCCGGGAGGGGAGTGAAATAGTACCTGAAACCGGACGCTTACAATCCGTCAGAGCCTGCGCACCTTTTGGGGTGGTGGGTGATGGCGTGCCTTTTGAAGAATGAGCCTGCGAGTTAGTGCTCAGTGGCGAGGTTAACCCGTGTGGGGTAGCCGTAGCGAAAGCGAGTCTGAATAGGGCGTGTGAGTCGCTGGGTCTAGACCCGAAGCGGAGTGATCTACCCATGGCCAGGGTGAAGCAGCTGTAAGAGGTTGTGGAGGCCCGAACCCACTTCAGTTGAAAATGGAGGGGATGAGTTGTGGGTAGGGGTGAAAGGCCAATCAAACTCCGTGATAGCTGGTTCTCCCCGAAATGCATTTAGGTGCAGCGTTGCGTGTTTCTTACTGGAGGTAGAGCTACTGGATGGCCGATGGGCCCTATCAGGTTACTGACGTCAGCCAAACTCCGAATGCCGGTAAGTGAGAGCGTGGCAGTGAGACTGCGGGGGATAAGCTTCGTAGTCGAGAGGGAAACAGCCCAGATCGCCGGCTAAGGCCCCTAAGCGTGTACTAAGTGGAAAAGGATGTGGGGTCGCTGAGACAACCAGGAGGTTGGCTTAGAAGCAGCCACCCTTGAAAGAGTGCGTAATAGCTCACTGGTCAAGTGATTCTGCGCCGACAATTTAGCGGGGCTCAAGTACACCGCCGAAGCCGCGGCACTCACACATTTCATCCATGCCTGCCTGCGGGTGGGTGTGTAGTGGTGTGGGTGGGTAGGGGAGCGTCCTGCATCCGTGGAAGCAGCGGAGTGATCCAGTTGTGGAGGGTGTGGGAGTGAGAATGCAGGCATGAGTAGCGAAAGACAAGTGAGAAACTTGTCCGCCGGATGACCAAGGGTTCCTGGGCCAGGTTAATCCGCCCAGGGTGAGTCGGGACCTAAGGCGAGGCCGACAGGCGTAGTCGATGGACAACGGGTTGATATTCCCGTACCCGTGTATCCGCGCCCAGTGATGAATCATCTGTACTAACCATCCAAAAGCTGTCGTTGATTTCTTCGGATTTCTCTGATGGTGGCTGCGTGGGACCTTGGGTGTAGTAGTCAAGCGATGGGGTGACGCAGGAAGGTAGCCGGGCCAACTGGTGGAATAGTTGGTGTAAGCCTGTAGGGTGAGACATAGGCAAATCCGTGTCTTTTTGAGCCTGAGAGGTGATGCGTAGCCGTTGTGGTGAATTCGGTGATCCTATGCTGTCGAGAAAAGCCTCTAGTGAGTTGGTACACGGCCCGTACCCCAAACCGACACAGGTGGTCAGGTAGAGAATACTAAGGCGATCGAGTGAACTGTGGTTAAGGAACTCGGCAAATTGCCCCCGTAACTTCGGGAGAAGGGGGACCACGACCGGTGATCACTTTTTCGGTGTGAGCTGGTGGTGGTCGCAGAGACCAGAGAGAAGCGACTGTTTACTAAAAACACAGGTCCGTGCGAAGTCGTAAGACGATGTATACGGACTGACGCCTGCCCGGTGCTGGAAGGTTAAGAGGACCGGTTAATCATCTTTCGGGGTGGTGAAGCTGAGAATTTAAGCCCCAGTAAACGGCGGTGGTAACTATAACCATCCTAAGGTAGCGAAATTCCTTGTCGGGTAAGTTCCGACCTGCACGAATGGCGTAACGACTTCTCTGCTGTCTCAACCACAGGCTCGGCGAAATTGCAGTACGAGTAAAGATGCTCGTTACGCGCGGCAGGACGAAAAGACCCCGGGACCTTCACTATAGCTTGGTATTGGTGTTCGGTGCGGTTTGTGTAGGATAGGTGGGAGACTGTGAAGCCGGCACGCTAGTGTGGGTGGAGTCGTTGTTGAAATACCACTCTGATCGTATTGGGCTTCTAACCTCGGACCCTGATCGGGTTCAGGGACAGTGCCTGGTGGGTAGTTTAACTGGGGCGGTTGCCTCCTAAAGTGTAACGGAGGCGCCCAAAGGTTCCCTCAGCCTGGATGGCAATCAGGTGTTGAGTGTAAGTGCACAAGGGAGCTTGACTGTGAGACGTACATGTCGAGCAGGGACGAAAGTCGGGACTAGTGATCCGGCACCGGCATGTGGAAGCGGTGTCGCTCAACGGATAAAAGGTACCCCGGGGATAACAGGCTGATCTTCCCCAAGAGTCCATATCGACGGGATGGTTTGGCACCTCGATGTCGGCTCGTCGCATCCTGGGGCTGGAGTAGGTCCCAAGGGTTGGGCTGTTCGCCCATTAAAGCGGCACGCGAGCTGGGTTTAGAACGTCGTGAGACAGTTCGGTCTCTATCCGCCGCGCGCGTGTAGAAACTTGAGGAAACCTGTCCCTAGTACGAGAGGACCGGGACGGACGAACCTCTGGTGTGCCAGTTGTTCCGCCAGGAGCACTGCTGGTTAGCTACGTTCGGAAGGGATAACCGCTGAAAGCATCTAAGCGGGAAGCCTGTTCCAAGATGAGGTTTCTCACCCACCTTCGGGTGGGGTAAGGCCCCCTACAGATGATGGGGTTGATAGGCCGGAACTGTACGCACAGTAATGTGTTCAGGTGACCGGTACTAATCGGCCGAGGACTTACCAACAACACTCACCAACAATTCTTTTCGGATTCAACGAATCACGAGGTTGTGTGAGTCGGTTTCGGTGATTGTTACACGCACACAGAATGTTTGCTCGTTCATCCACTATGTACTTCTGAAACAACACACAAACCACAACTCTGGTGAGGGATTGTGGTGTGGATGGTTTCATATTGTTACGGCGGCTATAGCGGTGGGGAAACGCCCGGTCCCATTCCGAACCCGGAAGCTAAGCCCACCTGCGCCGATGGTACTGCACTGTAATGGGTGTGGGAGAGTAGGACACCGCCGAACACAACTTGTTGAGCCCCGATCAGACACC
>NZ_BAAARB010000042.1:0-6950 GCF_039531975.1 Gordonia cholesterolivorans | reverse complement strand
CACGGATACCTCGGCGACGTCCCGCCCGCCGAGTTCGAGCACGCGTTCTATGCTGTCCAAGCCGACCGCGAACAGCTGGTCGGAATCAAATAGCGCGAGTCTCCATCAAACCCAGGGCGCTTCAGACTGCGCGGCCTCGATCAGTTTGTAGGCCATCGCGATGCCGGCCGCGCGGGATCCGGGGCCTTTGGTGACTTTGGTCCGTAGCCGCACGGTCGCGAACGTCGACTCGATCGGATTGGTGGTCCGCAGATGAATCCAATGCTCAGCGGGATACCGATAGAACTCCAGGAGCACGTCGGTGTCGTCGACGATCTTGGCCACGGCTTTCGGATACTTGGCACCGTAGGTCTTCTCGAATGCAGCGATGGCTTGACGGGCATGCTGTTCGTCTTCGGCGTTGTAGATTTCCTGCATCGCTTTGATAGCGTTGGGGTGTGCCGATTTCGGCAGTGCCGCAAGCACATTGGCTTGCTTATGAAACCAGCAGCGTTGTTCCCGGCTCTCGGGGAACACCTCGCGGACACCGGCCCAGAACCCGAGCGCGCCGTCCCCGACCGCCAGGGTCGGGGACGGCATGCCACGGCGTTTACAGCTGCGCAGCAGATCGGCCCACGACTCGGTCGATTCCCGGTAGCCGTCAGCGAGCGCGATCAACTCCTTGCGGCCGTCGGCGCGGACGCCGATCATGACCAACAGACACAGCTTCTCCTGCTCCAGGCGCACCTTGAGGTGGATGCCGTCGACCCACACGTACACATAGTCGGCGGTGATGTCGCGGTCGGCGAAGGCTGCGGCTTCTTTCTGCCACTGGGCAGTGAGTCGGCTGATGGTGGCCGCCGACAACCCAGCGCCGGAACCGAGGAACTGCTCGAGTGCCGGCCCGAAATCGCCGGTGGACAGTCCATGCAGGTACAGCAGCGGCAGGACCGCGGAGATCTCCGGGCTTTTGCGTGCCCACGCCGGCAGAATCTTCGACGAGAACCTCTGCCGCTCACCGGTGTCTGGGTCGATGCGCTTGTCGTTGACCCGCGGTGCCTTCACCGCAACCGCACCCGCAGCGGTCATCACCTCGCGCTCGTTGTGGGAGCCGTTACGCACCACCAGACGGTGCCCGTTCTCATCGACCTGATCGGTGAACTGGTCGATGTAGGCGGCGACCTCGGCGCGCAATGCCGCGGCGAGCATCTGCCGAGCACCGTCTCGGACGATCTGATCGAGGATGGAGCGGTCCTCGCCAGCCGGGTTGGAACCTTCGTTGGAGTTGACTACCGTGAGCACGAGGCGTGCCTTTCCGCCAGCGCTGCAACGCTGACTTGATCAAGTGACTACCAGGATCATATTTACGGGAAGGCACGCCCTCCCTGATCCACAGGTCTTGATCATTCCTCCGTCGCCCACGCCGTACGCGACTGGTGCCGATTCACCGGCACCGGAGCCTTGTTCATCGACCCCGGTTCGCCATGGCAGAACGGCTGGATCGAATCGTTCAACGGTCGACTACGCGATGAACTGCTCAACTCGTGGCGCTTCGATTCTCTGCTCGAAGCCCAAGTGATCACCGAGGATTGGAGGACCGACTACAACACCGCCAGGCCCCACAGCGCCCACGGCGAACTCAGCCCCGCTGAATTCGCTCTACAGTGGACCACGACCCACCAATCCCAAGCCGCATAGCGACTGGACCACCAAACGGGTCCCCCTCACCATCAAGTCGCGCATCGCGCTGGAGCCGCAATGGCCGCCCATTCGGTGTGGATAGGTGTCGAGCAATGACTCGGACATTGTCATGGTCTCCCTAGTGGTGGTGGACACTGTGCGACGGGATCTGGCCGACAGGTGGTGGCACGGGTGTTCGAGCGGGCAGTAACCTGCGGCGGTAGCCCGCCGGAGCGCACACTATGCGCGGAATGCGTCGGACGGAGCTGGCCGTCCCGAGAAGATCAGAGGGCCGTAGGCATGCCGCAGGCCCGCCAGGATTTCCTCGAGGGGCAAGTCGTTGTAGACGCCGCGTTCGTGCACGTACTCCATGTGCGCGGAGCCGTCCGCCGCGTGCGCGTGAAACAACGCGTCGCGATCGCCGGTGAAGTCGATAGGTGGGACCCCGAATCGAGTGCACAATTCAATGTTGAACGCGGGTGTAGCTTTCAACCAGCGCCCCTCGATGTAGACGTGGCTGTATCCGTGATATACGAAGACGTCGGTTCCCATGAGTTCGCGCAGCGCGTCGGTCTGCAGATGATTGCGTACATCAGCGAAGCCGAGCCGGGCCGGTATGTTTGCCGCGCGGAACGCGGCTGTCAGTACGACCGCTTTGGGTACGCAGTACCCACGTCCGGACTCGATGACATGGCTGGCCCGGTAATGATCGGGCTTGTCAGAGACGGTGTAGGGGTCGTAACGGATCTGGTCTCGGACTGCGGCGAAGAGGCGCCGCGCCTTCTCGCGATCGGTGTCCGCGTCGCCGACCGCGTCTTGGGTGAAGGCCTGCACGGTCGCGTGATGGATGTCGAGGAAGGTCGATGCTGTGAGCGCCGCCGCCGGCCTTTCCGCTGCCGCGGGTGATGTGGTCATGGTGTGGCTCCGATCAGTTCGGACCTGTCGAGCGACGAACGCTGTGCGATCGTACGCTTCGCGTTCATGAAATCCTTGGGTCTGTTGACGCAGTCCGCGGCGATCAGCTCGCCGTCGTTGAAGTAGTAACAGGTGAAGTCACGGTCGTGGTCAGGGTCACCGCTGACCAGTACCTCGTCGTACCCGGTGTTGAGCCCGGCGATCTGCAGCTTCAGATCGTATTGATCGGACCAGAACCAAGGCAGCGCGGTGAGACCGGCTTCGTTGCCGCAGATGGTCGCTGCCGCGACCTTGGCCTGCTCGGTGGCGGCCGCCACACATTCGAGGCGGACGCGCCTGTCGTACCGTGCGATCCGTTGGTTGACGCAGTCGCCGGCGGCGACGATGTCGGGGTCGCTGGTGCGTGCATGGTCGTCGACGATGACTCCGTCGTCAACCTCGAGGCCCGCGGCGACCGCGAGATCCGTGTTGGGAATGATGCCGACACCGACGATGACGAGGTCCGCGGCCAGGGTCTCACCGTCGGCGAGCACCACCTCTTCGACTCGCCCCTCCCCGCGAAAACCCTCGACCAACGCGCTGGTGCGAACATCGACACCCTCGGTCCGGTGGGTACGGTCGAAAAACCTCGAGACCACCGGCGCGGTCACCCGCTCGAGCACGCGTTCCGCAGCCTCGAGAACAGTGACGTCCACACCCTGAGCTCGAAGTGAGGCGGCCGTCTCCAGGCCGATATAGCCGCCGCCGACGATGACGGCCCGGCAACCTGGCACCACCGCGGCACGGATGGCCTCGACGTCGGTGGCGGTGCGCAAGTAGTGGACGCCCGTCAACTCGGCGCCCGGAACGGTCAGCGCGCGGGCGCGCGCGCCGGTGCACAGTGCCAGCGTGGCGTAAGACACCACGTCTCCACTGTTGAGGGTGACGGTGTGCGCGGAACGGTTGATCGCCGTCGCCGTTCCGTCCACGAGCTCGATCCGCTGCTTGTCGTAGAACTGACGTCCGCGGATCGCGCAGTCATCAAGCTGTGATGCACCTGCCAGGTATGCCTTGGACAGCGGTGGACGCTGGTAGGGGAGCCTGCCCTCGTCGCCGATCAGCAAGACATCCCCGGCCCATTTCTCCTTTCGGAGAGCGCCCGCGAGTTGGACGCCGGCGTGGCTCGCGCCGAGGATGACGACCTGATCAGCCGTCACATTTCCCCCTTGGGGGTCAGGCGAACCATCATCTTGCTGATCCCACGGACAAAGTTCGATTGCACGTACTCCGGCTCACCCACCACCTCGATGTTGTCGAAGCGAGGGAGGAGCTCCTCCCACAGGATGCGTAGCTGGAGCTCGGCGAGCCGGTTGCCCATGCAGCGGTGTACACCGAAACCGAACGCGATGTGGTTGCGGGCGTTGGCCCGGTCGATGATGAGCTCGTCTGGACGCTCGAAGACGCGCTCGTCTCGGTTGCCCGAGGCGTACCACATCACCACCTTGTCACCCTTGCGGATGAACTGGCCGCCGAGCATGACGTCCTTCTTGGCGACCCTGCGCATGTAAGCAAGAGGGGTCTGCCAGCGGATGATCTCCGACACCGCGTTGGGGATGAGGTCGGGGTTGGCCTTGAGCTTCTCGAACTGCTCGGGGTATTCGTTGAGGGCCAGCACTCCGCCGCTCATGGAGTTGCGGGTCGTGTCATTGCCGCCGACGATCAGCAGCACGAGGTTACCGAGGAACTCCATGGGGCGATCGTCGAGGAGGTTCTTGGTGTCCTCGTTGCTTTGCAGCATGGTGATGAGGTCGAAGCCAGGCTCTTCGCCGGCCACGGTACGTGCCGCCTTGTCCCGCCACAGCGAACTCAGGCCTTGCGCCATCGCGACCATCTCACGGAAGACCCTGTCGTTGTCCGAGGGGCCGCCGTTGGCCTGCTCCATCGAGGTCGCGAGGTCGGACCATTCGACCAGCTTGTGCCGCTTGTCGTAAGGGAAGTCAAGTAGCGTCGCGAGCATGCGTGCAGTGAGTTCGATCGACACAGTCTGGACCCAGTCAAACGGCTCGTTGAGTGGGAGGCCGTCGAGGACTTCGCGGACGCGCGCGCGGATGAGCCCCTCCATCTCACGAAGGTTCTTCGGAGCCACCACGCCCTGCACTGCGGCGCGCTGCTTGTCGTGCCGGGGCGGATCCATCGCGATGAACATCGCGATGTCCATGAAACGCGGGGGCCTGCCGATGATGATGAACGGTTCGGCGGAGAACGCCTCGTGATTCTTGTCGACCGCGATGATGTCGGCGTGTCGCGTGACCGACCAGAACGGACCGAAGGGGCTCTCCGAACGGAAGTGCACCGGCGCCTCGTTGCGGACACGCTCGAAGTACGAGCGCCACATACCCTGGCGATACAGGAACGGGTTACTCAGGTCGATTTCGGCGAGATCGACCTCGTCCACCGGCGGGATCGGGGTCTCGGTGAAGATCTTCTGGCCGTCGGTCCTTGTGACGATTCGGCGGGTCTTGTCATAGACATGCGCCCCCCGGATCTGAAGGTCGATCGGGATCATTGATTGCGCCTTCTCGGCGACGGTGGCTGCGATGCTCATGATTGCATTCCTTCGTCGTTGCGGGTCAGAGTTGGAATTCCGGGAGGCGAACAGTCAGGCCGTCCCACTCCTCAGTCGCGATCATCTGGCAGGACAGCCGCGAGGTTCCTTCCCGTTCCGGATGCATGCTCAGCATCTCTTCCTCGCCCTCGCCGCTGCGCCCGACGGTCTTGATCCACGCCGGGTCGACAATGACGTGACACGTACCGCAGGCCGCTTCGCCACCACAATCACCGTCGATGCCGGGGACGGCTTCGTCGACGGCGGTCTGCATGAGCGACTTCCCCTCCACGAGATCGGCTTCGTAGTCGTCTCCATCGTGGGTGATGTATGTGATCGTGGCCATGGCCACCTCCTTGCACGTATGAGGTTCCCCTTGAGTGTAAATGTGCGGATCCCGACCGATCCATGTGTGAACGTCGCAATCTGTTGTTAATCTGGCTCACGTGACCCTCGGTGAATCCGGTGTGCCCCCGTTGGCGTTTGCACAGCTTCTCGACAGCGGTGCGCTGGGCACGGAGGCGACGAGCGCATTCGGTCGGATAATGGCCCAGGAGGGCACCGACCTCAGAACGTTGATCACGCAAGAAGCGCAGGTGCCGATGCAATGGTTTCATGACGTGTATCCGACGATGGGGCCGCACGACGGGTTTCGGCTGGGCCTCGCATTCGCTGAGCACGCTCAGCTGACCTCCTTCGGTCCACTGAGCCTGCCGCTGGTCAGTGCCGGGTCGGTCGTTGACATCGTCGAGTTGCTTCGTTTTCTGCCGTTGATCTCGACGGCGCTAAGTGCGGACTTTCATCATGGCGCCAGTGGTCTTACCATCGGTCTCGCAGGGCGCACCGACAGCGCGGGTACCGACTGCTTTGCCGTCACTTATGGGGGCCTGACCGTTCTGCGTCTGGTGAAAATACTCACAGGAGATGTGTCCTCAGCAGAGTTACACCTGACCTGCCCGGCGCCGACCGAGCCGCTGAACGTGGGAGAGATAGGGCATCGAGTCGTCTTCGATGCGCCAGCGTCATTTGTTCGCATACCAGCCGAGGCGCTTCATGAGGTGTGCCGCTTTTCCGATCCCGTCGCCTACCGGATCGGTACCGCCGAACTGCGACGGCTCTGCGATCAGCGGCGTCACAACTCGTACACGCAGCGCGTCCGAGCCCAGTTTGATGCAGACCCTGCTCGAGTCAACGCTAGTCGGATCGCAGCAGAGCTGTCGGTATCGGTAAGCACACTCAAACGGCACCTACACGCCGAGGGCACCACCCTGCGCCGCCTACGACAGCAATTCATGCAGGAGCACGCCATCCTCCGACTTCTCGATCCCGGCGTCGGAATCGGCCAGATTGCTACCGAACTGGGGTACTGCGACGTCGCAAGCTTTTCTCATGCGTTTGCTCGGTGGGTCGGCTGCTCCCCGTCGCAGTTTCGACTTCGACGTGCACGCCCGCCAGCCGCATGAATGCTCGACCAGCCCAATCGGGGCGTCAGCTGATTACACCACAACGAATTTCGCGACTGGTTCATAACGTTTCGATACGGTAACCCGGGCCCGCCCCGTCCGAAGCGCACGGTCGTTACAAGTCAGCCAGCATCGCCTACGCGGCAATTCTCAGCCACACCTCAACGTCTGCCGCCTCGCCGAGGACACCAGCCGGTTCGTTCTAGCCTCGGGCTTTCATCGCTGAATTCGCCTGACCTGCCGTTTTCATGAAGAAAGGTGCTCTGAGCTGCAATAATTGTTGTTGCGAAACGACAATCACAAGCAGGGCAAGGAGCACCTTTCTGGTG
>NZ_BAAARB010000041.1:0-7076 GCF_039531975.1 Gordonia cholesterolivorans | reverse complement strand
CACCGCGGCGGCCTTCTCCTCGACCGAGTAGCGACGAGTCGTCGGCTTCCCATTCGCCAGTTCCTTCGGCATAACTCCATCCTCGTTTCCAAGGTCAGGAGCCTCCAACAAACCCAGGGCGCTTCACCGCTTCTGAAGTGCCCCGGGTTTGATGGGCACATTGGTGTGCCCCGGGTTTGATGGGCACATTGGTGTGCCCCGGATTCCGTGGGGTTCGATTTTTTGGATTCTCATGCCTCAAGTACGACTTCGCCGGACATCGGTCTAGATGGATCAGCGTCGGCCCCTGTCTCCCTCTAGCCCGCGTCAGATCTCCTTCCCATCACCCGCCTGACGCCAGTTCCCGGCCGATACCGAACGCCGCGGCCTGGAGGACTCCGACGAGGCGGGTCCTGTCCCTCGTCAAGCGGGGAACCACAAGACCCAGGGATGCGACGACCGCGGTGTCTCGAAGCACGGGGACGGCCACCGAGCACGCCCCGAGGGACATCTCCTCGACCGTTGTCGCATACCCATGGCGCCGCACCCGAGCCAGCTGCTGGCGCAGGAGCCCGGGCTGGGTCACCGTGAACGGCGTCATCCGGGTCAACGAGCCGAGCGTCTCGGCGAGCACGTCGTCGGGCGCGTGCGCGAGCAGCACCTTCCCAACCGCCGTGCAGTGCAGCGGCAGTCGGGAGCCGACGGTGCTGACGATCGGGACGGACGCCGTGCCGGACAGCCGGTCGAGGTACAACACCTCGGCGCCCTCGCGCACCGCGAGGTGCACGGTGGCCAGCGTCGCGCCGTACACGTCGTGGAGGAACGGCTCAGCGATCTGGCGCAGGCCGGTCTGGGTCGGCGCCAGTAGTGCGAGCTCCCAGATCCGGCGACCCACCACGTACTCGCCGGTCGGCCGCCGCACCAAGCCGCCCCAGGTGGCCAGTTCGGCCACCAATCGGTGAGTGGTCGGCAGCGGTAGACCCGCCCGACGCGCAATCTGGCTCAGCGTCATCGCCCGGTGCTCATCGTCAAAGGCGCCGAGAACGGTCAGCAGGCGCGAGGCGACACTGGCTCCCGGGTCGGAGGTGTTGCCGGCCATCGTCGCCCCCCTTTCACTCAGTGAACGATATAGCTCGAAGCGTACGCCCCGGCCACCTACCGTCGGGCTGGTGAGCACTCCTGACCTATCGACCCAAGCCGAGATCAGCGCCGAGATCGCCGACCTGTCCGCCGGCACCGACCCGTCCGCTATCCGGCCCCGCCTCGACTACTCCCCGTACCGCAGCAGCCTCCTGCGGCATCCGACCAAGGATCTGCACCAGGTCGATCCGGAAGGCGTCGAGTTGTGGTCTCCGTGCTTCAGCCACCGGGACGTCGATCCACTCGAGGCCGATCTGACGATTCAGCGCTCGGGCGAGCCGATCGGCGAGCGCATCACGATCTCCGGCCGGGTCGTGGACGGCGACGGACGCCCGGTCGCGGGCCAGCTGGTCGAGATCTGGCAGGCCAACGCCGGAGGACGCTACATCCACCAGCGTGATCAGCACCCTGCGCCGCTCGACCCGAACTTCACCGGCGCCGGGCGGTGCCTGACCGGTGCGGACGGTAGCTACTCATTCCAGACGATCAAACCGGGTCCGTACCCGTGGCGGAACCACCGCAATGCGTGGCGTCCCGCCCACGTGCACTTCTCCCTGTTTGGCACCGAGTTCACCCAGCGCATCGTCACGCAGATGTACTTCCCGGGCGATCCCCTGTTCGCGCTGGACCCGATCTACCAGTCGATCACCGACCAGGGCTCCCGTGACCGCCTCGTCGCCCGCTACGACCATGACCTGACGCGACCCGAGTGGTCGACCGGCTACCGGTGGGACATCGTGCTCACCGGCGCCCACCGCACCTGGACCGAGAACAACGACGACAAGGACCACGCATGAGCCCCCGCCTGCACCCCACGCCCGGCCAGACGGTGGGCCCGTTCTTCCACTACGCACTCCCCTATGACGGCGACTCCGAACTGGTGCCTGCGAGCAGCCCGGGTGCGATCCGGTTCCACGGCCGCGTGCTCGACGGTTCTGGTGCGCCGGTCCCCGACGCGCTGGTCGAGCTCTGGCAGGCGGACGCGTCCGGCGCGATCGTCCAGCAGCCGGGCTCGTTGCGCCGCGACGGTTGGACGTTCACGGGCTGGGGCCGGTCGTCGACCGACAACGCCGGCCACTACTCGTTCTCGACGATCGCGCCGGGTGGGGTCGACGGGGGCGCACCGTTCTTCGCGCTCACGGTGTTCGCGCGTGGCCTGCTCGATCGGCTCTTCACACGCGCATATCTGCCGGGACACGAGGCCGCCCTCGCTGCGGACCCCCTTCTCAGCAGCCTCGAGCCGGACCGTCGCGCGACGCTGGTCGCGGAGGCCGATGCGCAGGGACATGCGTTCGACATCCGTCTGCAGGGCCAGGGCGAGACCGTCTTCCTGACGTTCCCGGGCCACGGGGCGGCACACTGAACGCCATGACCGACCTGTTCTGGCCCGGCGACGAGCGCGCCGGCGACCTGATGAGTGCTGAGGCGTTGCTCGCCGCCATGGTCAGGGTGGAGTCCGCGTGGCTGGACGCTCTCGTGGCCTCCGGGCTCGCGCCGTCCGCCGCCGCCACCGACCTCGCCCCGCTCGTCACCGCCGACGATCTGCCGCACATCGCGGCGGCAGCCGAGGGCAGCGGCAACCCCGTCGTCCCGCTCGTCGGGCTGCTCCGCTCGCGAGCGCCGCAGCCCGCCGCCACCTGGCTTCACCGCGGGCTCACCAGCCAGGATGTCCTCGACACCGCCCTCATGCTCGCGCTGCGCGATGCGCTCGAACGGCTGATCGGCGAGCTGCGCGCCCAGGTGACCGCTCTCGCCCGTCTCGCCGCGCAGCACGCCGACACGCCGATGGTCGGCCGCACCCTGACCCAGCACGCCGTCCCCACGACATTCGGTGCGGTCGCCGCGGGCTGGCTCGACGGCCTGGTCGACGCCGCCGATCTGGTCCTCGACGCCCGCTCCCTCCTGCCGGTGCAGCTCGGCGGGGCGGTCGGGACGTTCTCGGCGGCCACCGAGCTGGCGGGCCTGCGGGGGCACGACGATCCCCAGGGGACGAGCGCTGACCTGGTCGCCGACACCGCCGTGGCCCTCGGGCTGCGCGAGCTGCGCCCGTGGCACACCTCGCGGGCGACGGTCACCCGGACGTCCGACGCGTTGGTGACGTGCACGGACGCGTGGGGACACATCTCGACCGATGTCGCGACCCTGGCACGGACGGAGATCGGCGAGCTGGCCGAGCCGACGGCTGAGGGTCGCGGCGGCTCGTCGACGATGCCGCACAAGAACAACCCGGTCCTATCCGTGTTGGTGCGTCGCGCGGCCCTGGGAGCCCCCGGTCTTGCCGCCACGCTGCACGTCGCGTCGGCCGCCTCCGGCGACCAACGTCCGGACGGGGCGTGGCACGTCGAGTGGTCGACCCTGCACCTGCTCGGCCGACGCGCCGTCGTGGCCGCATCCCAGACCACCGAGCTGCTGACGGGTCTGCACGTGGACGCCGAGCGAATGCGCACGACGCTCGACACGTCGGCCGAGAGCGTGCTGGCGGAACGCCGCTCGATCGCCGGGCTGCTGGACGCCACCGCCAGCGCCGATCCGACCACGTACCTCGGATTCTCCGAGGACCTCATCGCGGGCGCCGTCGAGCGGGCCCGGACCTTCTTGGAGGAGAACGAGTGAACATCCCTCGCATCACGGCCGTCCGGCTCGGCGGATCGCCGGCCCTCCCCCTTCTCGTGCTGGGGCCCTCGCTGGGCACGTCCGCTCAGTCACTGTGGGCGCGCTGCGCCGCCGGACTCACCGATCGATTCGAGGTTCTCGCCTGGGACCTGCCCGGGCACGGGTCCAACGCCGGCTCCGCCGAGCCGTTCACGATGGCCGAGCTGGCCGCCGGTGTCCTCGGGATGGTCGACGACGTGGTGGCCCAGCGCGACACGTTCGCCAGCACTTTCACCTACGCGGGCGACTCGGTGGGAGGCGCCGTCGGGCTGCAGCTGCTGCTGGACGCACCCGCGCGCATCGACTCCGCTGTCCTGCTGTCGACGGGCGCACGGATCGGCGAGCCGGATGCCTGGCGGACACGGGCCACGTCCGTGCGCGCGTCGGGCACCCCGTCGATGATCGAAGGGTCGGCCCAGCGCTGGTTCGCACCCGGATTCCTGGAGCGGGAGCCGGAGATCGGCGCAGCCCTGCTGCACGACCTGCGGGACGCCGACGACGAGGGCTATGCGCTGGTGTGCGAGGCGCTGGCGGGCTTCGACGTCCGTGACCGCCTCGGCGAGATCGAACCGCGAGTGCTGGCGGTGTCGGGTCTGCTCGACGTCCCCACTCCGCCGGCCGATCTCGCGGCTATCGCCTCTGGAGTCCGGAACGGGCGGCTCGTCGTCCTCGACGGCGTCGCGCACCTGCCCCCGGCCGAGCAACCGTCCGAGGTCGCCCAACTCATCCGCGATCACGCGAACGCGGGGCAGGCGGTTGCCGCTCCCACGACCGTCGCCGGGGTGCGCGACGCCGGCATGGCGGTGCGCCGGGCGGTCCTGGGCGACGCCCATGTCGACCGCGCGACCGCGGCGATCACCGATCTGACCGCCGACTTCCAGGATTTCATCACCCAGTACGCCTGGGGGTCGGTGTGGACGCGTCCGGGTCTTGACCGGCGCAGCCGCTCACTCATCACGCTGACCGCCCTGGTGGCCCGCGGCCATCACGAGGAGCTGGCCATGCACGTGCGGGCCGCGCGTACCAATGGGCTGACCAACGACGAGATCAAAGAGTTGCTGCTCCAGACGGCGATCTACTGCGGCGTGCCCGATGCCAACGCGGCCTACCGCATCGCCCAGCGCGTGCTCGACGAGCTGGACCACCCCGCTTACTAGGAGACTGCTGCACAATCCTCGTGGCAGGAGCCCGGTGTGGTGGCTGGCGTGAAATCCTGTGGCTATGCAGGGTTGTGATTGTGACTTTCGCCGGTAAGTGGCGGTGGCGGTGGTCTACGGACGTTTCGCGGCGGTCTCACTGGCGAGTGGTGGTCACCCGGGCGCGCACTAGGTCGCGCCGAACGAGACGGTGGAGCTCATTCCAACCGGGACTCACTGACGCGTGCTCGAACCCTCGTCGTCCATGCCGTAGCGGGGATCTCCGAACGCGGCATCTCGACGCAAGGGCTACGACTTCGGTGTCCTGTAAGGGTGTCGCACCAGCTTCGTCGCGCAGTGGGCGGGCTAACGCGACGTGTCGGCGGCGCCTACTTCCTTACTCGCTGGAGTGCGCGGTAGAGCGTGGATCGACCCACCCCGAGATCCCGGGCGATAGCTGACGGCCCCTCCCCCGCCTCGATACGGGCAAGGGCCTTGTCGATCTGCTCCTCAGTCAGGACGCGTTTGCGTCCCTTGTACTTGCCCTTCGCCTTGGCGATGGCGATACCCTCGGCCTGGCGTTCGCGAATGATGGCCCGCTCGAACTCTGCGAACGCCCCGAGCAGCGAGAGCATCAGGTCGGCTCGAGGATCCTGGGCACCAGCAGCGTAGGTGGCCCGCTCGTGGACGAACCGCACACTCGCACCCCTCGCGGTGACCTCGCCGACGATCTGCTTGAGATCAACCAGGGAACGAGCGAGTCGGTCCATCGACGCGACAACCAGCTCATCACCGTCCCGCAGATACCTGATGCACTCTTCGAGCTTTACGCGATCAGCGCGCGAGCGTGCCGACTGTTTCTCGATATAGACCCGGTCGCACTCCCCCACCGCCTCGAGCTGACGCGCCTCGTTCTGATCCGCGGCTGACACCCGCACGTACGCCACCCGCTGCCCACGCGCATGCGAAGATCGGCGAGCCGGCTTCGGATCTGGCTTCGGCTTTGGCGTTACCTCGATGACGTTCTCCGAGTCCGTCGACTCCACCCGAAAGTTCCAACCCAACTCATCCCGACGACGGAACCGAGTCCGCACCTTCCCGCGGCTGACGATGAGCACCTCCTCGCCACCCGAACGATTCAGCAACGTCCCGATCCGATCAGCCATGTGTCCATGGCCATGAGAAAGTCCCCACTGGTGGCCAGGTCGAGGTCCCCGCTGGTGGCCAGATAAAAGTCCCCACCCTGTGTTCGTCGTGTCGACCCGGAACTGAGGGCCCAGGCGATGACGGTGAAGGTGCCAACCGATCACCATCACCGCCTGGGAGTTCCATTGAAGTCTGCGAAGGACCGTATGGACATCATTTCTGCTTACCGAGAACTCGGAAGCTATCGCGCCGCCGCCGAGGTGTGCGGCACCACCCACAAGACCGTCAAGCGTGTGGTCGACCGGTTCGAGGCCGACGATCAACCACCCGACCGCAAGGAACGGGCCCGCAACTACGATGCGGTCGCCGAGTTGGTCGCTGAGCGAGTCGAGCGGTCACACGGCCGGATCACCGCCAAGCGACTGCTGCCGGTAGCACGTGCCGCGGGCTATGAGGGCTCGGCCCGCAACTTCCGTCGTCTCGTCGCCCAGGAGAAAACACAGTGGCGCCGTGACCATCATCGTGGCCGCCGCCCGGCAGTGTGGGCGCCGGGTGACTACCTGGTCATCGATTGGGCCGTAATCGGCGGGCTACACATGTTCTGCGCGGTGGTGGCGTTCTCGCGGTGGCGTTTCGTTCGGTTCGCCACCAACGAAACAGCGACCACCACACTCGGATTCATCGCCGAGGCGTTGGAAGAGATCGGTGGAGTACCCAACAAGGTACTCGCTGATCGGATGGGCTGCCTCAAAGGTGGAGTCGTCGCCAACGTCGTCGTACCCACCCCCACGTATGTGCGGTTTGCCACCCACTACGGGTTTTCCCCGGACTTCTGTCACGGCGCCGATCCGGAATCGAAAGGGATCGTGGAGAACCTCTGCGGGTACGCGCAGTCGGATTGAAGCGCCCTGGGTTTGTTGGAGGCTCCTGACCTTGGAAACGAGGATGGAGTTATGCCGAAGGAACTGGCGAATGGGAAGCCGACGACTCGTCGCTACTCGGTCGAGGAGAAGGCCGCCGCGG
>NZ_BAAARB010000040.1:0-8195 GCF_039531975.1 Gordonia cholesterolivorans | reverse complement strand
TGATGTGGAACCCGGACGTATCCGACGATCGGCGGCCTTGTCGTACCCGACAGGCACAATCAGCTCACAACCATCAATCCGAAACCGCACAGGCCAGGACGTCACCCCGATGAAATTTCGAGGTTAGAACCTGCTACCCGGTTGAGTAGAGCACACATCAGGAGTATCCGTCCGCTCCTCATCAGGGTCGAAATCTCGTACGAGTCATACGAAACCAATGGGTCGTGTTTCAGAGCTGTGTATCGGTCCCAGAACAGACGCGCCCACTTGCACTCATCACCACCGACGAACTTCCGGAACGCTGAACCAACGTGCATAGCCAGCAATTCGGCGTACCCCTTGTTCTTGACCTTGGTCCACTTCGGCCTCGTAGTCGACTCCTTCTTGCACGCTCCGACCCAGTACTCGATAGCGACGGCGATGTTCATTAGCTCGACCTCGACCGTCGTCATGCCGAATCGGCGAGCGCTGGTCAACGGCCCCACCGCGCGGGGATGCGTCTCAGCCAACAACAGCCATCGCCGCACGCCTGGCGCACCACCAATTGCCCCGAGTGAGAAGGCCGGCCGCTCGGACTTCTCCGAGGCACGCTTTACCCCCTCGGGAACGTCCATGAGCGAATTGCTCCACAGCGCACCCTTGCTCGGCTCAACGTCCTTCCGGTAGTGAGGGACTAGCGAACCGCCGACGCACGGGACGAAAGCGTCGTAGGCCAAGTTGATTAGATCCTGGAAGGCAATCACCGGGCGAATGAGTTCATACCATGTACCGGGCCTAGATCTGGTGATGGTGAATGTCAGTGGTGTCGACGCCGAGAACTGATCGAACTGGCGCTCGCTAGCTTCCCAACTGACACCAATCTCCAGGGTCCGCCGGTCGCTGATCTCCGCAGTGATCGGAGTCACCCGGCGAACCGTGTAGGTCATTGTGTTGACCCGGCCGTCTGGCTGCCGGTCGTAGTCGATGTGAGCGCCCTTCGCTCCGCTCCACATGACAAGTCCATAGAAGTTCGCGGTGATCGAGACAACCTTCGCACTGGCTAGCTCGCTCGGGTCAACACCGACAACGAATCCGCGCGCGAGGTAGGAGCGTACAGAGATCTTGTTACCCCCCATTACGCTGTTCTCGGGGACACTTCGAATGTCGTAGGCAACCGTCCCGCCGACCTCAGTAGCGCCATAAACGGCGTCTGGCATGGGAGTACTCCCCGGCTGTGGGAGTCCCTCGTCGGGTCGTTTGATAGTCCGAATGGCGAGGTAGTCGTCCTGTTGCTCGGCATGCCCTTGCCAGGAGGTGTCGGCTCGGTTGTAGGTCGCCAGGTCTACCCAAAAATGACCCATAGTTCCACCGAGAGTCTCATCTACCTTCTTGTCCACCGCGTAATCAAAGCACGGACGAAGATTGCGGATTGACGCGCAAGAGTGGGCACGTAGAGGGCACACACGACTGTGACCAGCACATAAGTGCTGGTCACGACGTCGGGCTGACAGGATTTGAACCTGCGACCACTTGACCCCCAGTCAAGTGCGCTACCAAACTGCGCCACAGCCCGTCTGCTCCGCCTGGCGAAGCGAATTCACCTTAGCTCACCCGACGGCCAGACTGCTAATCGCCTGCGTACGGCTACTTTTCGGCGCGCTGACGGTCGACCGCGATCCAGATCGCGGAGACGATCAGAGCCCCGATGATGGAGCCGATGATGCCGCTGGGACGGAACTCGATACCGTCACCGGCGATCAGGCTGATCAAGAGTCCGCCCACGAATGAGCCGATGAGGCCCGAGGCCAGAGCCATGCCCCAGTTGAGCCCCTTGCGGCCGGTTCCGAGGATCAGTTGGGCGGCAGCACCGATGAGCATGCCCCAGAGGACGATTCCGATGATCAACATGCCGGAATTGTGCCACAGCGCCCGAGCACTACTCGTACTCAGGCGCTGTGGGCACGTAGTTACTTCTTTCGGTCGCGCTTGTCGCGCACACGGACGTTGATCCGCACGGGCGAACCGTCGAAGCCGAACCGCTCGCGCAGTTTCCGCTCCAGGAAGCGGCGGTACCCCGCCTCCAGGAAGCCGGTGGTGAACAACACGAAGGTCGGAGGTCTGGTCGCGGCCTGCGTGGCGAACATGACACGCGGCTGTCGCCCTCCGCGCACCGGCGGCGGCGTGGCGGCGATGATCTCCTTGAGCCACGAGTTGAGCTGACCGGTGGAGATGCGCTTGTCCCACGACTCCAGCGCGCCCTCGAGCGCGGGAACCAGCTTCTGGACGCTCCGCCCGGTCATCGCCGAGATGTTCACCCGCCGTGCCCATGGAACGCGCGCCAACTCACGGTCGATCTCGTTGTCGAGTTCGTAGCGGCGGTCCTCGTCGACGAGGTCCCACTTGTTGAACACGACGACGAGCGCACGACCGCTGTCGACGATCATCGACAGCACGCGCAGGTCCTGCTCGGTGATCGTCTGACTGGCATCGATCAGCAGCAGAGCCACCTCGGCCGAGTCCAGTGCCGCACGGGTCCGCAGCGACGCGTAGTACTCGTGCCCGGTGGCGTTCCGCACCTTGCGGCGCAATCCGGCGGTGTCGACGAACTGCCAGGGCTTGCCGCCCAGTTCGATCAACTCGTCGACGGGGTCGACGGTGGTGCCCGCGACGTTGTCGACCACAGCGCGTTCCTCACCGGCCAACTTGTTCAGCAGCGAGCTCTTACCGACGTTCGGCTTTCCGACGAGCGCGACACGCCGCGGACCGCCGACGGCGAATCGTTCGCGCGGCGACTCCGGCAGAACCTCGAGGATCTTGTCCAGGAGATCTCCGGTACCGCGGCCGTGAGCAGCCGAAATGGTGTGCGGCTCCCCCAGCCCGAGCGACCACAGCGATGCAGCCTCGGCTTCCATCCGCTCAGAGTCGACCTTGTTCGCCGCCAGCAGCACCGGGGTCTTCGACCGCCTCAGCACACGGGCGACGGCCTCATCGGTGGCAGTGGCGCCGACGGTGGCGTCCACGACGAGGACGATCGCATCAGCCGTGCGCATCGCGTACTCGGCCTGGGCGGCGATCGCCAGGCCCATCCCCTTGGCATCCGGCTCCCACCCACCGGTGTCGGTGACCATGAACTGGCGGCCGATCCAGTCGGCCTTGTACGACACACGGTCACGCGTGACACCCGGGACGTCTTCGACGACCGCCTCACGACGACCGAGAATGCGGTTCACCAAGGTCGACTTGCCGACGTTCGGCCGTCCCACGATCGCGACCACCGGCAGTGCGGCGCTCTCTCCCGCGGCGTCGTCGGTCACGAAATCGGACAGGTCCCAATCGCCCTCGTCCGACCATGTGCCGTCGCCGGCCAGGTTGGGGTCGGCGAACTCGGTGGAGAAATCGTCACTCATGGGCGGACTCCGATCCGCTCGGCGACCAGCTCGGCGAGCCGGTCGATCACTTGCTCAAGGGTCATGTCGCTGGTGTCGACCAGCACCGCGTCGTCGGCCGCGCGCAGCGGCGACACCGCTCGGGTCGAATCCAGATGGTCGCGACGGTTCACGCTGTCGAGGACCTCGGAGAGAATGCTCTCGCGGCCGGCAGCGAGATTCTGCCGGTGACGCCGCTCGGCCCGGGCCTCGGGCGTCGCGGTCAGGAACACTTTGAGTGCGGCGTCCGGGAACACCACGGTGCCGATGTCACGTCCTTCGACGACCAGGTACGCGTCGTCGGCGTGCGCGCGCTGCAGTTCGACGAGCTTCTCGCGCACCCGCGGGTTCGCCGACACCGCGGACACCGCCGCGGTGACCTCGTCGGTGCGGATCTCTCGGGAGACGTCTTCACCGTCGAGGAACACCTGGGTGTCCCCCGCGTCGTCGCCGCCGACCGTCAGCCGGATGTCGGCGGCGTCGACGATGTCGCCGACCTCGTCACCGTCGGGCCGAACTCCCGCCCGCAGGACGGCGAGCGTCGCGGCACGGTACATCGCGCCGGTGTCGAGCATGTGGGCCCCGATACGGGACGCCAGCTTGCCCGAGACCGTCGATTTGCCGGTTCCCGCGGGGCCGTCGATCGCGACGACCCTCATCGACTCAGCAGCACTCGGTTCGCTGACGCCGGTCACATTCCCACCGCCTTGTACAGCGCGCCGATCTCCTTGTTGTCGAGGACGCGCAGGCTGCCGGGACGCTGCTTGCCGAGCGCCACCGGACCGATGTCGGTACGGACCAGTCGTGTCACGGGGAAACCGACCTCGGCGAGCAGGCGACGCACGACCCGCTTGCGCCCTTCGTGCAGGGTCAGCCGGATCAACGACTTGCCCTGATTCACCTCCAGGAGCGCGAACGAGTCGACGCTCACCGGGCCGTCCTCGAGCTCCACACCCCGACGCAGCTCTCGACCGAGACCGCGGTTGACCTCGCCGCGCACCGTCGCCAGGTACGTCTTCGGCACCTCGTACGACGGGTGCATCAGGCGATGCGCGAGCTCGCCGTCGTTGGTGAGCAGGAGCAGTCCTTCGGTGTCGGCGTCGAGCCGCCCGACGTGGAAGAGTCGCTGACCGGCCATCACACGCTCGGCGACGATGTCACCGATGCAGGGTCGGCCGTGCTCGTCGCTCATCGTGGAGTGCCAGCCCTTGGGCTTGTTCAGCGCCAGGTACTGCTTGGACTCGTCGATGACGACGCGGGCGCCGTCGACCTTGATGATCGCGGTGTTCGGGTCGATCCGCAGTCCCTGCTCGACGACCACTTCGCCGTCGACCTCGACACGTCCGGCGGCGATCAGTTCCTCGGCGCCTCGACGGGAGGCGACGCCCGCCGCCGCGAGGACCTTCTGCAGTCGCATCCCGTCGGAGACGTAGGTGACGCCGTCGCCCTCCACCTCAGCCACCTGGTGCCGGGCGGGTTTGGAGTTGTTGAGGCGGATCTTGCCCGACTCGACGTCGACGCGGGAGCTGCCTTTGCGATGCGGCTTGCGGCTCGACGGCTGCTGTCCCGGACCACCGCGTTTGGCCGGCGCGCCGCGCTTGCCCGAGGGAGCGCCCTTCTTGCCTGCCACGTTCTTGCCGCGTGCATTCTGTTTGTCCGACGACGAGCGGTTGGTCCCGCTCCCTCGTCGCTTTCCCGGTGTGCCGTCTCGGCTAGCGGATGCCATGAAGTGTCCTTCAACTGTATTGATTTTCAGGTGGTGTCACGGCCCGAGGCGGCTCAGCCCTCATCGGCCTCCGCCAATGCCTGCGCCGAGACATCAACATTCGATTGTGCCTGGCCACCGCCCAGTTTGGCGAATCGCGGATCGTCGAGGAGTTCCTCGCCGAGGTCGTCGATCACGTCGACGCCCGGAAGCAGGGGTGCGATGTCGGGCAGATCACTCAAGGACGCGAGACCGAGCCGCTCGAGAAAGAGCTCGGTGGTGACATACAGCGTGCCGTTCGTCGTCTCGTCGGTCCCGGCCTCGCTGATGAGCCCGCGTGCGAGCAGTGTCCGCACCACTCCGTCGACGTTGACTCCGCGGATCGCGCTCACGCGAGCACGGGTGACGGGTTGCCGGTAGGCGACCACGGCGAGCGTTTCGAGCGCCGCTCGCGTCAGCTTGCTCCGCGTGCCGTCGAGCAGCAGCTTCTCGACGTAGGGCGCGTAGTCGGAACGGGTGTAGAAGCGCCATCCGTCGCCGGCGAAGCGAAGGTCGATCCCGCTGCCTGCCGCGGTGAGGTCGGCGCTCATCCGCCGAAGCAGCTGCCGGACGCGTGTGCGGTCCTGACCGACAGCGGACGCGAGTTCGTCCACCGTGGCCGGCGTGTCGACGACGAGGAGCACCGCTTCCAGTGCGGCCCGCAACTCGTCGTCTTCCAGGTGATCGCCCTCGTCGATGCCGGCGTCCATGTCGGGTTCGTCCGTCCGCCCATGATCGCTCGTCATCCCCGGTTCTGTCGTCATCCGTAGTCCTCCGACTTCTCGATGTCGATCTCCTGTGCTTCGCGGTCGCCGGTCCAACAGACTTTGAGCTCACCGAGCGGCTCCGGCTGCTCGAACTGCACCGCGCGCTCCCGATACAGCTCGAGCAATCCCAGGAACCGGGCCACCACTTCGAGTCCGTTCGCGCACTCTGCCGCCAATGCCCCGAACGTCAACCACTGACCATCGGCCGCGGTGAGCAGTTCGGTGAGCCGTTTGGCCTGTTCGGGCACCGACACCGTGGATCCGTGCAGATGGTCGAGCCCGACGGTCGGTTTCGGCTTCGGTACTACGGCCGCCGCAGCGATCTCCGCGAATCGCTGCGGATTCACGCCCAGATCCACCTCGGGCAGGAGATCTTCGAACCTCGCCTCCAGCGAAACAGCGCGCGGATACCGTTGCAGCGCTGCCGCCTCCAGTTCGCCGAACAGGACGGCGACCTGCTTGTAGGCACGGTACTGCAGAAGCCTCGCGAACAGGAGGTCGCGGGCTTCGAGCAGCGCCAGGTCTTCGGGGTCCTCCACCTCGCCGGAGGGCAGCAACCGCGCGGCTTTGAGATCGAGCAGGGTTGCGGCGATCACCAGGAACTCAGTGGTCTGTTCGAGGTCGGCCTCGGCGCCCAGCGCCTTGGTGTATGCGATGAAATCGTCGGTCACCACGTGGAGCGCCACCTCTGTGACGTCGAGGCGGTGCTGGCTGATCAGGTTGAGCAGTAGGTCGAACGGCCCGGAGAAGTTGGCGAGGCGGACCTGGAAGCCGTCGCTCCGCCCGCCCGCCTCGGCGTCTGCCGTCTCCGGGCCGGAGGTCGCGGGCCCGTCGCCGACGGGGGTCAGAGTCTCCTCGGTCCCGGTCACGCCTGAGTCTCGTTGCGGGCGATCACCTCACGTGCGAGGTCGCGATACGCTTTCGCCCCCGACGACTTCGGCGCCCATGACGTGATCGGCTCACCGGCGACCGACGTCTCCGGGAACCGCACGGTTCGGTTGATGACGGTGTCGTACACGGCGTCGCCGAACACCTCGACCACGCGGGCCATCACTTCCCGCGAGTGCAGAGTGCGCTGGTCGAACATGGTGACCAGGATGCCCCCGAGTTCGAGCTTGGGATTGAGTCGGTCGTGAACCTTCTCGATGGTGTCGGTGAGAAGTGCGAGCCCGCGAAGGCTGAAGTACTCGCACTCCATGGGGATCACGACGTTGTCGGCGCACGCCAGCGCGTTCACGGTGAGCAGGCCGAGCGACGGCTGACAGTCGATGAGGATGTAGTCGTACCGGTCGGCCACCGGGTGCAGCGCACGGGCGAGCGCCTGTTCGCGCCCGACCTCGGTGACGAGCTGGATCTCGGCCGCCGACAGATCGATGTTCGACGGGAGCAGATCGAGTCCGTCGACGCGGGTGCGCATCAGGACGTCGTCGGTCGCCGCGTACGGCGGGACCAGGAGGTTGTGGACCGTCTCTTCGAGTTCATGGTGCGCCACCCCGAGACCGGCGGACAGCGCCCCCTGCGGGTCGAGGTCGACGAGCAGTACGCGTCGACCGCATTCGGCAAGTGCGGCACCGAGATTGATCGTCGAGGTGGTTTTGCCGACGCCGCCCTTCTGGTTGCACATCGCGACGATGACCGCCGGGCCGTGCTTCTCGCGGGGCGCGGGGTCCGGAATGTCGCGGTAGGGGCGTCCCGTCGGCCCGAGCTTGTCCGCCGGCACGTCGAGTTGACCCTGCTGTGCTTTGCCGCGGGGGTTGGATGCACTCACCTGTTCGATGCTCCTCCCCGGTTGTGCACGCTGCGAAACTGGTCGTCTCGATCCTAATGTGTCGAGACGGACGTCCACGGCAGGCGCTCCGCAGACCTGCTGCACCTGGCCGGTCCGTCCATGATCGCCCGACGTCGCAACCGCAATCGGCGGCGTCGGAGTGTCGGCCGAGTCCTCAACCTCGCCTTGAGACTGAAGCCGACCGCCCGTCGGCGGCCGAACGGGATAGCCGTCCCGACAGTGCGATTCACAGCCTCGGTTGCGGCAACGGCGGCGGCTGGGGTTCGTGGCCCGGGAGCAGTTCAGCGTGGTGGATCTGGTTGATCCGCCACCCGGGCCGCGTTCTCCCGCCGCTGGTGTTGCCGCTGGGTCGCCAGGCGACTCTGCCGGCGTGGGGTCCGTCGATCAGGATCATCGTCTGCCATTGCCCGGGGCGGGGTCCGACGGAGCGATTGTGGCGTCCGCATGCGGCGCCGAGGTGGTCGATGTCGGTGGGGCCGCCGTCGGCCCAG
>NZ_BAAARB010000039.1:0-9461 GCF_039531975.1 Gordonia cholesterolivorans | reverse complement strand
CACGGATACCTCGGCGACGTCCCGCCCGCCGAGTTCGAGCACGCGTTCTATGCTGTCCAAGCCGACCGCGAACAGCTGGTCGGAATCAAATAGCGCGAGTCTCCATCAAACCCAGGGCGCTTCAGACCTACTGGCCGACCCTGCACCGCATACCTACCCCAGCTCGACGAAGACGGCTTCAACTGGAAGCTGCACTGCGTACTCACCGCCAGGCACGACGGCCACCACCAGAGCGTCGCAGGCTGGTACTTCGAAGCAGACGAGGAGGCCGAGTCATGAGCGACTGCATGATCCCCAAGGCCATCGCCGAGAAGCACCGGAGCCTCCTCACCGAGATGCAGGCCTGCCCGCACGGCGACGGCGCTCACTGGCCCGGAGATGCAGGGGACATCATCGGCTCACTGACCATCCCCACTTCCGCAACGCCGCTACACGCAAACCTGCCCGACGGACGAGTGCTGGTGCAGCACACACCTGGAGGTCGCATCACGATCGAGGACCAGTGAACGACGACCACTTCGACGTCCTCGACACAGACACCGACATCGGACGCTGGTGTGAACGATGCGAAGTCACACGCCTCTCCGACTGCTCCATCCTCTGCTTCGCACAACGACAATCGCCGTGAGCACCAACCGCAACACCACCATCCGAGACCGGCACCGCCGCATCATCGCCCGCAACAAACCCCCATGCGCATGGGCCCACTGCCTATACCCCGGCATCCCAATCGACTACGACGCCGGACCAGACGACCCACTGTCCTACGTCGTAGACCACCGCATCCCCCTCAACAAGGGCGGATCCGACACCCTCGACAACAAAGACCCCTTTCATCGCGCATGCAACCGAGCAAAGAGTGACCACCTCCCCGACGAAGAACCCCCCGGGGGCATCAGAATCCACGTGACCAAGCGCACATGGTGACCACCCCAGGGGAGGGACACCCCAACACGGCCACAGCTGCCCCCCAAGGCATAGGCGGCGCCCCCCATTCGATATTTCCCAAAGGAGGCCTGATGGCTAGCAAGGCCTCGTTGCGTGCGGTCCCTGACGGGGAGCGCAAGACGGAGTCACCGAAGTCGATCCTCGAGTCGGCTGAGGCGGGCAGTCGGATTGATGAGTTGAGGGCGATGCGTCGGCGGTTGGCGAAGGCGATGGATGATCCGAATACGCCGGCGCGTGATCTGGCAGCGTTGTCTCGCCGGCAGTTGGAGATTGGTCGGGAGATCGAGGCGATTGAGATTGCTGAGGATGAAGATCAGTCGGTGATCGCGAGCGATGACGACGAAGCCTGGGACGGCACCGGATACTGATCGTCGCCTGTCGTCGGTTGCCCGGCATGTGGTTGCTCCGGCGGGTATCGCTTCGACGGCTTGGCCGCGAGTTCGGAAGACGTGTTTGCGGCTCGGATGGGGTTTCGATCGCTGGCAGGACGATGTCGGCAGACTTACGTTGGCGAAGCTCGCCAACGGCGAGTACGCGTCGGACACTATCGTGTTGTCGATTCCGAGGCAGGTTGGCAAGACGTATCTGGTGGCGTGCATCATCTTCGCGTTGTGCTTGATTCATCCGAAGTTGACGGTGATCTGGACGGCGCATCGGAAGACGACTGCGGCTGAGACTTTTCGGCAGTTCGATGGGATGGCTCAGAAGCCGAAGGTGGCTGCGCACGTTCAGCAGGTGTTGCGCGGTAAGGGTGACGAGAAGATCGTGTTCAACAACGGTTCTCGGATTCTGTTCGGTGCTCGGGAGTCGGGGTTCGGGCGAGGCATGACGAACGTGGGGATTTTGGTTCTCGATGAGGGGCAGATCCTCCCGGAGTCGACCCTGGAGGATATGGGTGCGACTCAGAATGTTGCGGTGAATCCGCTGACGTTCGTGATGGGGACGCCGCCGCGTCCGCGCGATGATGGCGAGTTCTTCTCATTGCTTCGGCAGGAGGCGATCGATGGGGAGTCGGACGGCACCCTGTATGTCGAGTTCTCGGCTGACCGTGGCTGCGATCCGATGGATCGTGATCAGTGGCGCAAGGCGAATCCATCGTTTCCGCGTCGCACGTCCGAGCGGGCTCTGCTGCGACTGCGGAAGAAGCTCAAGTCGGACGATTCGTGGAATCGTGAGGCGCTGGGGATTTGGGATGAGGCGTCGCAGGCGATCGTTTCGCCGCGACGATGGGCGGAGCTTGTCGATGCCGGGCCAGACCAGGGTGTTGCTCCTGATTCTCTCGGGATCGCGGCGCATGACGGACTGTTCTCGGTCGTCGCGTGCTGGGCTGATGGCGACGACCGACACGTCGAGGAAGTGTTCGCGCACCCGCGCCTGGACCTGGTCGCGGAATGGGTCGCTGGGCGCGCGTCTCGTCGGATGACGGTGTTCGTGTCTAACTACGGCGCGGCGGCACCGCTGGTTCCGATGCTGCAGGCGAAGCGCCTGACGGTGCGCCCAGCATCGACCGGCGATGTCGGCCGTGGCTGCGAGTTGCTCGTCGAGGGCTGCGAGGCGAAGTGGCTGACCCATGAGGATCAACCCCAGCTAGCAGATTCGCTTGCCGGGGCGCGTAAGAAGCTGGGCCGCGACGGCGCAGTCTGGACGTTCGACCTCAAGAACTCGATCCACAACGCCCCAGCGATGGCAACAGCACTGGCCTTGGCTGGTGCGGCGAACGCTCGGCCACGACGCACAACCAGACAGGGAAGGAGGGCGATCATCTCGTGAATGAATCCGTCCTGACGATCCCCGGCCTGACTGACGAAGAGCAGCGCACTGTTTCGCGACTGCACGCGCAGCTGATGGCGAGGGCTCCACGGAACCTGCTGCGATCGTCGTACTACGACGGCAAGCGGGCGATCCGCCAGCTCGCACCGGTGGTGCCGCCGATCTACTACAAGCTCGGCATCGTCCTCGGATGGACCGCGAAGGCAGTCGACGCTCTCGCGCGCCGCTGCACCCTCGAGTCGATCGTGTGGCCGGATGGCGACCTAGACGCGCTCGGCTACCGCGACCTCGTCGACGCGAACCAGCTGATGCCGACACTCAAGGGCGGGCAGGTCAACTCGCTGCTACACGGCGTCTCGTGGATTGTGAACACGGTCGGCGCGGAGGGCGAACCGAAGTCGCTGATCCATACCAAGGACGCCCTGTCGGGCACCGGGACGTGGAACACACGACTGCGTCGCCTTGATGACTTCCTGTCCATCACGTCCCTCGACGACGAGGGGAACCCGAACGGACTGGCCCTGTACCTGCCGAACCTGGTGGTGCAGTGCGACAAGGATGTCACATGGACCGTGACTCGGTCGTCTCACAGGTGGGGCATCCCGGTGGAGCCACTCGGCTTCAAGCCATGGGTGCGTGAGTTCGGTGCGTCGCGGATCTCGCGGGACATGATGTCGCTGCAGGACCGTGCGACGAACGCTGTTGTGCGCCTCGAAGGCCACATGGACGTGTACTCCTTCCCGGAGTACTGGCTGCTCGGCGCGGATGAGTCGATCTTCAAGAACGAAGACGGCACGATGAAGGCCGACTGGCGGGTCATGCTGGGCCGGCAGAAGAGCATCCCTGACGATCCTGATGCTCCGTCGGATGCGCTTGCGAGGGTTGACGTGAAGCAGTTCTCGGCTGCTACGCCGGCGCCGCATCTGGCGGCGCTGAACACGTACGCGAAGCTGTTTGCTCGCGCCTCCGGTCTTCCGGATTCTGCGCTGGCGATCACCGACTACTCGAACCCGGCATCAGCGGACGCGTATGCGGAGTCACGGGAGGATCTGATCGCAGAAGCTGAAGGCGCGACTGACGATTGGTCGTTGCCGATCCGCCGGTCGGTTGCTCGTGGTCTCGCGATCCAGAACGGTCTCACTGAAGTGCCGGCCGAGTGGGCGTCGATGGAGGCTCGGTGGAGGTCGCCACTGTTCCAGTCGCGTGCCGCGGCTGCGGACGCCGGATCGAAAGTCCTTTCGTCGGTTCCGTGGCTTGCGGAGACGGAGATGGGACTGGAACTGGCTGGGCTCGATGCACAGCAGCGTCGAATCGCGCTCGCCGAACGACGGCGACACGACGGCGGGTCGGCACTCGACCGTATCCTCGCGCGGCAGCAGCAGACACAGTCTACTGCTGATCAGGATCAGCCACCCGTTACGCCATGACCCCGTACGATCAGTTCCGCCGCCTCATCCGCGACCTGAACCTGCAAGCACAGCGCGACCTACAAGCAATCTGGCGGTCAGTCGGCGGCGATCCTGCAGCGCTCGCCGAGATCCTCGCGGAGGTCGTGCAGACCTACGGCAGTGCGTCCGCATCGGTCGCAGCAGACTGGTACGACGAGCTTCGCATGAACGAGGGAGTGCGACCCGGGTTCACTGCGGTCGTGCCTGAACCAAAAGCGCCCGGAACGACGCAGCTCGTCGAATGGGCGCTCGCGAAGGCCACCACCGAAGACGCGTTCCGGTCCCTGATCACCGGTGGCGTACAGCGGAGGATCACGAACTACAGCCGTGATGTCATCACGACGTCGTCGGTGCGGGACCCACGCGCCCGAGGCTGGATGCGCACCGGCACCGGCGAGTGCGGATTCTGCGCGATGCTCGTATCCCGCGGAGCTGTGTACACGAAGGCGACCGTCGACTTCGCCTCTCATGACCACTGCAAATGCTCGGCTGCGCCAGCGTGGAGCCCGGAGCAGACGCAGGCGGTGAAGGCTGAGTTCGTTCCGTCTGCGCGTCGACGCTCCGAGGATACGAAGCAGTCCGACCGCGACCGCGCTAAGGCGTGGATCGCGGCGAATCTCTAAGACCACCCCCGACGAGGGGGAAGCGCCCACGGCAGCGCTCCAATGCCGGTCGATGTCCGACGGGACGGAAACGGGAGTTCTGATGAGCGAAAACACCAACCCCCAGGGAGACTCCGGCGCGCAAGACGCCCCGGATGGCGCCAGTAACGAGCCAGCGGGGAAGACGTACACCGACGAGGAGATCAGTCGACTCATCGGCAAGGCGCGCAACGAGGAACGCCGCAAGGCGTCCGAGAAGTACTCCGACTACGAGACCCTCAAGGCTGCGGCGGAAGAGAAGAAAACTGCCGAAGATCGCCTCGCTGATCTCGAAAAGCAGTACGCGCAGTCGCAGGCGAATTCGTTGCGGCTCCGCGTCGCTGGGGACTGGAATGTGCCGACCAAGCGAGGTGAAGACGGGGAACCGTCCGACGCCGACCTATTCCTCACCGGCACCGATGAGGAAACCCTCATCGCGCAGGCGAAGCGGTACAGCGACCTCATGGAACAACGCAAGACAAACCAGCCCTACGTATCTCGCGAGGGCGCCAACCCGAGGCCGAAACCGTCCAGCACTCAGGAGTTCCTGAGCACGCTGACCGGTCGAGGTCAGTGATCAAGGAGAAACGATCATGGCAGTGCTCCAGAGCACCGATCTGTTCCTGCCGACGAACATCGCATCCGGCATCGTAGAGAAGGCGAAGACGGGTTCGACCGTAGCCGCACTCTCGGGCCAGGAGCCGATGCGGTTCGGCAAGACTGAAATCATCACCTTCGACGACGACTTGACTGCAGAGTTCGTCGAGGAGTCCGCAGCCAAGGGGTCCGACGACGCGAAGCCGTCGAAGGTCACCGCGGTCCCGCACAAGGCTGTCGTCCAGATGCGGACCTCGGACGAGTTCAAGTGGGCCGATGAGGACTACCAGCTCGGCATCCTCGCCAAGTATCAGGAGAAGTGCGCGCGAGCGATCTCGCGTGGCCTGGATCTCGGTCTGTACTACCGAATCAACCCGCGGACCGGCAATGCGCTGACTGCGTGGACGAATTACCTGAACTCGACGACCAAGCGCATCGAGGCCGGCGCGAATGCGGATCTCGATTTCGAGCAGGCAGCAGGTCTGGTCATCGGTGACGGATACTCGGTGAACGGTGTCGCGTTCGACCCGAAGTACGCGTGGACCCTGTCTACCGCCCGCTACAACGACGGCCGCAAGAAGTACCCGGAACTGGGACTCGGCGCGAACCTGTCCTCGTTCGAGGGTGTCTCGGCTGCAGTGTCGACCACCGTCTCGGGCAAGCCGACCGACGGTGACGCCGCAGACAACAAGGTTCGTGCGATCCTCGGCAACTACCAGTCCGGTATCCGTTGGGGCGTCCAGAAGTCGTTCCCGTTCAAGATGCTCGAGTTCGGTGATCCCGACAACACTGGCCGTGATCTGGCAGGCCACAACGAGGTCCTGTTCCGCACGGAGATCGTGTACGGATGGTATGTCTTCGCTGATCAGTTCGCAGTCATCGAAGACGCGGTGACTCCGTGATGCGTCTTCGTCACAGAGCTCATGGGGTCATCGCGAACGTCGATGACGAGCGCGGCAAGCTGATGCTGGCCGGTCCGTGGGAGCTCGCGGACAAGGCGGCTCCGCGGTCATCGCGTCGTTCCACGAAGAAGGTCGTCGAGGATGACGCCGGTAGCGCTGACTCCTGACGATCTGGCGCCGTTCGCGGCTATCGACGAGGAAAAAGCCTTGGAGATGATTGCGGATGCTGTCGGGATGGCGAAACTCGTCGCTCCATGCATCGTTGATGAGGACTTCGCGCACCCGGATGCTGCGAAAGCGGTGATTCGGGGCGCGATTCTCCGGTGGAACGATGCTGGAAGCGGCGCGATCACAACGAAGCAGGCTGGTCCGTATCAGCAGGTGATCGACTCGAACACTCGGCGGAACAACCTGTTTTGGCCATCTGAGATCTCTCAACTCGAGAAGATGTGCAAGACCTCGGGGGCTGCGTTCACGCTTGACTCAGCACCTACGGGGCGGTCAGGTCATTCGATCTGGTGCTCACTGAACCTCGGCGGCGATGCCTGCTCATGTGGTGCTGTATTGACTGCGGGTGAGTATCCGTTGTGGGAGGCATGATGGCCGAGTTCCCGCTGCTGTTCAGTGTCGGTCATCGCCGATACGACAGCACTGCCACGGATGCACATGGAAACGACATTGATTTCTGGTTTCCGGAGGTCCCGAAGCCTGTGTACGGATGGGGGGCGCCGCAGTCGGATGAGCCGAAGTTGGCTGGACATGATCGAGAGGTCGTGGAGGTTGAACTGTTGGTGCCGCCCGGATTCGAGTGCTCTCACCGGGACCTCATGGTCCTCGATGGTGTCGAGTTCGAAGTGATTGGCGATCCGGAGATGTTCGATCACAGTCCGTTCGGCTGGAATCCTGGCGGGGTTGTGAACCTGCGGAAAGTGTCAGGGTGATCGAGATCGTGACCGGCGCCGAGGTCAACGAGGCGACCGGGAAGCTCGAGGACGTGTACGACACGTTCGATGGGCCCGAAGTCACGTGGGTGACCGAACCGTCCGGTGTCCTCGTGGTGATGGAGCGTCCAGGGAAGCTGTGGGTGGCGTACGCGCCGGGCTCGTGGATGAAAGTGAGGTCCGTGTGAGGATCGACTGGAACGTCAGCTGACCTGGTAAAATAGAGAAATCGGCCCCGGATGGTGGTGGAACACCTACCGGAGCCTAACCCGCTCACTTGACTCACCAAGGAGGGGCTGCCTTGAAGGCTACCCGCACCCATTACTGCCCGACATGTGGACATCCGAAGCAGTCGGGAAGGTTCGCGTACTGTTCCGAAGATTGTCGACCCGAGTGCTCGCTCGATTGGTGCCACGAGAAGATGCGCGGACGTGGTCCGTACTGCGATCTCCACCGCGGGCAAGTGGCGAAGGGGAAGCAGCCGACCCCGAAGATGGTTCCCCGCACGGGATGTGATGCGGAGGGGTGTGACAGGCCCCATCATGCTCACGGACTGTGCGACCGTCACAGTGCCATGATGCGAACTCATGGCCGCACGGAGTATCTGCCGGTCAAGTCCGACCTAGAACGATTCTGGGAGAAGGTCAACAAGACTGAGTTCGGTTGCTGGGAATGGGCAGCGAGACTGTTCTCCAATGGGTACGGCCAGTTCCAAGCGGAATGCAGCTACGGGTACCGGCCCTACCCAGCGCATCGATGGATATTTTCGAAGCTGAACGGGGAGATCCCTGAAGGCCTCGTAGTCCGTCACAGGTGCGACAACAGGAAGTGTGTGAATCCGGACCACCTGGAGCTTGGAACAGTCCAGGACAACGCGAATGACGCGGTCACCAGGAAGCGTACGACGCAAGGTTCGCGAAGTGCGCAAGCAAAACTCACCGAGGGACAAGTGATTGAGATCCGGCGACTGCTCGCAACGGGGATCAACCAAACGGCGGTAGCAAAGTCGTTCGGCGTCACTTCCCGATGCGTGAGCAATATTGCTCGGCGCCAAACGTGGAGGCATGTCTAAGCCTCCGGAATGGAGGTGGTAATGCGCGTTGTTTTCAACGTCGCAGCGTTCTACGAGCTCAGGCGTGATCCCGGCGTGATTGCTGAACTCGAGTCGCATGCTGAGCGGATCTGCGCTCGTGCGAATGCGATGGGCAAGGGCACGTATGCGACCGGCAGCCGGCAGGGCATGATGCGGCCACAGGGACGCTGGCGTGCCTCAGTGGTGACGGCGGACGCGAAAGCCATCGCCGACAACGCGAAGAATCACACGCTGATTCGAGCGATGTCATCGTGACCGCGCCGCTCGCCGAAGCGATCCGGGTCCTCAAGGAGGGGACCGGACTGCCGACATCGGGGAAAGTCCCGAATCCGCGGCCCTCATCGTTCCTGCGGGTGGTTCGGGCCGGCGGTCAGCGCACCCGCGCGGTCGATCACATGCTGCTGATCGTCGAATGCTGGGCACCGGACGGGCCAGCCGCCGAACAGTTGGCCATCAAGGTGAACGACATCCTCGCCGCGGCGCCATACACATCGGAGGCGATCATCCTGTGGGGTGATGGTGACCGCGGCGTCACGATCGCAGACAACCCAGACCCTGACATCACGACACAGCACCGGTGGACAGTCGCTGGTCCACTGCATTGCTTGACCTTCTGACACAACTGAATAGACCCTTCGGCTCCTGACCAAACCGCCTAAGAAGGGGCAACACATCATGGGAATCAAGGACACCTACTCGGCGAAGTCCGCCGGACCTCAGGGTGGCGTCGCATTCGTCGCCCCGGTCGGGACCGAGCTGCCGACCGACGCCACCTCGGAGCTGCCTGCCGCGTTCCTCGCAGGAAACCTCGGCGTCCTCACCGATGAGGGCCACCTGCGGAAGATCACCCGCACGTCGAACACCGAGAAGGACTACGACGGCGGCGACTACATCATCAACCAGAACGAGTACGGCGCCACCTACGAGTTCACGGTCTACGACGTCGACCTGGAGTCGGTGAAGAACCTGCTGTACGGCGCGCACAATGTCGAGTTCTGAAGCGCCCTGGGTTTGATGGAGACTCGCGCTATTTGATTCCGACCAGCTGTTCGCGGTCGGCTTGGACAGCATAGAACGCGTGCTCGAACTCGGCGGGCGGGACGTCGCCGAGGTATCCGTGG
>NZ_BAAARB010000038.1:0-10627 GCF_039531975.1 Gordonia cholesterolivorans | reverse complement strand
GGCCGCCCTCGCGGGCTTGGCGGTCGTAGACCATGCGCACGGCACGCTCACGCAGCTCTGGACTGAACTTCTTGGGCATACTCCGATTCTCCTTGCTGAGACTCGGAACGGAACCCAGGGCGCTTCAACGCACCCCACGTCGTCGCCCTCGTCCGAGCCGGCAAGACCTTCGAGAAAGGCAAACTCGTCGAATCCGACACCCCATCAACATCGCAAGAGGAGGCCGCCTGAAACAACCTCATCCACAGGTCTTGACAATATCTCCGATACGAAGGCGCCATTTGCACTGACAATTGAGACCGCGCTCCTCGTGGGAGTTATCACGCTGTCGGGCGAGGGGCGGGTGCTCCATGACCTTGGGGGCTGGGCCGTAGTCTGGTACGTCGTTGGCATCCTCCTCTTAGTAGCTAGCGTCCTATGTGCGGCCTGGGTTGTGCGTCCCCGGCTACGGGCCTCCAACCTCGAGGTTGAGGCGCCGGACAACTTTGTCTATTTCGGACACCTGCGGCACCTGACGCCCGAAGCCGTTCAGGATCGGCTCGAGGGCCCGACTCTTCTTCCGGTACTGTCGAAACAGCTCGTGGAGATGAGCAAGATAGCGTGGACAAAGCACCGGCTTGTGCAGTTGTCTATGAGTCTTTCTCCGATTGGCGTTATGGCACTTGGCATATGTGCGACATGCTGACTTGTGTGAGGCGATGCTCGGTCGTCAGAGCAGAGGGGTTGCCGCTGCATGGGCGCCGCAAGAGATCGATCTACGCCAAATGTTCGCCGAAAGTGACTTGGATGGCCGACCACATGGAGAATCAAAATTGACACGACTCATCGAGGCACGCATGTTCTGTCAGACTTCCGGGGGTAGCGCTGCTAATCTCCGCTGCATCTCGACAGCTGAACTCCAGCGGCCCGAGTTCGATCGGGTTCTACACATCCGGCCAGCTGTTCCTCGAGGAGTACTACGCGCTGAGCGTGATCGCCCGCGCCGGGATCGGTACGAACCACCTCGACGGCAACACTCGCCTGTGCACCGCTACCGCCGGTGAAGCACTGAAGGAATCGTTCGGCAGTGACGGCCAACCCGGTACGTTGGCAGATGTCGACCATGCGGACGTCATCGCGCTTTTCGGGCACAACGTCGCGGAGACCCAGTCCGTCACCTGGATGCGGATACTCGACCGTCTCGCGGCTCCGGATCCGCCGAAGCTCCTCTGCGTCGACCCGCGGACAACCGCGGTCGCGCGACGGGCGAGCGTCCATCTGGCGCCGCTGCCCGGAACGAACCTCGCACTGATGAACGGTCTGTTGCGCGAACTCGTCGTCAACGGGTGGATCGACGACGAGTTCATCCGGGAACACACCGTCGGATTCGAGGACCTGTCCGACCTCGTCTCGCAGTACCCGCCGGAGCGAGTATCAGACATCTGCGGAGTCGGGGCCGACGACATCCGGCATGGGGCGAGGCTGATAGGCGAAGCCCAGAGACTGTTGTCGACGGTCCTGCAGGGGTTCTACCAGTCGCATCAAGCCACGGCGTCGGCGGTACAGGTCAACAACATCCACCTGCTCAGAGGAATGCTGGGACGTCCGGGCTGCGGCGTACTGCAGATGAACGGGCAGCCGACCGCACAGAACACCCGTGAGTGCGGCGCCGACGGCGACCTGGCCGGTTTTCGGAACTGGGCCAACCCCGCACACGTGAGAGAGCTCGCCTCGGTCTGGAACGTCGATGCGGCGACGATCCCGCATTTCGCGCCGCCGACCCACGCGATGCAGATCTTCCGGTACGCCGAGCAGGAATCGCTGAAGATGCTCTGGGTCTCCGCGACCAATCCCGCTGTCTCGATGCCGGAGCTGCGCCGGGTACGGTCGATCCTCTCGAAGGAGAGTCTGTTCCTGGTGGTGCAGGACATCTTCCTCACCGAGACCGGCATGCTCGCCGACGTGGTGCTGCCCGCGGCGGCGTGGGGCGAGAAGGTCGGTACCTTCACCAACGCGGACCGCACCGTGCACCTGTCGGAGAAGGCGGTGGACCCACCCGGAGGGGCCCGTGCGGATCTGGACATCTTTCTGGACTTCTCGCGACGGATGGACTTCCGTGACCGAGACGGCCGCCCGCTGACGCCGTGGTCGAACGCGGAGGCCGTGTTCGAAGCGTGGAAGCGGTGCAGCGCCGGCAGACTCTGCGATTACAGCGGCATGAGCTATGCGGGGCTGCGTGAGCAGGGCAGCGTGCAGTGGCCGTGCACGGACACCGCGCCCGGCGGCACGGCACGCCTCTATGCGGACGGTCGTTTCTGGACCGCGGCCGACGAGTGCGAGACGTACGGCAAGGACCTGATCACCGGATCTCCCGTCGACGCCACCAGGTACCGGGCGAACGATCCGAAAGGACGCGCGCTGATCAAGTCCGCAGACTATGAGACGCCGCACGAACCACCGTCGGCGCAATACCCTTTCGCCCTGATCACGGGGCGGACCGTCTACCACTTCCACACCCGAACCAAGACCGCCCGGGCACCGGAACTCAACGGTGCGGCCCCGGAGGTGTGGGTCGAGCTGTCAGCGGCAGATGCGGCCACCCACGGCATTCGCGACGGCGATCCGGTCGAGATCCGAAGTCCCCGCAGCACGGTGCGCGCCGCCGCACGGATCGCGGACATTCGACCGGGGGTGCTGTTTCTGCCCTTCCATTACGGCTATTGGGACGTGGAATCACCGGCAGCTCACGACCGGGCCGCCAACGAGCTGACGCTCACGGACTGGGATCCGGCGTCCAAGCAACCGATATTCAAAACCGCGGCCGCCGCCATCGCATTGCTCTCCAGGGAGAGCGAGGGGACGCGATGAAGAACCTGGGCCTCCTCCTTCGTGAACTCGAGCGCTCCGAACGACTTCTCGCCCTGGAGCTGGAATCGATCGCACGAGACCACCCGACCGACCCTGAGATCCACTATCTCGCTGCGGATCTCGCGGCCTGGTCGCGCAATCACGCCGGTGCCGTCAGATCGCTGGCCGTCGCTCGCGGCGTCGAGTCGGAGGCGACGTTCGACACTCAGGCCGCCGTCGGCCCGTCGAGTGTGTTCGAGACTCCGGCCCGAGAGCTCCCCGCGTCGCTTCTGCCGGTCGCCGAATTGTGCGGCGTCTGTCAACGGATCGCAGGGCTGACGATGCAGTGGGAGATCCTCGGCCAAGGCGCCGCCGCTACCAACGATTCCGAGTGCTCCGCGCTCGTCGATCAGTGTCTGTCACAAGCTGAGCGCCAGTTCGAATGGGCCAGGAATCTGGTCAGAACCCTCTCGCCGCAGGCACTGTCCGCCGGCTGACGCAGATCTCACCGCTGTCGATTCTCACCTGCCAGCGCGGCTCCGGCACCGCGGCCGGCCCTCGCTCGATGCCGCCGTCCGCGAGACGGAATGTACTGCCGTGCAGCGGACACACGAGGCACGGGCCGGAATCTTCATCGATCACCATCCCGTCGTCGAGCCGGCCCCCGGCGTGGATGCACGTGGCCGAGAGCGCATGGACGCGGCCGTCGACGAGCACGAGAACGACGGGCACCGCCGCGGCCTCGACACGCAGGGGTTTGCGTTCTTCGAGCTCGTGCAGCGCCGCCACTCGCGTCCACTCGGTGACCGCTGGTTCGAATGCGGTTCGGTTGACGCCGACGCCGCGGGCGAACGAGAGATGGCCGCCGAGGTACCCCGCCCCCGCCGTGAGGGCGAGACCTATCGTGCTCAGCGCCACCCCCGCCTTCGATCGCCCGCGCATCCGGGCCACCCATGAGCAGGCGTGCACACCCGTGGCCGCCAGGTTCATCACGCCGTGGACGAGGCCTATCCGCCGGTCGCCGCCGTACGAATCCGACCAATCGGAGGCTCCGGCCGCAGCGGCGGGCGCAGCGCTGAGCACACCGAGCGCGACCAGCCGCCTCGCGCCGTCCGCGTGACGAGTGCCGCCGAAGTAGTCGAGCGCGGACGCCATCGTCCAGGCGCCGATCGGCAGATCGGTCAGCACCGGATGCAGTTGATGGCCGAGTGCGCTGCCCGACAGTGCGTTCTTCACCGCATCGCGCCGAGTCACGCGGTGTACCGCACCGGCGAGCGGCGCTGCGGCCCGATCGGCCTCCTCGAACTCGCTGATGCGATCGATCAGTCTCTGTGGCACGTCCATCGACCCGAGGTCCTCTCTGGCGGTTTCATCCGTGCCGTCGGATACCCGGCGACGGCACGGATGAAACGGTTTCGAGGGCGCGGACGACGACGTCCGGAATGCCGACTACACCGGTCGGATGTGTTCCACCCCGACGAACCGCGCGAGTTCCTCGGGAAGGCGAACCGAACCGTCCGGCTGCTGGTGGTTCTCGAGGATGGCGACCAGCCACCGGGTGGTCGCGAGGGTGCCGTTGAGGGTCGCCGCGATCTGAGGCTTGCCGTTCTCGTCCCGGTAGCGGACAGAGAGTCGTCGTGCCTGGAAGGTGGTGCAGTTGGACGTGGAGGTGAGTTCGCGGTACGTGCCCTGCGTCGGAACCCATGCCTCGCAGTCGAACTTGCGGGCGGCCGAGCTGCCCAGGTCCCCGCCTGCCACGTCGATGACTCGGTACGGCACGTCGATCGCCGCGAGCATGTCCTTCTCCCAGCCCAGAATCCGCTGGTGCTCGGCCTCGGCGTCCTCCGGCTTGCAGTAGATGAAGCCCTCCACCTTGTCGAACTGGTGCACGCGGATGATGCCGCGGGTGTCCTTGCCGTACGACCCCGCCTCGCGGCGGAAGCAGGTGGACCAGCCCGCGTAACGCTTCGGTCCGCCGGAGAGGTCGAGGATCTCGTCCTTGTGGTACCCGGCGAGAGGCACCTCCGACGTGCCGACGAGGTACAGGTCGTCCTCGTCGAGGTGGTAGATCTCGTCGCTGTGCGCGCCCAGGAAGCCGGTGCCGCCCATGATCTCCGGTTTCACCAGGACCGGCGGGATCATCAGCGTGAAACCGTTGGCGGTCGCCTTCGCCGCGGCCATGTTGAGCAGACCGAGCTGCAGCATCGCGCCCAGACCGGTGAGGAAGTAGAACCGCGAACCCGACACCTTGACACCGCGGGCCATGTCGATGAGGCCGAGGCTCTCTCCGAGTTCGAGATGGTCCTTCGGGTCGTCGATGGCGCGCGGTTCACCGACGTGTTCGAGGACGAGGTAATCGTCCTCGCCACCGGCCGGGGCATCGGTGATGATGTTCGAGATGGCGCGGTGCGCGGCCTGCGACGCGGAGTCGGCGTCGTTCTGCTTCGCGACGGCGGCCTTCACCTGCTCGGCCAGTTCCTTGCCCTTGGCGAGCAGAGCGGTCTTCTCGTCTCCGGATGCCTTGCCGACGAGTTTGCCGAGCGACTTCTGCTCCGCGCGCAGGGCGTCGGCTTCGGCGATCGCCGAGCGCCGTGCCGCGTCCGCCTCCAGGAGCTGGTCGACGAGTCCGGGATCCTCGCCGCGGGCACGCTGGGAGGCACGTACAAGGTCGGGGTTCTCACGCACGATCTTCAGGTCGATCACACGTTGAACCCTACTCGGAACACGAGGCGAGCAACGACCAGGCATGATGGAACGCGATGACTTCGAAGAGGGATCAACCGATGCATGACGGCCGCGGCGACGACGAGGCCCGCCCCGTCGTCGACGGCGATGCCGACGTGTGGGGGCCGGTCGGTGCCGTCGAAGGCGATGAGCAGGCGACCGCAGAGCTCCCGGAGATCGGCGGGGAGGCGGAGCCGACGGCCGGACTCGACGACTACGACGCGGAGGTCGAGGACGACGTCGAGGAGTGGGGCGTCGAACCGGAGGACGCCTACGACTACGGCGACGACGGATACGGCGACGACGACTACGGTGACGACGGAGAGCGCGATGGGGACGACGGGGGGCCCGAGCCCGCCGACGGCCGCGAGCCGGCCGACTCCCGCAACCGGATGCCGAAGAACTCGTTGCGGCTGGTGCTCGGGGCCGTGCTCGTCGGTGCGCTCGCCGCGGGCGGAGTGATGCTCGGAACCGGTGTCTTCGACGACGTCGGCGATGTCGGCTCGTCGGTCATCGGTGAGGGATCGCCCGCGCAGGAGAACGACTTCACCCGATCCGAGGCGGGCGACTGCCTCACCTGGAGCGCCGACACACCCGGCGAGCCGAGCGCGGTGGCGTGCGAGTCGCCGCATCGGTTCGAAGTGGCCGGTGTGCTCGACACCTCCGCGTTCCCGAGCTCCGAGTTCTCCTCGGAGGCACCGTGGCCCGGACCGGAGCGCTTCGCCGCGATCCGCGATGAGAGCTGCGGCGTGATCGTCGACCGCTACCTGGGCGGTGGACTGGATCCGCAGGGCCGGCTCTCGCCCGGACTGATGTTCCCGTCGAAGGTGGAGTGGGAACGCGGCGT
This sequence comes from Gordonia cholesterolivorans, assembly GCF_039531975.1. NCBI lineage: Bacteria > Bacillati > Actinomycetota > Actinomycetes > Mycobacteriales > Gordoniaceae > Gordonia > Gordonia cholesterolivorans. Next base: position 4,230 of record NZ_BAAARB010000038.1, on the reverse strand, counting down.
GCGCAGTCTGCGCTGCGGAATCGAACAACCCGGTGCCGGCGGCGGCCAGGAGGAGTTCACCGGCCGCGTCCGCGATGTGGACCAGTCGTTCGCATGGCCCGACGGCACCTGCATCGGCATCGACAAGACCACCCGCAAGGCCACCAGCAGCGTCGTGAACTGCGCCGAACCCCACGCCTTCCAGGTGACCGGCACCGTGGACCTGTCCCAGCGCTTCGGGGGCCGCAACTCCGGCAAGCCGTGGCCCAGCGTCGCGGATCAGAACGACTACCTGAAGACGATCTGCCCGACGCAGACGAACAGGTTCTTCGGCGGCGCGCAGAAGTTCAAGGCGACCACGCTCAACGTGCAGTGGTCGGTGATCTCCGAGGTGAGCTGGCTGACGGGAAGCCGGCGTGTGGTCTGCTACGCGGCGCTGCCCGACCGCGGCGGCTTCGCGACCCTGGTCGGCGACGCCCGCGGCGGACCGGACACGCTGCTCATCAACGGCGGCAGTCCGAAGCCGGTCGACGTCGGCCCGCCGGGACGGTCGGTGGGCGAGCCCGTGCCACTGCCTCCCGGTTACACGCCGAACGACGCGCAGCTTCCCGCGCCGGCAGGCGGCTGACATGCCGCTGCGGATGTCGGAGCGAGAGTTCGAGAACCTCGTCGGCGATGCGCTCGACCTCCTCCCCGAGGAGCTGATGCACGCCATGTCGAACGTCGTGATCCTGGTGCGTCCGCACAACGAGGACGATCCCGGCATCCTGGGCCTGTACACGGGTGTGGCGCTCACCGAGCGGACCACCGAGTACAGCGGCTTCCTGCCCGACACGATCGAGATCTATCGCGAGCCGCTCCTCGCGATGTGCCATTCGGCCGAGCAACTGCGCCGAGAGGTCGCGATCACCGTGCTGCACGAGGTGGGGCACCATTTCGGTATCAGCGACGAGTGGCTGCACGCCAACGGTTGGGGCTGACCGGATCAGGCCGTCGGGGCCGGGTCAGCCCATCGGATCCTCGTAGCCGGGTGCGGTATCCGAACCGTCGGCGTCCGGCAGTGCGGCTTCGCCCCATCGGTGGCAGACCCACAGATCGCCGGTGAACTCCAACTCCACCGAACCGGTGTTGTTCAGGTAGTTCTTCATGGCGAACTCCGGGTCGAGCCGCGTCAGGTGTGCGGCGATCAGCCGGATCGCCGCACCGTGGGAGACCAAGTACACGTCCCGCTGATTCGCGCCGGTGAGGTACCGCGACGCCAGATCGTCGATGATCGGCAGATAGCGGTCGTGAAGCATCTCCAGCGACTCGCCACCGGGCAGCCGGGCGTCGAGGTCGCCCCGGTGCCAGCGCGCGACGATCTCGTGGAACTGCTCATGCGCCTCGCGGTCGCTGCGCCCCTCGAGGTCGCCGACCTGGATCTCGTGAACGCCTTCCACGGTCTCGGTGGACGAGTCCCACACCGATCCGATCAGTTCCGCGGTCTGCTGCGCCCGATTGGCGACAGAGTTCACCAGCACCGCCGAGTCGGTCAGCGGGTGTTCGAGCCCGAACCGCACGCCCTGTCGCGCGCCGAAATCGGTCAGCGACGCGCCGGGAAGTGCGGTGTCGAGACGTTTGAGCACGTTGGACGTGGTCTCGCCGTGCCGGACCAGGTGAAGCCTTGCCATGTCTTTAGAGTTCTCCAGAAAGAAGACGGTGGAACCACTCGCGTGACTCGGTGTGGTCGGGCGGTGTCGCGGCCGTGGTCACGGCCAACTGCGGGTCGACCGGCCACGATCCGAGAAAGACCACACGTTCGGCACTGCGGTGCAGGGCGCGGAGCGCCTCGCCGACCGCAGCGTCCCGAACGTGGCCTCGCGCGTCGAGATAGAAACGGTACTGTCCGGGGCCGACCGGCCGCGATTCGATACGGGTCAGGTCGATGCCGCGCATCGCGAACTCGTTCATCGCCGCGACCAGGCTTCCGGGCGTGTTCGGAAGGTCCAGAATCACCGACGTGCGGTCTGCTCCCGTCGGTTCCGGCGGCGGCCCCGCAGGCCCCAGCAGCAGGAACCGGGTGACGGCGTCGTCGGAGTCGGCGACGCCGTCGGCCAGCGTCGCCAGCTCATGCATCCGCGCCGCGGCGGCCGTGGTCACGGCGGCGTCGGCGCGACCCTCGGCCACGTCGCGCGCTGCGCCCGAATTGGAGGTGGCGACGACCACCTCGGCCCGCGGGAACAGCTCTTCGATGCTGCGGCGGACCTGACCCGCGGCCACCGGATACGCCGCGACGGTCCGCACGTCGGCGGGGTCCATGGGCGTTGCCGCGGCGACGGTGAAGGAGATGTCGAGAGCCGCCTCCGCGTACGCCTGGACGCGCGGGAGGCCGGCGCTCGGCGACAGGGCGTCCATCGTGGCCGGGACCGCTCCCTCGAGCGAACTCTCGATGGGGACGCAGCCGAAGTCCGCGCCCCCGCTGCGGATCAGATCGATGACGGCCGGCGGATTGCTCACCGCGATCTTGGTCGCCGTCGATGCCTCGCCGCGTCGGCGCAGGACGGCATCGAGCGCCATCTCGGTGAACGTGCCGGCGGGGCCGAAGTAAGCGTAGACGGGCACCATTTCACAGTAGTCGAGAGAAACCGGCCGTGCGGCCGGGGCGTTGACGGCGAAAAGCCCTCAGGTTAGGTTAGGTGAGCATAAGTTAGGCTTAGCTAATTAGACCGTTTCCTGGAGGTGGACGTGAACACGATCCTCGCGCCGTGCGATGCCGAACTGATCCAGACGGCCTGCCGTCGTGCTCATTCGGGAACGCTGTCGGTCAGTGCGCCGGACTGTGCGGCGACCGAGCCGAAGGGGTGCGATTCGGTCGGGATGGTCCATCTGTTCGAAAGCGACGCCTTTCTCCTGGTTCCCGACGAGACGCCGGCGCTGCGCCTGGTCCGCGAGGGCGGAGACGTCACGGCGATGGTCGAGGTCATCGACGTCGCACCGGTCAGGATGCGCGAGCGGGTGCGGTCGCTGATCTGGTTGTCGGGCACGCTTCACGAGGTGCCCGCACGGCTCGAGCGCGACCTGGCGGTGGAGATCGCCGGTGACCACCCGGACGAGAAGCTGCTCGACGTGGGCCACGGATACAGCCTCATGCGAATGGCGCTCGAGTCGGCTGTCATCGCGACGTCGACCGGGGCGGGCGGCGTCGACGTGGACGCGCTCGCCGCCGCGAGTCCGGATCTGTTCTGGGAGTTCGAGAACGACTGGCTGGTGCACCTGGACGCCGATCACCAGGACCTCATCTGCCAACTCGCTCAGCGCTTGCCCGACCACGTCCGAGGCGGGCGCGCCCGGCCGCTGCGCCTGGACCGGTTCGGCATCACCTTCCGCGTGGAGGTCGGCAATCGCGATGAAGACGTGCGGATGCCGTTCGCCCGCCCGGTCTCCCGCATCCCGGAACTGTCCGCGGCGATTCACTCGCTGGCCCTGCATCCCTGCTTCGGCGAGGACTGAACGCATCGCCTCAGTGCTGCCGCTACCGTTGGAGCGGTGAGTTCTGAGGCGGGCGGCATCCGCGGACTTCTGCGGGCTTTCGTCCACCCGCCCGCGCCTGCCGTGGGACGCGTCGACGACCGCCGCGAACGGCGTGCGATCGTCGTCGAACTGATCCTCGTCGGCGTTCTCACCTTCGGGTTCTCGGCCGTGTACGCGGTGCTGTCGTTGGCGGAGAACGCTCTCACCGCGGGCATCGGCGACACGACGGTCGCCCTCAACCCGGTGAGCTCGTCGGTGGCCGCGATCGACGTGATCCGTCAGTCGATGAGCGTGGTCCGCCTGCTGGCGATCGGTGGGTTGGGCGCGTACCTGCTGTGGCGCAGCGGAATCGGCCTTCGGCGGATCGGCCTCGGGCGGCCCGTGCGTGCGGATGTGCCGCCCGCCGCAGTCCTGGCGGCGATCATCGGACTGCCCGGTCTGGCGCTGGTCGCGTTCTCTCAGGCGATGGGCTGGAATTCGCAGCTCGTGGCGGCGCCGGACGACGGTCTGTGGTGGCGGATCCCGGTTCTGGCGATGAAGGCGTTCGGCAACGGGTTCGCCGAGGAGGTTGTCGTGGTCGGCTACTTCATGACCCGGCTACGGCAGTTGGGCGTCTGAAGCGCCCTGGGTTTGATGGAGACTCGCGCTATTTGATTCCGACCAGCTGTTCGCGGTCGGCTTGGACAGCATAGAACGCGTGCTCGAACTCGGCGGGCGGGACGTCGCCGAGGTATCCGTGGA
>NZ_BAAARB010000037.1:0-10780 GCF_039531975.1 Gordonia cholesterolivorans | reverse complement strand
GACCGCGATCTCCGTCCGGTCCGCCACCGTCAACATCATCCGTCCCAGCCCCACCCAGGGTCTCCTACCGCGCTACCCGCAACCCCTCGTGGCCTGCAGTGTTGCTACGACGGTATGACACCGCCCCAGATGTCTGATACAAACAACTTCGAAGAGGAAGCTGGATCCGGGCTGATGATCGCGATCTCGTGCGCACTGCTCGCGATTTCTCCCGCGGTCGTGTTTTTTGTCGCGTCCCAGTTGGTCCAGGGAATAGCCCGGGCGTTCTTCTGGACCAGCAGCCAGACCCACGCCGTTCGTACATCCGCCGCACCGGTCAGTGGCCTCCGGGACGTCAATCTGGCGGCGGGGATCGGTGCGCTTCTCGGCCCCACGGTGGCCGGATACCTCTGGGAGGCCTCGGTGCAACTGCCACTCATGATGGGGATCGTCGCAGGTTCCGTCGCCGTCGTCCCCGCGGCCTTGTTGATCAGGTTTCCCCCGTTCGCGGCCAGGCCTTCTTCACCCACTGGCAGGGATGTCCGTCTGTGGCGACGACCCGGTGTCAACGCTGCCTGCTGGATGAACACGGGCGCAGGGGTTTGGAAAAGCCTTCTAAACTCCTACGTCCCTTTGGCCCTGTCCCTGGCAGGCCAACCGGCTGCAGTCATCGGTATCCTGCTCTCCATCGCCAACGCCACCGTTCTCGTCGGTAGTACCGCCAGCGGGTGGGTCCGGCGCCGGGGCGTCAGGGCGTCTCTGGTCATCGGGATGATAGCTACAGGGCTGGGACTGGCCGCAGTGGGACCGTTCGCCGGTCTGACCGCCCCGGTGGCCATTGCCCTGGCCATCTCCGGCATCGGTGCCGGGGTCCTGCAGACCGTCGGTCCGGCCATCGCAGCGGAGAAGGTGCACCCAGAAGAACGCGGAGACGCCCTCGCATTGACGGGCACTTTCCGCGCCACGGCGCTCTTCCTCTCACCGCTGGGCATGGCCGGGCTGGTCACCCTCGTTCCGGTGACCGCGGCCCTGCTGGCCGCGGGCCTGCTCATCATCACCCCAGCTGCAACCACCTGGAGATCCAACAAAGATGTCGACTGACCGACACAGACCCCGAGGCTCGCGCTATTTGCCTCCGGTGACAAGAAAGCAAGACGTTTCGACGAGAGGCTGTCCATGACGACGAAAACCCATCCGAGCGATGACCCCGCAACGGTCCCGAGGCTCCGACTGCGGCACGGGCATAGCATTCCGCATCTGGGCCTGGGCACCTGGCCACTGGTGGGGGAAGAGTGCGAGACGGCCGTCCGCTACGCCATTCAAAGCGGCTACCGGCTCGTCGACACCGCGTTCCAGTACCGCAATGAAGACGCGGTGGGACGCGGTGTCCGCACTGCCGGCGTTGCGCGTGAAGAGCTGTTCGTCTCCAGCAAGTTCAACAAGGAGTCCCACAGCGTCGACGGTGTGCAGAGGGCCTACGACCGCAGTCTCCAAGCCTTGGGCCTGGACTACCTGGACATGTTCATGTGCCACTGGCCCGTGCCGGCCTTGGACCAGTACACCGAGGCATGGAGAGGCCTCGTCAAGCTCTTGGACGAAGGCCGTGTCAAAGCGATCGGTGTCTCCAATTTCAAGCCGGACCATTTGGAGAAGGTCATTGCCGCGACCGGCGTGGTTCCTGACGTGAACCAGATCCAGCTCAGCCCCGATCTCGCACGGCTACCCCCGCGGGCAGTGCACCAGGACCTGGGCATCATTACCGAGGCCTGGAGCCCTATTGGTCGCGAATCGGGACTGCGTGACCACCCCATCGTGGTGCAGATCGCGCAACGGACAGCAAAGAGTCCGGCGCAGGTTCTGCTCCGCTGGCACGTCCAGCAAGGAATCGTCCCGATCCCGCAGGCCGCCAAACCCGCATGGCTGGTCGAGAACATCTCGGTGTTCGATTTCTCCCTGACTGCCGAGGAAATGGCCGCCCTGGCGAGGCTGGACCGCGGAGAGAACGCCGCCCGCGACTCCGACTCCCCCGAAAACGGCCACTGACCCTTGCCGCACCCACCCGTACCTGGCACGAAGAGTGGGAGGGGTTGACGTAGATCACAAAATGCGGAAACCTCTTCACGACAGAGTGGACCTCTGCTCTACAGACTGACTGATCGATGATCGAGAAGGAGCTCTCCCATGGCAGACCATCACGGCGTCCTCGAGGACGTACGGCGGGGCATGATCCCTGCACATATCTACAACGACAAAGAGCTCTTCGAACTCGAGAAGGAACGTCTCTTCAGCCGCAGCTGGCTGTTCGTCGCCCACGAGTCGGAGGTCCCCGAGGCTGGTGACTACGTGGTCCGCAGGGTCCTCGAGGACTCGTTCATTATCTCTCGGGACGAACAGGGCCAGGTCCGGGCCCTGTTCAACATGTGCCTCCACCGGGGCATGCAGGTGTGCCGGGCGGAGATGGGCAATGCCTCCCACTTCCGTTGCCCGTACCACGGTTGGTCTTACCGCAATGACGGGCGCCTCGTTGGCCTGCCGTTTCACAAGGAGGCATACGGCGGGGAGGAAGGCTTCAAGAAGAAGGGCCAGACCTTGTTGCCTGCTCCCTCGCTGGCCACGTACAACGGTCTGATCTTCATCAGCATGGACCCGGATGCCGAGCCCCTGGAGGAGTTCCTGGGGGACTTCAAGTTCTACCTGGACTACTACACGAAGCAGAGCGCGGACGGCATCGAGCTGCGTGGCCCTCAGCGTTGGCGGGTCAAGGCGAACTGGAAGATCGGGGCCGAGAACTTCGCCGGGGACATGTACCACACGCCCCAGACCCACACCTCGGTGGTGGAGATCGGCCTCTTCCGCGAGCCCAAGGCGGAGAAGCGCAAGGACGGCACCACGTACTGGGCTGGCAACGGTGGCGGCACCACTTACAAGCTGCCCGAAGGTGGCCTGGAGGAGCGCCTGCGCTACGTGGGCTACCCGGACGAGATGATCGCCCGGATGAAGGAGCAGTGGACCCAGGAGCAGCTCGACGTGGTCGGCAAGGACGGGTTCATGATCTCGGCGGCCTCACTGTTCCCGAACATGAGCTTCGTCCATAACTGGCCGCGGGTCGAAGAGGGCTCCGACGAGGTGCTCCCCTTCATCTCTATCCGCGTGTGGCAGCCGATCAGCGAGAACGAGACGGAAGTCCTCTCGTGGTTCGCCGTCGACAAGAACGCGCCGGAGGAGTACAAAGCGCTTTCCTACAAGGCGTATCTCATGTGCTTCGGCAGTGGCGGCATGTTCGAGCAGGACGACGTCGAGAACTGGGTGTCCCTCACCAATACTGCCGCCGGCTCCATGGCACGGCGTCTGCTGCTCAACAGCCGGATGGGCATGCTCGAGAACGGCGAGAACGTCGTCGAGGCCCTGTCCCCCGAGGAATACTCGGGACCCGGCGCCACCCGTGTCGGCTACAGCGAGTACAACCAGCGGGAGTTGTTGCGCCGGTGGGCCGATCACCTCGAACGTCCGGTAGAAGCCGCAGCGCAGGTGCACGTGGGCTCGGACCCGGTGCAAGCGCCACCGGCCGCCGGATCGGGGCCCGCCCGCCCGGCCTGCGGCAGCGCAGAGACCGCGCCCGCAGCAACCCTTCACGAGGAGGTCTGATCATGAGTGTTGGAACGGCACACGAGAACGAGAACTTGACGCTGTCCGAACAATCGGCGCTGGGAGCCCACGCCCCGCGTACTCAGCGGACGGGGCAGACCCTGCCTTTCAACGATGAACTTCACCTGGAGGCGCATCGTTGGCTGGTCGATGAGGCGTACCTGTTGGACGCCCAGGACTACGACGAGTGGCTCTCCCGGATCGCCGATGACGTGCACTATCTCATGCCCGTCCGCGTCACCACTGCCCTGGGCGCCGGATACTCCACCTCACCGGGGATGGCGCACTGGGACGAGAACAAGTACTCGCTCAGTCGCCGCGTGGCACGCTTCGCCACCGAGCACGCGTGGACCGAAGACCCCCCATCACGGCTGCGCCACTACATCACCAACGTGCGCACCTTCCGCACCCCCGACCCGCAAGAGATCATCGTGGACTCGGCGGTTCTTCTCTTCCGCAGCCGTGGTGACGTCGGGGAGTCCTCCACTGTCTCGGCAGGACGCGAGGATCTCCTCCGCCGTACCTCATCCGGGTCCGGGTGGGAGCTGGCCCGTCGCACCATCATGGTCGACGAGTCGGTCATCCGCATGCAGAACCTGGCGATCTTCCTGTGAAACTGGAATGGGAAGGCGAGGAGGAAGACCGCCTCGCGGCGATCCAGGCCACCGAGGAACGCCGCCGGCTCGAAGAGCACGTCACCGGCAAGCCGATCGTGATCGCTAACGAGTTCTCGGAGGTCCAGGTCACCCGCATCGAGACCCGCAACGGTTCGCGGCTGATGATTCAATCTCCTCGTTCGGGCCAGTGGGTAACGCTCTGTCCGCTGGAACTGGAGTCCCTGACCTGGCAGGCCCCGGCCACGTTCTCGGCCATGATCGGACACCCTTTCGGGCCGCTCGTGGCCGAAGACGAATAAACACCCCAACCGCCAGAGCACCACCGTCTCAAGCTAAGGAGTTCGACCATGCCCGTTGTAAAAGCCGATCTGCAGGCCTGTCAGGGATACGCGAACTGCGTCGTCGGAGCCTCTGACTACTTCGACCTGGACGACGACGGGATCGTCGTGCTGCTCCAGACCGAAGTCCCCGAAGCCGACCGCGCCCGCGTCACCGAAGCCGCGCGCAGCTGCCCGGTCTCCGCACTGGTGGTAGAGGACGCATGAGCCCGGGCACCGTCGTCGTCGTCGGGTCCTCCATTGCCGGGGTGCGCACCGCGCAGTCCCTCCGGCTGGAAGGCTATAAGGGGGAGATCATCCTCGTGGGAGAAGAGACCGAACTTCCCTACGATAAGCCGCCATTGTCGAAATCCGTTCTTGCGGGATCCGCCGACGAGGACTCTATCCGGCTGCTGACACAGGAGCAGGCCGATGCCGAGGACATCCAACTCTTGCTGGGGCACCGCGCTGTCGATCTGGACGTCGCCGAGAACCTGCTGAAGCTTGAAGGGCATGACCCCCTTCGCTACGACAACCTCGTCATTGCCACCGGAGCATCACCCCGGCCCTCTCCCTGGGGCCAGTCTCCAGGGATTCACGTGCTGCGCACCCTTGAGGACGCCCGCGAACTACGTGGGGACCTTCTCCGGGGTGGGGCGCTGGCCGTTATCGGGGCAGGGTTCATCGGCGCCGAAGCGGCAGCCACCGCCCGCGGCCTGGGATTGGAGGTCACCGTCATCGACCCGGTGCCCGTGCCCATGAGCCGCCTCTTTAACCCTGAGATCGGCCAGTGGTTCGCAGACCTTCACCAGGACAACGGGGTCGACACCATGTTCGGCACCGGAGTGGAAGCTATCGAAGGCGAGGAGGGCAACTTCTCCCTCCACCTGACCAACGGTGAGAGCGTTCAGGCGGCCACCGTGCTGATCGGTATTGGCGTCATCCCCAATGACTCCTGGCTTAGCGCATCCGGCCTGCTGGTGGACAACGGGGTCGTGCTCAACGAGTACTGTCAAGCCCTCGACGCTGCGAACGTGTACGCCGTCGGCGACGTAGCCCGCTGGCGCCACCAGAAGCACGGCGAGGACGTCAGGACCGAGCACTGGACTAACGCGGTGGAACAGGCCGCCTGCGTGGCCTACAACATCATCCATCCGGAACAGCCGCGCGCCTACACGCCCATTGAATACGTGTGGAGCGACCAGCACGACTGGAAGATCCAGGTCGTGGGACGCGTCGGAGGCAATGTCGACCACGTCCTCATCGGACACCCGCAGGTCCACGGCAAGTTCGCCGCCCTCTACACCATCGACGGCACCACCGTCCGGGGCGCAGCCATCGTGAACTGGCCCAAAGCCCTCATTGCCTGCCGTCTGGGCATGGCCAGGGGCATCACGGTGCAGGATCTGCGCGCCAAGCTCGAACCCCAGTTGGAGCCACCGCCGAGGAGGGCGTCATGACACCCGGAAACTTGCTGCCCCAGACCGAGAGCGTCAGCCGGGAACGTATCGCCCTCGCCTGCCGGGTCTTGGCCCATCGGGGCCTTGCAGATGGAATCTTGGGTCACATCAGCCTGAAAATTACCGACAGCACATTGCTGGTGCGCTGTCGCGGCCCGTACGAACGCGGACTGGCGTATACGCAAGCCGAAGACATCCGCATGGTGGACCTCGACGGCAATCCCGCCGCCGACGGCGAGCTCGCGGGCGGATACACGGTCCCCAACGAACTGCCGCTGCACACCGAGCTCTTCCGGCGCCGCCCAGACATCCGGGCTGTCGTTCACGCCCATCCCCCGCGAGTGGTTGCCGCCGACCTGGCAGGGCTTGCAGTACGCCCCATCGTAGGGGCGTACGACATTCCCGGAGCCCGCCTCGCCGCCAACGGGGTGCCCGTCTATCCCCGCGGAGTACTCATCCGCGACCGTCGGCTCGCCACCGAAATGGCCGATGCTATGGGAACAAGGCCCGTTGTTGTGCTGCGGGGCCACGGCCTCACCAGCGCGGCCGAAACCGTCGAGCAAGCAGTTCTCCAGGCCATCAGCGTGGACGGCCTGTCCGGGTTGGCACTGCAAGTGACTTCGGCTGGTGGGCACCTCGTCGATCTGCCCGACGCCGATATGGCCGAACTGCCCGACCTCGGAGGAGCATTCAACACAGAGACTGCTTGGAGACATGAACTCGCACGACTTGGTGAGCCTCGTTGATGGCCTGCGCCCTAGCCGGACAGAGACTGAACCCCCGGTCAGTAACATGAAGCTCATGTCCGCATCACGGGCGGAGGACGACTCCAGATACGGCCCTCCTCCGCAGTACCCCATCGAATCCGTCGACAACGCACTCCGATTGTTGCTGCTCTTCGAGACTCGGCCGAGCATCCGGCTCACCGATGCCAGCAAGTACCTCGGAGTGGCGTCATCTACGGCCCATCGCCTCATGGGGATGCTCCTCTACCGAGGTTTCGTACGGCAGAACCCTCAGACCAAAGCGTACGAACCCGGACAAGCACTCAGCTCCATCGCCTTCGCCATACGGCGCCACGTCGACATCGGAACGCTAATTCGTCCAGCAATGGAAAGGGTATTCGAGGCAACCGGAGAGACGGTGCACTTTGCCGAGCTCAAAGGCTCGAACGCACACTTTCTGGAGGCCATCGAAAGCCAACGTGCCGTCCGCGTTGCCTCACGTCAAGGTGCGATGCTTCCTGCCAACTGCACTGCAACGGGCAAAGCAATGCTGAGCCTACTCACCACGGAACAACTGCATGCCCTGTACCCGTATGAGGAGCTCCCGGGTCTCACCAAGGGATCTATCATTTCCCGTTCCGATCTGGAGCGTGCCCTCGAAACGATTCGGCAAACCGGGTACTCAACGAGCCAGGAAGAAAGCGAAGACGGCGTCATGTCAGTCGCTGTTCCCATCACCAGCCCGAGCGGAGGATACTACGGGATCAATGTATCCGTGCCCGCTCACCGCATGACTGAACAACTCCGCACAGAACTCGGAGCTATGCTCCAGACAGTCGCCAAAGAAATCCAGAACTTGCTCGTTTAAGGATCTCGACGGCCGGTGACGGTGGTGCTGTGGACAGGACCACCTCAGGCCAGCGGCGATTCCAGAGAGTCGATTCTCCGCAGTCGGAGCCCGAAGAAGAAGGAAATGACCACGGCGACGGTTGCCATAGTGACGAGCATCGCCCAGGTCAGTGTCGAGTTACCGAGGCTAACCCGGGTGATTCATGGGAATCTGCGGATCGCTGGGCGAAAATAGACCGAAGTGCTTCCTGAACAGGGGAAACTGGGACTTGTCTAAGGTTCCATGTTCTCCAGCAGAAAGCACTCGGTAGGTGAAGCGTACTTCGTGGTCGGCCGGTCTGTCCGTTACTGCAGATGGTGTCGGGGTGGTCTCGCATGCCGGGGCTATCGTGCCTCGACTTCTGGCTGATCAGGTCGGTCTGACCGCCGAGCTGTCAGGGGCCATGGCTCGCCGCCGGTTCATCCCGATCCACGATCGCGGCCGGGTGTTGATCGATACCGCGGTGATGCTCGCCGATGGCGGCGAGTCCATCTCCGACATCGGCGTCCTGCGCCACCAGTCCGGCGCCCTGGGCCCAGTGGCGTCGGCGCCGACGGTGTGGCGCACGCTCGATGAGGTCACTGCCGGCAAGCGCAAGAAGATCCAGGTGGCGCGGGCTCGCACGCGGCGGCACGTGTGGTCCCACCTGCCCGGCGGAGTGCCCGCATCGGCGTGTGCGGGGCGGGATCTGGGATCGACGGTCGTGCTCGATGTGGACGCCACCATTGTGGTCACTCACAGCGAGAAGGAGCTTGCTGCGCCGACGTATAAGCGCACGTTCGGGTACCACCCGATCGGCGTGTGGTGCGACAACACAGAAGAGTTCCTCGCCGCGAGCTTGCGCCCAGGCAACGCCGGGTCCAACACCGCCGCCGACCACATCGACGTCCTGGGCCAGGCAATCGCGCAGATCCCCGCCAGTCATCGGCGTGATCTGCTGATCCGCTCCGACGGTGCCGGCGCCTCCCACGACCTGATCGACTGGATCACCGAGCAGAACCGCGTCCGTGGTCGACAGGTGGAGTACTCGGTCGGCTTCTCCATCACTGCCCCGATTCGCCGGGCCATCGCGACCTGCCCCGAAGCCGCGTGGGGACCAGCGCTCAACCCCAACGGGGACATTCGTGACGGGGCCGACATCGCGGAGCTGACCGGATTCCTCTCCCAACGGATGCTCGCCAAGTGGCCAGACGGGATGCGGGTGATCGTGCGCCGCGAGCGGCCCCATCCGGGTGCTCAGTTGTCGATGTTCGAGGAGATCGATGGATGGCGCTACCAGGCTTTTGTCACCAACACCACCGCCACGGGTCAGCTGCAATTCCTCGAGGCCAGGCATCGGGCTCACGCCCGGGTCGAGGACCGGATACGCCACGCCAAGGACACCGGGCTCGGGCGGCTACCTTCGCGGGGGTTCGCGCTCAACCAGGCCTGGCTCGTCGCGGTGATGATCGCAGCGGACCTCGTTGCCTGGACGCGGATGCTCGCTTGCACCGGCGAGGCCGCAGTCCTGGCGTTGTGCGAGCCCAAGGCACTGCGCTACCGCTTCCTTCACGTGGCAGCCCGGCTGGTCCGCAGCGGCCGACGGCGAAAAGTGAAGATCCCGGAAACATGGCCCTGGGCCGTCGCGATCGTCGCTGTGTTCAACACGATCGCCGCGATCCCCAAACCAGCCTGACCTCACATGCCCGCCCACGACATCACCACCCGGGGACCCGCCCACCGGCAGCGCCAGCCGGCACACACGCACGCCCACCCACGAAATCGATCCCGCCGTCACCCGACAGCAGCAGTCACACCGGCCCGTGAATCAGCGGGGCTAAGGGCCACCCCGGTGAGCACGGGGCCGATGGTATTGCCGATGTACGTGCCGGTCTGGACAATGCCGGTGGCCGCTGCGGTGGCCCCAGGCGCCATGTGCGAGATGAGGAAGTGCACCAGACCTGGCCACCCCCACCCCAGGCCCACCGCTAGCAGGACACCTACCACGTAGCTCCAGGTGGTGGGGATCGCCATGAGTGAAAGCCCGACGGCGCAGACGATGAGTGCTGTCTGGATCAGAGAAAGTGCTGACACGCCGCCTCGATCGACGACTCCGCCAATGACGATACGGGTCGCGGCTCCTAAGGCGCTGCCGACGGCCAGAATCACACCAGCCGGGCCGACTGCAATCCCCCGCTCCAGCGCGCCGATCACGGCAAAGGCCACGGCGGACGTAACGGCACCGCCCGCGAACATCGTCATCGCGGCCATCAGCACCAACGCCGAACGCATCTGGGTATCCCATTGCCCCGCCGGCCGGGTCGTACCCATAACGACCGGCATGGTCCGGGTCCGGGCCACGGGGACCAGTACGAGCATGCCCAGTACAGCCATCAGCAGGAAGGCCATGGACCATCCCAGAGTCAACGCAACCAACGGGATCGAAACGCCGGCGACCAACCCCGTCACAGGGACCGCGGCCTGTTTCACCCCGAAGGCCAGCCCGCACGAGGCGGCTGGGATGTGCGTGACGAGCAAGTGGTTGGAGGAAGGGTGCCCGAGACCGTTCCCGAGTCCCCCCAGGGATGCCCATACAATTAGCCACGGCCACGCAGAGATCCAGGACGCGCTGCCGGTCAGGCTCACGACCGCCAGAAGCAAGGCGGCGATGCCCATGCCTTTCTCGCTGAGCACACGACCAATCACACCGGTGCACGCGGAGGTGAGGGCGGCCGCAGCCCAGTAGACCCCTACCGCCAGGCCGATCCCGTAGGCCGGGACGCGGATTGTTGCGGTGATCTCCGTGGCCAGCGCCCCAAGGAGAAACACCGGCATGTTTGTTAAGACAGTCACCAGTACGGCCACAGCCAAAGCGGCGAATCCACGGCCCGGATGTCTCACGCGCTGTGACCTGCCACCGGGGCATCCGATGCCGCATCCATCTCCGGCACGCTGCGCTTACGCACCCGTGGGCAGGGCGGTAAAAAGTTCATGGCTGGCATTCCTGCCCTTCCAGGTCAAGGCTGTGGTGCGAGCAATACCGTGAAGCGCCCTGGGTTTGATGGAGACTCGCGCTATTTGATTCCGACCAGCTGTTCGCGGTCGGCTTGGACAGCATAGAACGCGTGCTCGAACTCGGCGGGCGGGACGTCGCCGAGGTATCCGTGGA
>NZ_BAAARB010000036.1:0-13012 GCF_039531975.1 Gordonia cholesterolivorans | reverse complement strand
GCCGCATACACCACATGAGGGGGAATTCCGAGAACCTGACACCGAACATGCTTTCAAAGCATGTCCGGCGCACTGTCAGTCGAGGTCAGACACCGGAAACCAGCGTATCTGTACACACATTTTGGCCTTTAACCCGGCCTTCCGGGCCGGAAACACCCGAGACCTTTAACCACCCGATGGCTTGAGACCCAAGACCGGTAGGGCGAATCCTCTTGGTCGCAGCACGCACAAGACTGCCAGGACTGCCCACCTCCGCACGCGGAGGTGGGCAGTCCTGTGCGTGCACCTGCACGCTCGCGCCGCTTTCGTGACTGCTCCGGAGTGACGTGAACGCCCCGCGTTGGATCAGGGCGTGACGATGGAGAAGTCGGGGTCGCCCGGATCGATGACCGAGGCGAGTCGTTCCAGCACCGTGGTGTCACCGCTGAGTTCGATGCCCGCCTCGGTGAGACGGTCGGCGGAGAGGGCTCCGGTGGCGAGCACCGGAAGCGCCTGCTTCGTGGTCGTGATCGTCAGCTCCGCGTCACCGCTCTGGGGTGCGGAACTGTAGGTCAGGGCGCCGTTGGACAGCCGGAGCCGGTAGCGAACGTCGGCGTCGGTGATCACGACGTCGATGCTCAGCTTCAGGTCCCACGCGCGCGGACCGTTGATCTGGATCGCGACAGCGTCGAAGAGCATCTCAGGGGTGAGCGCGGAGATCACGTCGGGCGACGCCGAGACGGTCGGCGTGCCGAACTTGCCTTCGCGGAGCTCGGTGGCGCCGGACAGGTAGATGTTGCGCCACACGCCGTTCTCGCATCCGTAGCCGAGCTGCTCGAAGGTATCGGCCAGGAGGGTGCGGGCCCCGGCGTGGTCGGGCTCGGCGAACACGACGTGACTGAGGACCTCCGCGGCCCATCGGAAGTCGCCTTCGTCGAAGGCCGCCTGGGCGTTCGCTACGGCCGCATCGGCGCCGCCCGCGAGCTTGACGTAGCGCTTGCCCTGCGCGACCGGCGGATGCTGCCAGAGGTGGGCCGGGTTGCCGTCGTACCAGCCCATGTATCGCTGGTAGATCGCCTTGAGATTGTGGCTCACCGAGCCGTAGTAGCCGCGCGCATGCCAGGCGTTCTCCAGCACGGGCGGGAGTTCGAGGTGCTCGGCGATCTCGATTCCGGTCCAGCCCTGGTTGATCAGCCGCAGCGACTGGTCGTGCAGGTAGGCGTAGAGGTCGCGCTGCTCGGAGAGGAACTTGACCACGCGCTCGTTGCCCCACGTCGGCCAGTGATGAGAGGCGAAGACCACCTCGGCCTCGCCGCCCCACAGGTCGATGGTCTCGGTCAGGTATCCGGCCCACGCATGCGGGTCACGCACCAGCGCGCCACGCAGAGTCAGCAGGTTGTGGAGCGTGTGGGTGGCGTCCTCGGCCGCGCACAGCGCCTTGTGCTCGGGGAAGTAGACCAGGAACTCGGCCGGCGCCTCGGTGCCCGGCGCCATCTGGAAGACCATTCGGACGCCGTCGACGACTTCTTCCTGGCCGGTGGTGGTGATGTCGAGTGTCGGCGCGATCAGAGTGATGTTGCCGGTGGCGACGGTCTGCGCCAGACCGGTTCCGATGGCGCCCTGGGGGCCGCGAGCGAGGGCTGCACCGAACATGTACGCAGATCGGCGGGCCATGGCAGTGCCCGCGTAGACGTTCTCCGACGCGGCGTGCTCGGTGAAGTGCTCGGGGGCGATGACCGGAACTCGGCCCGAGTCCACGTCCTCCTGACTCACGATGCCGCGAACACCGCCGAAGTGGTCGACGTGCGGATGGGTGTAGAGCACGCCGGTGACGGGCCGGTCGCCGCGGTGTTCGCGGTACAACTCCAGTGCGGCCGCGGCCGTCTCCTCGGTCACCAGCGGGTCGAGGACCAGAACACCGGTGTCGCCCTCGATGAAAGTGACGTTGGAAAGATCGAACCCGCGAACCTGGTAGATCCCAGGAACGACTTCGAAGAGGCCCTGGATCGAGTTCAGCTGCGACTGTCGCCACAGGCTCGGATTCGCGGTGTCGGGGGCTTCGCCCTGCAGGAAGTCGTAGGTGTCGTTGTCCCACACCACGGTTCCCTCGGCGTTCCTGATCGCATTCGGAACGCGCTTGCCGAGCAGACCGCGATTGGCGTCCTCGAAATCCTGCGTGTCAGAGAACGGAAGCCGTTCTCGAAGTGCGGCGTTCTGCGCGATGATGGTGGCCGTCGCCTCGCGTGAATTGGATGACATCATTTCCTCTCATAAACCGCCGGTTCGGCTTCACCGTAGGTCCGCACGATCGGACTCAGTGGAACCACTCACCGGCAACGGGTGACCATCCCAGGGCGAAGACTGCACATCCGGAATTCGCGGTGTCGAGTGCGCCGAACTCCTGAGAGATGCCAGGATCACCACACGTCTACCGAGTGGTGTGGGAGTCCTCGGCCACGTCTCGGAGATTCTCGGGATCCCGGCGAACTGCGCGACAACCGAGCGGTACCGCACAGCGACTCCACCGGCACGATCATCCACCCGAGCCGTTGTTCAGGGCGCCGAGGCGGCCATGAAAGGCAGGATCAGCGCCGGCAGCATCATGGTCAGCAGCAGCCAACCGACGCCCTGCCACTCCACCCAGCTGCGTCCACGGCGGTATGCACGGAAGGCCATCGCCAGAGCGACGAGGCCGCCCACCCCCAGGACTCCGGGGACGGCGGCCGCCAAACCGATCGGGGCGCCGCCGATCACGAAGGCGACCAGTACACCCAATGCGATCACCACAACGGCGCCGAGGAACAGCGCCGGCGACCTCAAGTCCTTCGGGTGGCCCCAGCGCTTCTCCGCATCTCTGCGCGCGGCGTCCGGCCTGCTGTCCATGCCGGACGGATACCCACGTGAGGCCGGGATCAACCATCCTGTGGCCCGGAGTTTGATCCACGTCACAGTCGGGTATCCGACACCAGGTTCCCCGTGTCGGGGACGAGGTGGACAGGAGTGACGATATGGCTTCTACTGCACCGGGATCGGTTCCTGGATCGCCGGCTCGACGCCGATTGACCTCCGGTCACCTCGCCGATCGCGACGTGGTCGTTCACAACGGTCTGCGCACGGCGTCGACGGGCTCCGCCGTCGCCACGACGATCACGTCAGTCCGATGAGGGCCGCGTCATCGGTCGACCGCCCGCTGCTCCCGCCCGCTCGAGGCCCGGTCTCCGACGTGGTGATCGATTGCCTTCGGCGGAACCGCGAAGCGGCGGTCATCTCGTACGACCGGACCGTGTGTCTCTCCGAAGCGTGGTCCGACGACGCGATGCTCGCGCTCGTGGTTCTTCACGAACTCCACTACCGCGGGTGGCACGGGGTCGACTCGGAACGTTGTTCGGACCGGCATCTGACGAAGATTCGCCTGCTCCTCGAAGATCGATTCTTCACGAAGGTCTCATCGAGGTATTGCGGCGCTCGGGGTTCGACGCGCGGGGTGCCGAGCACCGAGCCCGCACACTCGTCCGGCGGCGACGCCTTTCTCGCGCTGGACGGGTATCTCGCCGAGGTGGCCGATCTGCGGGAGTTCGCCGACTATTTCGCGGTGGGCTCGTTGATGTCTCCGCGGGGTTCGTCGTCGCAGCGGGAAGTGTTCGACGGAGTACTCGAATCGTTCGGGCTCGACACGGGCTATCTGGCTTACCTGCCGACGGCACCGGCTGCGGCGCTCGGCCCGCTGGTATTGACCGATTGCGTGCGAATACGGCCGACGTGGCGCGGCGCTGCGGTCGGCCGTGCCACCGCGGCGGAAGTGAACGCCACGACGAGGTCCGCCGGCATCCTCCTCGGACTGCAACGGCTCGGAGCGGCCGACGCCGCGATCCATCGCTATCTCGCGCAACTGCAGGGACAGGCAGGCCCTTCAGGAGACGTGCGTCGAACCGGCCTCGACACCTTCGAACCCGGCGAGCAGGAGGTGGTCGCGGGTATGCGCGCCCATCA
This sequence comes from Gordonia cholesterolivorans, assembly GCF_039531975.1. Classification (NCBI taxonomy): domain Bacteria; kingdom Bacillati; phylum Actinomycetota; class Actinomycetes; order Mycobacteriales; family Gordoniaceae; genus Gordonia; species Gordonia cholesterolivorans. Next base: position 9,043 of record NZ_BAAARB010000036.1, on the reverse strand, counting down.
GACCGTGGAGGAACGATTGTCGATCGCCTTCCGCGACGCCTGGCGCCGCGGCCGCACACTGGTGACCTGACCGCTCCGCAGCCGGGCCCGGGCCTTCGGAGACGACCGCTCGACGCAAGATCAAACGAGACGACGCGGAATCCGCCGATCCCAGCTCTCCGCGTACACCCGACGAGAGCCTCGATCGTCGAGCTCGTAGGCATCGAGTTCGGCGGTCAGAATGAATTCGTTGCTCGTCGAAGAGAGCACGGTGTGCGTCTTCACCTCGATACGCCAGTCGCCGCGTTCGATGCGCCGCACCGTGCGCGTGGTACCGCGCGCGGATGTCACGTCGTTGTTCCGGTACTCGAACCACTCGGTGGCCGACCGCGTCACCGCGGTGTCGGTCTCCTCGATCAGGGTGGTTCCCTGATCGTCTTCGATCTCGAGTGTAGTGGTGCCGAACGCGAGGTCGCGGGTGGTGCGCCAATGGTGCCGACCCGACTCCAGGTTCCGGCGAGCCATCGGCGGCGCGCTCTTCGGCGTACCCAGGTCCTTGAGTAGGGCGTCGGCGTCACGCGGAGGACGCACCGGGACGCTGAGCCGGGATTCGCCGGTGTAGACGGTGACGGTCGCCGGCTCCGGCGGCGGCCAGGCGAGCGGGAAGTACGAGGTGGACAACGACAGCCGCAGTCGGTGCCCGGCGGGCAGACGCTGTGCCAGTCCGTTGAGTTCGACGTCGATTCGGTATTTGGTTCCCGGCTCCAGAGGCTCCGGCGCAGCGCTCGAATTCCGGTGCGTGAGATTGCAGAGACCGTAGGTGATGCGGGTGGCCTCTCCGTTCGGGGCGATGTCGGAGAGACGGGCCGCGATCTGAGCGACCGGCTTGTCCGCCTCAACCGCCGCGGTCAACGTCGGTCGCCCCAGGATCTCCATGCCGTGTGCCATCGGCTCTGTCTCGAACACGAGTGCGCCGCCGTCCTCGTCGCGCTGGTCGGTGGGGAGGTCCGGCGTCGCGGCGTACGACGCCCACTTCCCGCCCGATCCACCGACCGACAGCGGCGACAGGATCGCCAACGGTCGCGGCCGCACCTCGGTGCTGTCGACGAAGTCGTCGAGCGTGTATCGAGTGAGTACGTACTCGCGATCGTCGATGCGCGACGACGGCCAGCTGTCCTCGCCGACCCAGCGGCCCGGCCGTTCGTCGTACGCGGGGTTCGGCGCGATGCTGTCCTGCATCCAGGCCCGCAGCATCGGCCCGTCCATCGCTCCGTTGTCGATGCCCTTGAGCCAGTGATCCCACCACCGGACGGTCTCGTTCAGGAAGTCGATCGCCGGACCGGGCACACCGAGGTGCGGATACTTATGACCCCACGGGCCGATGAGCCCCTTGCGCGGAACGTCGAGGTTCTCCAGCAGGCGGAAGATGGCGTTCGTGTAGCCGTCGGCCCAGCCGCCGACGGACATCACCGGCACCTGGATCTGTGAGTAGTCCTCCGAGACGGACGCGCGCTTCCAGTAGTCATCGCGATGCTGGTGCTCGATCCACTCCGCGGCCCAGAGACCGCTGCCCTCCAGTCGTTCGCGCCACATCTCGCGCCACCGCGGTCCGACGATGTCCGGATCCGGGGGGAGGCTGTTATTGACGAACATGACGGTGGCCTCCGAGAGATTGTCGGAGAGGAGGCACCCGCCCATGTAGTGCATATTGTCGACGTAGAGGTCGTCGGTCGCGGATGCGCTGATGATCGCTCTCAGCGCCGGTGGTCGGCGCGCCGCAACGTGCAGGCTGTTGAAACCGCCCCACGAGATGCCCATCATCCCGACATTGCCGTCGCACCAGGGCTGCTCGGCGAGCCAGGCGATCACTTCGCAGGCGTCCTCCTGCTCGCTCGGCAGGTACTCGTCCCGCAGCACTCCGTCGGAGTCGCCGGTGCCCCGGATGTCGACGCGCACGGACGCATATCCGTGCCCGGCGATATAGGGGTGATGCAGACTGTCACGCTCACGCGTGTCATCACGCTTGCGGTACGGGAGGTACTCGAGCACTGCGGGCACCGGTTCGGAGTTCGCGTCCTCCGGCATCCACACGCGGGCGGCGAGCCGTGTCCCGTCATGCATCGTGATGAACAGGTTCTCGATCACTTCGACGCGGCGGTCGAACCGGTTGACAACCTCCATGCTCTCTCCTCCCCGTAGGTCACTCGAACGTGAACGGCAAGAGTTCCGACGCTCGCTCGTAGGCCTGCTCCAGATCGTCCACCTCCTGACCGCCGACGTACACCGTCGCCAGGACGTAGCGGTAGGGGTCTTGGTTGGGCAGTTCGCTGAGACGATCGCCCGGCTGCACATCCACCTCGACGGTGCATCCCGGTTCCTCTGCGCGCAGCCGTGCCAGATCGTGCTGGGTCGGCGTCGACGTCACGACCCCGTCGTCGGCGCGGCCGAGCAGACACTTGGACGCCATCCGGTACGGGCCGCGCCGAGAGCCGGGTTCGGGCCGTCGCCCGAGAGCCACATCGATGGCGTACTCGTGGTTCGACGTGCCGTCCACCCGCAGGAACAGCTCACTGTGCGACTGCGAGATTCGTGTGTTGACCTCGATCACCCAGAGTTTGTCGATCTCGTCGTCCCACATGAATTCGACATTGAAGCAGCCGTTGTCGAACCCGATGTGCCGCAGGTAACGTTCGCTCACGTCGAGCATCCGGGCGATGAGTTCATCGCTCACCGAGCCCGCCGGGTAGTCCAGTCGGTCGAAGGTGAGACCGTTGGCGCTCTTGCGCATGTCGAAGACGCCGTGGGTGATGAATTCTCCTCGGTACATTGAGCCTTCGGGCGCCACCTGCCGTCCCGAGATGATCTGCTCGGCAAGACAGCTGTTGCCGCTGAAGCGCTCGATCTCCGGAGGTAGGTCGACCATGCCCAACGCCTGATTGAATGCGTCGCCGATCACCGTGATCTCGCGGCGGATCTGGGCCACCGCCTCGTAGAACTCGTCAGCGTCGTGGATTTCGAAGCCTAGTTGCGATGAGTGCGACTTCACCGGCTTCACCCAGAACGGGAATGCCACCTCGATTCCGCTCAGCGGGTCGTCGTCGAAGGGGTCGAACGCCGCGAAATCCGGGACGCACTCGGGTACTGCCTCGGCCTGCATCAATCGAGACCAGTACTTGTGTTCGCACGTCAGGAAGCTCTTGAGACTGGGCGACGGTATCGAGTTCTCCATGGCCAGGATCGGCACCAGGATGCTGGTCGGAAAGTCCCAGTGGGCGACGATGGCGTCCACCCGGCCCAGCGTCGCGAGTTCTTCGCGGGCTCGGTCGAGCAGCGACTCGAGGTCGAAATGAGGCGCGGCGGTGAGCGTCTCGACGTCCAGGAGACTGTGGAACCGCATCTGGTCGGCGCCGGGCAGTGCCTCGAGTTCGGCTCGCTGCCGGTCGCTGAGGCCCGGGACCACCACGTTGACAGTCACTGCATCGACCCCTTCGAGGTCGTGGATCGTCCCCGCAGGTGCGACCCTCTCTCTTCGAGACGTTCGGAAATGAAGGCCTCGAGTTCCCTGCGCGCCCGACTGGCCTCCGGGATCTTGTGCATGATCCAGTTGTGGAACATGCCCCGATGCTCCTTGAGTCTGATCGTGGCGCCTGCTGATCGCGCCCGGCCGACGAAATCGCGGGCATCCGGGTTGAGGACGTCGCGTGTGCCCGTGAACACGATCGTCGGGGGCAGCGCCGAGAGTCGCTCGCCGTCGACGGGCCCGAAGTCGGTGGGCGGCGCGTTCCCGGCGAACCACCGTCCCGCTTGACGCAGACCGGCGATCCCGAGTTCCGGATCGTCGGGGTCGATCGCATCGGCTTCCGGCATCGAGACCGTGAGATCGATCCATGGCGAGAGCAGTACGGCGGCGTCCGGTTCGGTTCGCAATCTCCGATCACCGCAGCACAGTTCGAGAGCCAGTCGGCCGCCTGCGGAGTCACCCGAGAGCACAGCGGGCCCGGGTGCGCCCGCTAGATAGGTGTGCGCCGCATCGGCCACCGCCGGGATGATCGTGCGGTGATCCGCCGATGGGCAGAGCGGATAGATAGGCATGATCACAGAGGCGTCGGCGGCCCGCGCCAGCCACGCGAGGAACCGCCAATGATGGCGCTGCGGCTCCTCGACGAAGCCACCGCCATGAAGGTGCAGTATGCGGGTGTCGCCTGCACCGTCGCGCGGTTCGATGCGGTAGCAGCGCATGTCGCCGACGTGTTCGAGAGAGACCTGCACCGTGGGCAGCCACGGCGGCGTGGTCATGCTCTTGCGCTGGTGCCGGGGGAGGCGCTCGGTCATCACCGCCGGGTCTACATAGAACTTCTTGCTCCTCGTCGCGCGCAGTGAGGCCATCGTCAATCGAGCCGGTATCGAGACCATCGGGTCCCTTCCCTTCCGTGTCCGTTCAATGTCCTGGGGCACGGGGTTCCCGGGTCGCGGTTGCGCGAAACGTGGGGTGCGGCGACTGCCAGCCGGCGGAAACGGGAGGGTGCGAATGCCTCAGGACTTCGCGACCGCGGCGTCGTTCCGGTGATGCCAGGACGCGGAGGCGACTCCGGCGGCGAGGATCGCAGCGACCAGCGCGGCCAGCACGAGGAGCTCGATACCTGTCGATGCGGCGACAACGCCGATTGCCGCCAGGACGGCGAGGGTTGACGCCGTGACAGTCGATTCGAAGCGGTCCAGGCCGCCGATCGACGCCACGAAGAGCGCGAGGCCGATGTAGAACAGCGCCGGGCCACCGGCGAGGAGCAGCGCGTAGACGGTGGTCGTCTCATCGTGGGGATGCGCGAGCATCTTCTCGGTGCCGACGGCGGTCACGATCACGCCGCCGACCAGGATGGCGTGCGCATATGCGAAGCCTCCGCGGGCGAGGGCGGTCGGATCGTCGGCCTCTTCGAGCCGTCGTTCGGTGCGCTCCGAATGGTGGGCGAAATACAGCCACCAGAAGGCGACCGGGACGGCGAACGCCACCCCCAGTGCAACGAATGAGTACAGGCTCGATTCCATGTGCATGAACTCGCGCCCGATGGAAAGGACCGTCTCGCCGAGCGCGATGATGAAGATCAGCCGATTACGTTCCACGAGATGTGCGGGCGTCAATTCCCACATCCGCATGTCGATTCCGCCGAACCGCGGCAGCCAGGTGCGCAGGAGCGGGGCGGCGACGTCGATGGCGAGGGCGACGATCCAGACGATCAGCCGGGTGTCGGGTTCGCAGAACGCGCCGATCACCCACACCGCGGCGGCCACGGCGGACCATGCGAGCAGATGCGCGTAATTGCGGCCGATCTGCTGTCCGCGCATCGCAATCGCGATGAACAACGGCCTGACCACCTGCATCGCAGCCAGCGCGATGGCGAACTGGGGTCCTCGGTCGCCGAACGCCTCAGGGATGGACGCGGCCATCACCAGGCTCAACAGCATGAGGACGACCAGCAGGATCCGGACGGGGATGCGGGCTGGGTCGACGAAGTTGGTGGCCCACGCGGTGTAGTTCCACACCCACCAGACTCCGCCGAACATGACGATCACCTCGACGGTCCCGCGGCCGGTGAGGTGCTCGGCGAAAAACGATGCGAGTTGGCTGAACGCGAATACGTAGACGAGGTCGAAGAACAACTCGATGGTCGCGACCTCGCCGCCCTTGCTGCGTGCTCGCCCCAATGCCGGCATAGCCACGGCCGACCCCCTTCGTCGAACTCCCTGACGGTGCGGCTCAGCGTAGCTTGACGCCGACTCGAGCTGAGGGCGTAACGACGTCGCGGGGAGTGCCGATGCCGGTTTCACGTGGAACCAGTCGGCAGAATCTCTCAGCGCCACTCCGGTGCGCTTGCTCCGGGAGTACCGTCGAACGACGATGGCACTCGCTGACGCGTTGGAGCAGCAGGGCTGGCCCCAAGTGGGTGAGCTGGTACTCGCGTTTGTCCTCAGCGCGCTGATCGGGCTTGAGAGACAGCTTCGCGGGCGCAGTGCCGGGCTCCGCACTCAGGCGATCGTGGGCACTTCCGCCGCACTGTTCATGCTGATCAGCAAGTACGGATTCATGAATGTGCTTTCGGACGAAGTGGTCGTCGATCCGTCGCGAGTGGCCGCTCAGGTGGTGTCGGGCATCGGCTTCCTTGGAGCGGGCATCATTCTGACGCGCCGGGGTGCGGTGCGCGGCCTCACGACTGCGGCCTCAGTGTGGGAGACCGCAGCGATCGGCATGGCGGCCGGCGCCGGCCTGTGGCTGCTGGCCGTGGTGGTGACCGCGCTGCACTTCGTGACGGCGTATGGACTGCGGGCCCTGTCGCGACTGTTGCCCGGGCAGGTCTCCGAATCGCAGATCGAAGTCACCTACGCCGACGGGCACGGATTACTGCGGCAGATCATCGAGTCGATCACCAGCGGCGGGTGGACGATACGGCAGGCCCGGCCTCAGGACGTGGAAGTCGACGGCACCGCCGCACTGATCCTGGAGGTGGCCGGGGGAGCGAGGACGGAGGCGTTGGTCGCGGCTCTCGCCGAGATCGACGGCGTCCGTGAGGTGCAGGTCCTATCCGAGCAGGAGTCGGAATAGCTACCCTGGGCCATCGCGAGTGCGAGGAGACCAGGGTGGCGGAAGTGGCGAGCGGCAACCGACTGCGCAGCGGTGTGCGCGGGTACGCGGCGCCGCTCGCCCTGGCGACCGCGGCACTGGTGGTGACGGTGGCGCTGCTTCTCCATCTGACGTGGAACACGAACTCTGCCGCGGTGCAGCCCGCCACGCATGCCGCAGCGGTTCCGGCGAGCACGATCTCCGATCCCGCCGCCATTCGCGCAGCAGGAAGTGCCGAGTGCCGGACCAACGCGCCCGGACGACGACTGATCCGAGTCAGTCTGTCCCAGCAAGCCATGTGGATGTGCGACGGGCGACGTCCGGTGTCGTCGTCACCGGTGACGACGGGGAACGTCGCGCGCGGTGACGGCACGCCGACCGGCACCTGGACCGTTCAGAGCCGAGAGACGAATCGGGACCTCGTCGGACCCGGCTACCGAGACCATGTTCGCTACTGGCTGCCGTTCTTCGGTGACTTCGGATTCCACGACGCACCGTGGCAGAAGACGGCGTTCGGCGACCGCGAAGCCTTCAAGACCGCGGGATCTCGCGGATGCGTCCACGTTCCGGGACCAGAGATGAAGCATCTCTACGACTGGGCCGAGGTCGGCACGACGGTGACCGTGGCCGAGTGAGGCGCTACTCCCGCGTCCACTCGTCATAGAACTCCGGCATCCGAGACGCCTTCGAATCGAACTCGGCCGGTCGCTTCTCGAGGAAGGCTCGAACACCGTCGTCGCCGTCGCCGATGCTCGTGTAGAACATCGCGAGCGAATCGATGCGATGGGCCTCTGTCGGATGTTCTTGCGCCGCGTTGCGGTACAGCATCTGGCGGGCGAGCGCGACGGCCACCGGCGAACGGCCCTGAGTCCAGGAGTCGGCGACCGAGCGCGCAGCGTCGAGCAGATCCTCCGGCTCGTGGACGCTCTGTGCCAGGCCGGCGTCGAGTGCGCTCTGCGCATCGAGGATGTCGGCGCGGTACACCAGGTCGAGCGCTTTCGGGAGGCCGACCACTCGAGGGAGGAACCACGATGACGCCGCCTCGGGAACGATGCCGAGACGTCCGAACACGAAGCCGATCCGGCCCTTGGTCGATATGAGTCGAGCGTCCATCGGCAGCGTCATCGTGGCGCCGATGCCGACTGCGGCGCCGTTGACGGCCGCGATCACCGGTTTGCGGCAAGCGTAGATCGCGAGCGTCACCCGCCCGCCGGTGTCGCGAATCCGCGCGATTCCGGGATCATCCAGATCGGCCATGTCCGCGAGCGTGGGCCGCTTGGCGCCGTCGAGCCCGAACACATTGTCGCCCTCGGTCGCCAGGTCCATGCCGGCGCAGAACGCACGTCCGTTGCCGGTGACGATGACAGCCCGAACGGAGTCGTCATCGTTGACCGAACGGAAGGTGTGCTCCAATTCCTGCGCCATCTCGACGGTGAAGGCGTTGAGATGGTCGGGGCGGTTGAGCCGGACTGTGAGGATGCCGTCTTCGTTCTCGTGCGTCAGCGTCGTCAGTTCCATGCGATGTGCTCCCTGGTCGGCGGGTGTGTCGATTGCAGCTTAGAAGCGCGGCGCACCTTGGGAGGACGCGTCAGGCCGCGGCGTGGGGTGACTGGGCAGATTCGGAATCTGCCGGGGGAGCTTGTGACTCCTGCGGTGGAGTCCGAGGCGGCGGATGCGCCGGCGGTGGGCCCGATTCTTGCCGATGCAGTTCTGGCGGGTGCAGGTGCCGTGCTTGTCCGGCGTGGTGGATGGGGTTGAGGCGCCAGGGTTGGTCGGTGGTGGCTGGTCGCCAGGCCATGCGTCCGGTGTGGGGTCCGTCGGTGAGGGTGGTGGTTTCCCATTGGCCGCGGTTGGTGCCGACGGCGCGGTTGTGGCGTCCGCAGGCGGCGCCGAGGGCGTCGATGTCGGTGCGTCCGGCCGGGGTGATCCAGTCCGGTGCGTGATGGGCTTGGGTTTGCGCGAAGGGGCGGTCGCAGCCGGGGGCGGTGCAGCCGCGGTCGCGGGCGAACAACGCCAACCGCTGCGCCTTACTCGCGAAGCGTGCACCGCGGCCTTGGTAGAGGACTTCGCTGGTGTGATTCCGGAAGACCGCCAAATGCGGCACAGCCTCGGCAGCGAGCCGCACGAGTTCACCGATCGGAATGCGGGTGCCGGTCGCGGTCAACGCGATTCCGGCGTGGGCGGCGAGTTCCTGGTCGGTGACGGTGATGACCAACTCCGCCGGTATCCGGCTCGGTGCACCGAGTCCGCCGTGGGCGAGAACGTAGTCGCACAACGCCAGCAACGCATCGTGTGTGCGTTGGGCGGCACTGCGCAGATCCCGACCCCGCGCCGCCGCCAGAGCCTCGGCGTCGATGCCGTCGGCGTCAATGGTTCCGGTGGGCGAATCCGGGTCGGCGGGATTGTTCATCCCGGGTGCGGCCCAGGCGGTCAAGATCACTTCGAACTTGG
>NZ_BAAARB010000035.1:0-14011 GCF_039531975.1 Gordonia cholesterolivorans | reverse complement strand
GTTTGCGGTCGCGTTCGTCGGTGACGGTTCCGTCCGGATCCAGGTGCGCGAGCAGTCGGATGCCGGCGGTGCGGACACCGGCCGGACTCAACTCACGGGCGACCCACGCCAACTGCGCCTCAGCCCGCGCGCGTACTGATGCGTCGATGGCGGTGGGGATCTTGTCCATGATGGCGTCGATTTCGCGGACGTGGTCGGCACCGATCGCACCCTCGCCGACCGCGACCGCGGTCGCCGGCAGTACCGGTGGGTGGGTTTGTCCTTGCAGGTCGGTGAATCGTCCGATGCCAGCGGCGCTGAGGCGTCGGCGGCGGGCGGTACCGTCACCGAGCCGCAACCCCTGCGCCAAGTACTGATGCACCGACAGGTACCCGGCTTTGCGATACACGGCCCGGTCGGAGACCTCCACCAACACCGCGGCGTCGACACCGTCGAGACGACGATGAGTACGTTCCAATGTCTCGACGGTTTCCAGCAGGGTGTCTTCGGTCACCGCGGACAGCGGCAGGGACCCGAACTTGGTCGCCGCAGCCTCCAACAGCCGCGCGAGAGCGGCCGGGTCGTCCGGCAGCAGCACTTCTGACGCGACCATCGAACCCACCCCCTTTCGACCTGCACAGTGTCCGAGAACACTTCTGTTGTGCTTCTATGTTCGAACTCTACCGCCGACCTCCGACAAAACAGTCGGCGCTCGCCTGCGCTCGCGCACTCGTCGTCGTAGTCTGCGAACCATGAGCGACTACGGTCTCGAGCTTCGTTTCGGCGTCTTCGTCACAGGTACGTCAAAGGCACCTCAGCAGGCCGTCGACCTGGCTCTGACCGCCGAAGACGCCGGCATCGACATGGTGACGATCCAGGACCACCCGTACCAACCGGCGTTCCTCGACACCTGGACCCTGCTGAGCTTCATCGCCGCGCGGACCGAGCGCGTGATTCTGTCCGGAAACGTCCTCAACCTCCCGCTGCGGCCTCCCGCTGTTCTCGCCCGCGCCGCTGCGAGCCTCGATCTGCTCTCCGCCGGTCGATGCGAGATCGCACTGGGTGCAGGCGGCTTCGTCGACGCGATCGCGGCGATGGGAGGTCCGCGTCGCACCCCCGGAGAAAGCCGTCGTGCACTGGACGAGGCGATCGACGTGATGCGCGCGATCTGGGACACCTCGGCCCGCGCCGGCGTTCATCTCAGCGGTGACTTCTACCAGGTGGACGGCGCCAAACGCGGCCCGGCGCCCGCCCACCCGATCGGCATCACCGTCGGCGCGTACAAACCGCGCATGCTCCGACTCGTCGGCCGCAAATGCGACGGCTGCCTGCCGTCGCTCAGCTATCTGCCGAACGGGGTCAGCGATCTGACCTCGATGAATGCCGTGATCGACGCAGCCGCGATCGACGCCGGCCGTGACCCCTCGGCTATCCGGCGATACCTGAACGTCGGCGGTCACTTCAACGACGCTCGCGGAGATCTGCTCAGCGGTCCGCCGGCATCCTGGGTGGACGAGCTCGCCGGTCTCACCCGCGACTACGGCATCACCGGGTTCATCTTCGCGACGGACGACGCGGCCGAGATCGAGACCATCGGCACCCAGGTGGCACCCGCTGTGCGGGAACTGGTCGCCGAGCACCGGTCGGCGTGAGGGTGGCGAGGGGCGGTACTCAGCGCGCCCGCGGGTGCGCGGTCGCATACACCTCGCGCATCGTGTTGACCGTGACCAGCGTGTACACCTGAGTCGTCGTCACCGACGAGTGACCGAGCAATTCCTGCACCACGCGAACGTCAGCGCCGCCGTCGAGCAGATGCGTGGCGAAACTGTGCCGCAGAGTGTGCGGCGAGACCTCCTTGTCGACACCGGCACGTTCCGCGGCGTCGACGAGCACCTGCCAGGCACTCTGCCGGGACAGTCTTCCGCCCCGGACGTTCAGGAACAGCGCCGGCGTCGCCCGTTTCACCAACGCCGGCCGGCCGCGCACGAGGTACGCGTCCACGGCGTCGATCGCCGGTCCGCCGACCGGCACGATCCGCTCCTTCCCGCCCTTGCCGCGCAAGACGACCGCGCGGTGCTCCAGATCGAGGTCGTCGAGGTCGAGCGAGGTGACCTCCGAAATCCGGGCACCACAGCTGTAGAGCAGTTCGACGAGCGCTCGATCGCGCAGGCTGCGCGGCCCGTCGCCGGAGCCCGCGGCGTCGAGGATCGCGAGAACATCGTCTACCGGCAACGATTTCGGGAGGCGCCGCGGCGGCTTAGGCGGACGTACCGCATGCGCGACGTCGGATCCGGCCAACCCTTCGGCCGTACAGAATTTGTGAAAGCCACGCGCCGCCACCAGCGTCCGCGCGACCGACGAGTCGGCCAGTCCCGGAACACCGCTGCCAGGGTCCCCGCGCCGCAGAGCGACGAGGAAGTCGCGCACATCCTCCTCGGTGATGGCGGCGATCTCGGAGATTCCGCGCCCGTCGAGAAACGACCGATACCGTTCGAGGTCGCGACGGTAGGAGGCGACGGTGTTGACCGCCGACCCGCGTTCCACCGTGAGATGGTCGAGGTAGCGGGCGATCGCGTCGTCGACGGTCGCGGTGGACATCTGTCGCCGCCCTATCGGCGTGCCGCGAAGGCCGTCGGCTCATCTCGCCACGGTGCGTCCGTGGCGCGGAGTTCCGTACCGCTCGCGTCGGCCGCCGCCGCGGCGAGCACTCCGGACACGGCCGTCGCGTTGACGATCTCGCCCGACAGGCACATCCGCACCGCGTCGGCCAACGGCACCCATTCCAGGACGAGATCCGCCTCCTCGTCCTCACGATCAGCGGCGTGCAACTGATGGAGACTCTCCGCCAGATAGACGCGCAACGCCTCGTCGGTGAACCCCGGAGACACGACCAGGTCGACGAGCACTCGCCACCGGTCCGCAGCCAGATCCGCCTCCTCGGCGAGTTCCCGCTGTGCGGCCGACAACGGCGATTCCTGCGGTCCGCCGTCGAGCAGACCCGCGGGCAGTTCCAGCAACCGGCGTCCGATCGGGTGACGATACTGCCGCACCATCGCGATCCGACCTTCGTCGTCGCGTGCCACCACGGCGACGGCACCGTGGTGCTCGACCACCTCGCGGCGGGCCGTCCGGCCCCCTGGCATCTCCACCTCGTCGATGCGCAGAGCCAGGATCGCTCCGGTGTACTCGGTCCGCGACGACCGCGTGACGAACTCGTGCGATCCCGGCTCGCTCATCGGCTCAGCACCTCATTCCCCGTCTGCGACGGTCTCGAGGATCTCGACTCCGCTCGCGTCGTAACCTTCCAGTTCCACCGGCAGCCGCACTGCGGTCTTGTACTTCAACGCGGCCTCGATGAACGCCTTGAACAACGGGTGCGGGCGAGTGGGACGGCTCTTGAGCTCCGGATGCGCCTGGGTGGCGACCAGGAACGGATGGACGTCCTTCGGATATTCGACGAACTCGACGAGCTTGCCGTCCGGCGACGTGCCCGAGAACACCAGACCGGACTCGGCGATCTTGTCCCGATAGGCATTGTTGACCTCGAAGCGGTGGCGGTGCCGCTCGCTCACCTCGGTGGCGCCGTACGCCCGCGCCACCTGAGATCCCGGGATCAGCGTGGCCGGGTACGCGCCCAGCCGCATCGTCCCGCCGAGGTCCGCATCGCCCGCCACGGCCGCTTCCTGATCCGCCATCGTCGCGATGACCGGCGAAGGGGTATCGGGATCGAACTCGGTGGAACTGGCATCGGCCAGTCCCGCCTGCCGCGCGGCCTCGATCACGACGCACTGCAGACCGAGGCACAGTCCCAGCAGCGGGATCCCGTTCTCCCGCGCGTACTTGATGGCACCCAGCTTGCCCTCGATCCCGCGGATCCCGAACCCGCCGGGCACCAGAACCGCGTCGACGTCCCGCAGGGCCGCGTGCGCACCCTCGTAGGTCTCGCAGTCGTCCGACGGAACCCAGGAGATCTCGGTGCGCGTGTGGTGGGCGAAGCCGCCGGCACGGATCGCCTCGGTGACCGACAGATACGCGTCCGGCAGGTCGATGTACTTGCCGACCAACGCGATCCGCACCGTCTCGCGCGGCGAATGGACCCGGTCGAGGAGATCGCCCCACACGGTCCAGTCGACGTCGCGGAAGGGCAGTCCCAGCTGACGGACCACGTAGGCGTCGAGTTGCTCCGAGTGCAGCACCTTGGGGATGTCGTAGATCGACGGTGCGTCCGGCGTCGAGATGCATCCGTCGATGTCGACGTCGCACATCAGGGCGATCTTCTTCTTGAGCGCCTCCGGCACGGGCCGATCGCACCGCAGGATCAGTGCGTCGGGCTGGATGCCGATGCTCCGCAGCGCCGCCACGGAATGCTGGGTCGGCTTGGTCTTCAGCTCGCCGGAGGGCGCCAGGTACGGAACCAGGGAGACGTGCAGGAAGAAGACGTTGTCGCGCCCGAGGTCGTGGCGGATCTGCCGAGCCGCTTCGATGAACGGCTGCGACTCGATGTCGCCGACGGTTCCGCCGATCTCCGTGATGACGACATCCGGCTCCTCGCCGTCGGCGTCGGGGTCGTGCATCGCCATCATCCGCGATTTCAGCTCGTCCGTGATATGCGGAATCACCTGCACGGTGTCGCCGAGGTACTCACCGCGGCGTTCCTTCGCGATGACGGTCGAGTACACCTGCCCGGTGGTCACATTCGCCGATCCGGACAGATTGCGGTCGAGGAAGCGCTCGTAATGACCGATGTCCAGGTCGGTCTCGGCGCCGTCCTCGGTGACGAAGACCTCGCCGTGCTGGAACGGATTCATCGTGCCCGGATCGACGTTCAGGTACGGATCGACCTTCTGCATCGTCACCCGCATACCGCGGGCGGTCAGGAGCTGGCCGAGGCTCGAGGCCGTCAGACCTTTGCCGAGTGACGAGGCGACACCGCCGGTCACGAAGATGTGCTTTGCTCCGGCGCGCTGGTCACGCAATGATCGCAATTTTTCTCCCGTCGGGCGGTTCAAGCCTCTGCGAAATCTTGAATACCTACGGGACTTCAGCCTAACAGCATCGGCGCGGAATGCCGCTACGAGCAGCCGACTCCACCGTCGCCGGGAGTGTCGCGGCTCCGGTCACTTCGAGGGAGCAGCTCCCACCGTGATCGCCGTCGCACCCGGTCCGGTGCCGTACGCGCCGGTGCGGCCGTCGGTCTCATCGCCGAGAGCGAGCACCGTGGTCAGCTGACCGGTCTGTTGGTCGACGTTGTCGACGGTGCTGACGGCATTGTTCAGCGACGGGTCGGACCGGACCACACCGATCGGTGAACCGCCCTCGGCGGAACCGGACCGCCCGGCGAGTACGCCACCGGAACCGCGTGCCGCCATCGCTGCGGAGAACCTGCCGACGAACTGCCCCTGCGCACCGGAGTCCGACGACATCTCCCCGCCCGTCACGACCAGCACCAAGTCGGCCGGCCGCACCGCACCGTCCGGATACTCGAGGAACCCGGCCTGCCGAAGCGTCTGAAGTGCGGTGGACCGATCACTGTCCGACGCGGGCGCCTGTCCGGGCCGGGTCAGAAGTGCGGTGCCCAGCAGATCACCGAGCCGCGAGCCCGAATCGGTGTACTCCACGCGCAGCTGAGCGCCGGCAGGGATCGATTGGTCGACGACGGTGCGCAGCTTGGACGCCTGCTCGTCGCGGACCAGCGCGGTGGTCAACGCGATCTGGCCGGTCACCGTGCCTCCCGCACCGTTGACCAGCCCCTTCAGCGCTTCCACATCGCCGTCGGCGGCGTCGGGCGCGGTGACGATGAGCACGCCGCGCTTGTTCAGAACACCCTTCGTCAGTTCGGGACCGATCGCCTTGATGAAGGCGGTGTCGTTCCCGACCTCTTTGTCGAGGGCATCGCGCTCGTCTTGCAGCTTCCCGATTCTGTCGCGATCGGTGCCGGTCAGGGCATTCACTCGGTCACCGATGAACCCGGAACCGAGGAACAGGCCCAGAGTCAGAGCCAAGAAGACTGCGATCAGCGAAACGGCGTGCTGGCGCAAAGAGATCATTTGGTATTCCACACACTGCTGACCCAATCGGTCAGCGAGTGCCACTGGTCGACCATCCAGTCGCTGGCGGCTGCCCCGCCGCCCTGGGTGATCACGACCGCCACGATGATCGCGATCAGTGCCGCGACCATCAGCATGGCGATCAACGTTCCGCTGATCCGACTGCGGTACAGCGTGGCGACGGCCTTCGCGTCCACCAACTTCGCTCCGACCTTCAGTCGCGTGAGGAAGCGCGAAGGGATCTGGTCACGCATCGTGCGGTCGAAGAAGTCGTTCATCGAGCCGCTGAGTCCGGCGGTCACGATCAGGTCGGCACCGTGGTAGTCGGCCAGCAGGAGCGCGAGGTCCGGCGCCGACCCGGCGGCCGGGAAGGTGGTGGCGCCGATGCCGAGATCCTGGATCCTCTCCAGGCCCGGTGCGTGGCCATCGGGGTCGGCCGGCAGAACCACCTCGGCGCCGGACTTGAGCGTCTCGGTGCGGATGTCGTCCGGGTCCCCGACGATGAGGGCCGGGCGGTAACCGGCCTTGATCAAGGTGTCCGCACCGGCGCCGACGCCGACGAGCACCGGTTGGTATTCCTTGATGAAGGGTTTGAGCGATTTGAGGTCTGCGGCGCGGTCGGAGCCGTCGGCCACGATCACGACATGCCTGCGGTCGAATTTGACGTTCACCTTCGGCACGCCGACGCCGTCGATCAGCAGCGGCGACTCGCTGCGGATGAACTCGATCGTGTTGCCGGAGAAGGCTTCGAGATGATCGACGAGGCCGGTCTTCGCGTCGAGCATCAGGTCGGCGATCTCGCGTTCGCCGAGTTCCTGACCTCGAGCGATGACGCGTTCACCGATGTACAGCTTGCCCTCGTTGAGGCGTACCTTGGTGCCGTCCTTGACTCGCGAGAACACTTCGCTGCCGACGTTGTCGATCAGCGGGATGCCGGAAGCCGCGAGCACCTCGGGACCGAGGTTCGGGTACCGGCCGGTGATCGACTGCGAGACGTTCACCACCGCCGCGACCTCGGCCTCCACCAGCGCGTCAGCGGTGACCCGGTCCAGGTCGACCTGGTCCAGGATCACGACCGCACCGTGGTCGACTCGGTTGACGAGGCGTTTGACGTCCTTGTCGATCCGGGCGATGCCGGTGAGTCCGGGGAGTGCTTCGGTGTTCCGCGAGAGCAGGGCTGGCATCCTCATGGGTCCCATAGTGACCTTCAGGCACATCAGTCACACGGAGGCGCGCCGTATCAATATCAACTTTCGTCACACTGGAAACACTCGCCTCCGGCGACGAAACAATGGCGGCTCCCCGTCAGGAATCCGCGCGCGCCCGCTCCGCGGTGTCGAGGAGTTCCTCCGCATGAGCCCTGCCGGTCTCCGAGTCCCCGAGACCGGCGAGCATTCGGGCGAGTTCCGCGATGCGTTCGTCGCGGTCGAGCATGGTCAGCGTCGAGGTCTGCCTGCCCTTGCTTCCACCACCGGACTTGCCGATCACGAGGTGGTTGTCGGCAAAGGCGGCCACTTGCGGAAGGTGTGTCACCACGATCACCTGATGGCGTCGAGCCAACCGTGCGAGGCGCGCACCGATCTGCACGGCGGCCGCGCCGCCGACGCCTGCGTCGACTTCGTCGAACACCATCACCCCGCCAGAATCCGGCTCGGCCAGAACCACTTCCAACGCGAGCATCACCCGCGACAGTTCGCCTCCCGACGCCGATTTGGCGATCGGCAGAGGCGCCGCGCCCTTATGCGCCACGAGTCCGAATTCGACGCGGTCGGCACCGTCTCCGCCCGCGTGCGCACGCCGTCCGCCGACGTCGATCGCGAGCCGGTCGTCGTCTGCGGGCAGCAGCGAGACCGAGACGGCCAGTGCGCTGCCGCCCATCGCCAAGCCAGCCAGTTCGGCCGAGACCTTGCTCGCGAGGCTCTTGGCCGACTTCGTCCGCACGGTGTGCAGCTTGCCGGCCAGTTCTGCCACCTTGTCCCGCGCGGCCGCGGCCCGAGCCTCGAGTTGTTCGATCGCACCCTCGGGGTCCTCGATCTCGCTCAGGCGTTCACGTGCGTCGTCACGCCAGGCCAGGACGCCGTCGATGTCCGCGGCGTACTTGCGCGTCAACGACTTGAGTTCCGCTTGACGGTTCAGCAGGCCGTCGAGGTCACCCGCGTCGTCCGGCAGGCCTCCGAGGAACGAATTCAGCTCTGCGCCGAGGTCGGTGACGACCGTCAGTGCTTCGGCGACTCGCGGCTGCAGATCGCGCAAGGCGTCGTCGGACGCCGACTCCAACAGCGAGCGGACGGTGCCGAGACCGTCGACCACCGACGCGCCTTCGGCACCCGCCACGATCTCCTGTGCTTGATACGCAGTGGACCTGATCTCCTCGAGATCGGTCATCCTCCGGATCGTCGCGATCAGATCGGTGTCCTCACCGGGCTCGGGTCCGACGGCGTCGATCTCGTCGATTCCGAACCGCAACCGGTCGGCCTCCTGGGCCAGTTCTCGGGCGCTGTCACGACGCCGGTCGAGTTCGTCGAGCAGTTCCACCCAGTCCGCGCGCGCCGCGCGGTACTTCTTGAGCGTCGAGGCCGCCGCCGGACCGGCATACCGGTCCAACGCGGAGCGCTGCTGCTCCGGCCGGATCAACCGCAACTGATCGTTCTGCCCGTGGATCGCGAGCAGTTCGCCCGTCAGCTGCGCGAGCGTGCCCACGGGTACGGCGCGGCCGCCCAGATGTGCGCGCGAGCGACCATCGGCATTGACCGTCCGCGCCGCGATCAGGGTGTCGTCGTCATCGACGTCGGCACCGGTCTCGTCGAGGACTGCGGCCACCGATGACCGATCCTCGGGAAGGCGGAACCGGCCTTCGACGATCGCCTTCGCGTCTCCGGTCCGGACACGTCCCGCGTCCGCTCGTGCTCCGGACAGCAGCCGCAGGCTGGTGACGATCATCGTCTTGCCCGCACCCGTCTCACCGGTCAGAACGGTGAATCCGGGATGGAACTGCGCGCTCGCGGATTCGAGCACACCGAGACTGCGGATCGACAGTTCTTCCAGCAACGGGTCTCAGCTCCTTCCCCGCCAGCCGGTGACCGGCAGCGAGAACTTGGTGACGAGTCGGTCGGCGAAGGGCTCCGAATCGATGCGGACCCAGCGAAGCGAACGCTGCGCCCGCACCACCTCCACCCTGGACCCCGCGGGTACGTCGAAGATCCGGCGGCCGTCGCACAAGGCGACGCCGTCGCGCCCCTCGCGGTGGACTTCCACCGCCACGCGCGATCGCGGACTGGTGACCATCGGGCGGGCGAACAGCGCGTGGGCGTTGCTCGGCACCACGAGGATCGCCTCCAGATCCGGCCACATCACCGGACCGCCGGCGGAGAACGCGTACGCAGTGGAACCGGTGGGCGTGGCGACGAGCAGTCCGTCGGCGCCGTAGGCCGCAACCGGCCGCCCGTCGACCTCGGTGACGAGTTCGAGAACACCGTTGTGCGACGTGTTCTGAATGACGACCTCGTTGAGCACCCAGTCGCGCGCACGGGGCTCATCGCTCCCCGGGTCGATCACCGATACGTCCAGCACCATCCGGTCGACGACCCGGTAGTCGCCGGCGATCAGCAGGTCGAGCACTTCATCGATCCGGTGCGCCTCCGCCTCCGCGAGGAATCCGATGTGGCCGAGATTGATCCCCATCAATGGGACGCCCGCGGGATACGCCAGTTCGGCGGCACGCAGGAAAGTGCCGTCTCCGCCGAGCACAAGCACCAATTCACACCCCTGCGCCGACACCGAGTCGGCGTGAGCGACCTCCACATCCGCTCCGGCGTCGCGCAGCATCTCCGGATCGACCGGGTGGGTCTCGACGTTCGGAGGCGGCGGCCTGCGGGTGTCGTGGTCGACGACACGGACCGCGATACCGGCGTCACCGCAGCGCTTCGCGATGGTCAGGAGCGTATCGGTGACCTCGTCACGGCCGGTGTGCGCCACGACCAGGAAGGTCCGGGTACCGTCCGGCGACCCGCTCGATGATGTCATCACCCTCCCCCTCCCTATTGCGGACCGTCGGCGACGGCCTGATCGATCAGAGCGCGGACACGCGTGGCCTCACCCTGATCCACCCAATCGTGATCGGTACCGTCCGAGCCGATCTTCGAGTCAACGGTATCGCCGGGGTGCGACATCTGCTCACTCAGGACCTTCGGCTCCGAAACGACGCCGTCGTCCTTGTGCAACCAGAGGAAGAATTCCACATTGCCGGACGGTCCGGGAAGCGGGCTCGCCACGACCGCTCGAGTGGTGAGCCCGAGAGATGCCGCCATCGCCGCGACGTCCTCGACCGCCTCTGCCCGCAGTCGCGGGTCACGGACCACCCCACCCGCTCCGACACGGTTCTTTCCGACCTCGAACTGCGGCTTCACCATCGGCAATGCGTCGCCCCCGGGGCGGAGACAGCCGGCGAGCGCAGGCAGCACCAGCTTGAGCGAGATGAAGGAGAGGTCTCCGACGATGAGATCGACCGGGCCGCCGATCACTTCCGGCGTGAGATGACGGACGTTGGTCCGATCGTGGACGTGCACCCGCTCGTCGGTCTGCAGCTTCCACACCAGCTGCCCGTAGCCGACGTCGACCGCTTCCACTTCACGAGCACCGCGTCGCAGCAGCACGTCGGTGAAACCGCCTGTGGACGCGCCTGCGTCCAGACACCGTTTACCGTCGACGGACACCCCGAGCGGTTCGAATGCGGCGAGGGCGCCGAGCAGCTTGTGCGCCCCGCGGGAGGCCCAGTCGTCGGTCTGCCCTTCAGTCACCACGATCGGCGTGTCCCTGGCGACATTGGTCGCAGGCTTGCTGGCCGGTGTTCCGTTGACTTTGACATTCCCGGCGTCGATCAGCTCGCGGGCCTGCTCGCGGGACCTGGCGAGTCCGCGCCGCACGAGTTCGGCGTCGAGCCGTGCACGAGCAGCCATCATCGGCCTTTCTGTCTAGGGCAACGGATCCTTCTACGGCAGCAGATGCGGTTGCGTTCAGCCACGGCCGGCGTCTTCCAGCGCCGCGGCGAGTCTGTCGTGTGCGCTGGTGAGCAATTCCGCCTGCCGGGCGAGCGCACCGAGGTCGAGTTCGTCACCGGCGGCCGATCGAACCATCTCCGCCTCCTCCAGCAACTGCGCGGCAGCGGCCAGCGCCGGATGCTCTGCCGGGTCTGCGGGCGGCGCATTGCGTGCGGCCAGATCCGCGGCGACCGACGCCGGTGACGGACCGGGGCGGGGTGTATTCGGCTCACTCATGACGAGACCAGGCTAACGCAGCGGTGTCAGTCCGAGGGCGGTGAGAGTCTCCGCCGCCACGTCGTCCTGGGCGGCGATCCGCAGATCGAACGAACCGACGTCGGCAGTCCACACCGCGTGCGCGAGCGCCGCGGCGAGACTCGCCTCGGTTCCCGTCGAACGCGCGGCGACCGCGACGTGCTGGCCGTTGATCTCGATGCTCCACTCGGGACGGGGACCGATCGCGGACTCCGCCGCCGGCTCCTTGAGCGCGTCCAGCCCGGACGCGATGTACGTCGGCCGCTGCCGCGGTTCGGCGGCGAGCAGTTCGGGTCCGCTCGTGACGCCGCCCAGGACGAGCAGACTGTCGATCCCCACGGTGTGCGCGCCCTCGATGTCCGTATCGAGCCGGTCCCCGACCATCAGGGGCCGCTTGCCGTCGGTGCGCGACAGTGCGCCTCGCATGATCGGTGCCGCGGGCTTCCCTGCCACGGTGGGCTCCTGGCCGGTCGCCGAGGCGATCGCCGCTACCATCGATCCGTTTCCGACCATCAGTCCGCGCTCGGTCGGCAGGGTCGAGTCGACGTTGGTCGCCACCCAGGCAGCGCCACGTCGCACCGCCAGGGCGCCCTCAGACAGCTGCGCCCAACCGGTCTCCGGGGAGTGGCCCTGGACGACAGCCGCCGGCTCATCGTCGGCGGAGTCGACCACAGTCAGCCCGCGCGCCCTGATCTCATCGCGAAGAGCATCAGCACCGACGACGAGGACCTTCGAACCCGTCTCGACCGTCTCCGCAACCAGGTCCGCTCCGGCCTGAGCGCTGGTGACCACTTGCTCGGACTTCGCGTCGAACCCCAGTGAGAGGAGATGATCGCGCACCTGCTCGGGACTACGGCTGGCATTGTTCGTGACGAACAGCGCGGTGCCGTGTGTTTGCGCCACGGCCTCGATCGCGCCGGGCAGTGCTGTGGAACCGGTGTACAGAGTTCCGTCGAGATCGAGCAGAAGCACGTCGTACGCATCGCCCAGAGCCACGGAGGCCGACGACGGTTCACTATGGCCGGAGGTCGACGTATCTACGCCCGGTGTGCTCTCGAGCAGGTCCATCAGCCGGAACTCGGCGTCGGTCTGGTCATCGATATCGGCGGCTGCCGCATTCTGGAACCAGGTCACCGCGTCGGCTCGACGGCCAGCAGCCTCGAGGGCCGAAGCGTAGGCGAAGAACAGCCGCGCGGCCTGGGTTCCGGTCCGACCTGGACGCAGGTCCTGATCACTCAGCGCACGCACCGCCGACTCGGGATCTTTCAGGTCGATGAGAGCACCGGCCTTGACCATGGCCATCTCGAGCGCAGCCTCAGCGCTGAGATCGCGTGCCTCGTCGCTGTCGGCGATCTCGACCGCACGTCGGGGCTGTCCCAGCCCGCGTTCGCTGTCGGCGATCAGCGGCAGCAGCGCATCGCTCCCGCTCATCCTTCGCGCGGCACGCAGTTCGGAGATCGCTTCCTGCCATTCCCCGGCAGAGTACGCCACAATGCCCGCGGTCTCGCGGACGACGGCGATCCGTGCGGCCCGAGCCCGAGCGGCACGGGCGTGCGCCAGCGCCTCCTGCGGATCGTCCTCCAGCAACGACGACGCCATCACCAGATGACGTGCGACCCGGTCGGCCGTCAGCTTGTCCAAAGCCGACAGATCCCGCCTGACTTCCGGATCGAGATCCGATGCCGAGACGTCGTCGGGAATCCCGGGTCCGGATGACGCATGGTCGTCCGTCCGTCGCTGCCGCCCGTTTCGCCGGCCGCCCGGATTCCGTCCGCCACCAGTAGTACTCATAACCGTCTAATCTATTCGCCGACCTGCGAACAAGCTAACTGAGAACGAGTGGATGGCCAGCCGCTGGTCCGTACCGAGACACCGCGCCACTGTTTGTGCTGAGTTTCGTTGGCTCAGCAAGCGTGATGAATGGCCATGACGGTGGTGCGGCCCCGAGGACGGGGCACGATCCGCTGCATTCTCGCTTGGTTTCGACTCGCTTCGCTCGCTCAACAAGCCTAAGAGGGTGCGCGCTCAACCAGCCTGCGGGAACCGCTCTCCGACCCCCGGAGGTTTGTCGAGTAGGCGGGTGAGCGTAGCGAGCACGGCGTATCGAGACCACTCTGCCCGTCGTGCGGTGGTTTCGACTCGCTTCGCTCGCTCAACCAGCCTAAGGGGGTGCGCGCTCAACCGGCCTGGAATCGCCGGCTCCCCCGGAGGTTTGTCGAGTAGGCGAGCGAGCGTAGCGAGCCCGCCGTATCGAGACGACTCTGCACCGCTCGTGTGGTGGTTTCGACTCGCTTCGCTCGCTCAACCAGCCTGAAGCGCTCGCTCAACCAGCCTGCCGGAAGCGCTCTCCGACTCGAGGTTTGTCGAGTAGGCGGGTGAGCGTAGCGAGCACGCCGTATCGAGACCAGCCTGCACCCCTCGTGTGGTGGTTTCGACTCGCTTCGCTCGCTCAACCAGCCTGAAGCCAGCCTGAAGAGTGCGCGTTCGCGGTCCGTCAGGCGCGCCGTACCCCAGACAACACTCGCCGGGGGGCACGTCCCGGGAAATGGGTTGAGCCCCGATCAGACGGTGTCTGATCGGGGCTCAACAAGTTGTGTTCGGCGGTGTCCTACTCTCCCACACCCATTACAGTGCAGTACCATCGGCGCAGGTGGGCTTAGCTTCCGGGTTCGGAATGGGACCGGGCGTTTCCCC
>NZ_BAAARB010000034.1:0-15334 GCF_039531975.1 Gordonia cholesterolivorans | reverse complement strand
GATGTGGAACCCGGACGTATCCGACGATCGGCGGCCTTGTCGTACCCGACAGGCACAATCAGCTCACAACCATCAATCCGAAACCGCACAGGCCAGGACGTCACCCCGATGAAATTTCGAGGCTAGTATTCTCAATATGACTCGCTGATCACTGTGCATGTTCGAGGCTGATCCGAAGTCCACCACTTCGCGCAGCCTTTTTTATACCAGCGGCGGGACGGGTAGGTTATTCGTGCCGAAATTCGCGTGGAGAGCGACCAGTCCACCGCTTGAAGGCGTGAGAGAAGTTGGCGAGGTCGCTGTATCCGAGATCCGCAGCGATCTCACTCACCGACATCGATCGGTCGAGCAGCCGCAGCATCGCACGATCACGCAGGAATGATTCGCGCAACTCGCGAAAGGTGGTCCCCTCCTCGGACAGGCGCCGCTTGAGTGTGCTACGGGATATCGAGAGCTCGTGTGCGACCCAGTCGTTACTTCGTTTGCCGGGATCCTCCTCCAGGAGCCGTCGCACCTTCTCCGAGAAAGACGTGGTTCTGCTTCGCTGTTCGAGGGTTTGCTGCAGATCAACGATGGCGAGGCGATAGGCGACGGGATCGGAGAACCTACATACCTCGTTGAGGGTATCCGCGGGGACACGAAGGAATGACGTCGGAGCGTCGAAGTACAGGCGCCCAGCTAGGGCGTCCTCATGATTGGCCAGAAAGTTCGGCGCCGACCAGCTCAGATGGAGGGTGACGGTCGGCACATCGCCAGCGAGCATGTCAAGCAGGCGCAGGAGCGCCGACCCGCTGTACGCGACGACCAGGCAGTTCAGGGCCGGATCGCCTGTATGTGCGCTGAGCCCCACAGTAAGCCCCTCGTCTCTTGGGTGGAACTGTGGGCTGAGGGCCGTCGAGATCAAAGGCAGATAGGTGAGCAGCTCGACGATCTCGGCTACCGAACCTGCACTGACCAGAGGAAAGCTCAACGGGCCAAAGGACGTCAACTGAGCCTGCTCGGCGAACGCGAAGCCGAGCGTAGTTGCCTGGTCGACATCGAGTGCGGGGTACACCTCGCGAAACCACCGTATCGGGGCCTGGATGTTCCGCTGGATCAACGTCGTCTCGTCGATTCCTTCGCGAGCCATGATGTTGCGAAGCCGCGCGACAGCGTCTGAGTCGAGTGCTTGGCTCTCGAGCAATTGCGCGAACATGAGTGGAGGCACACCCTCCTCGTTGAGGTTCACCCTGGTCCCCTTTGAGCCGAATTCACAAGTTTCTGACTCTGCCGAACATAGCCGCCGCGCTCGTCTTCGACAACACTTTGACCAAGTTCACATTGAAGACGACGTATCCAGGAGTTGGCTATGGCAGTTGTCACCTTTGTCTCCCACGATGGCCAGAAGCACGAGGCGCCCATCGAGGAAGGGCAGTCGCTGATGCAGGTCGCGACCAACAACGCGGTGCCCGGCATCGACGGCGACTGCGGAGGCGAAGCCGCGTGCGGTACCTGTCATGTGATCGTCGATCCGCAATGGTCCGAGCAGGTCGGCCTCTCGGGTCCCGAGGAGGAGGAGATGCTCGCGATGAACCCCGAGCGCCAGCCGACCTCCCGGCTGTCCTGCCAGATGGCGGCGTCGGCGGCGTGGGACGGCTTGATCGTCGAACTACCCGAATTCCAGATGTGACGGCGAGAAACGGTTAAGACCTGATGAAGATTCCTGAAGCAATCACCGCCAAGGTTCAGTCGACCATCCCGATGGATCTGCAGATCCAGGGCGCGCATCTGTATGACAAGACCCGGCGATGGGTGACCGGGACGAACGGAGAGAAGCTCTTCGTCGAGAGTCCTATCCCGCCGGTCGAGGACGTCGAGCTCGCCGACATCGACCTCAGCAACCCTTTTCTCTATCGCCAGGGGCGCTGGCAGTCCTACTTCGAGCGCTTGCGCAACGAGGCGCCGGTCCACTACCAGCCCAACAGTGCGTTCGGTCCGTTCTGGTCTGTCACGCGGCATGCCGACATCGTGGCCGTGGACAAGAACCACGAGCTCTTCTCCGCCGAGCCGTTCATTGTCATCGGGGCCCCGCCTCGTTTCCTTGATATCGCGATGTTCATCGCGATGGATCCGCCACGCCACGACGCGCAGCGGGCCGCTGTCCAAGGCGTTGTTGCGCCGAAGAACCTGCGTGAGATGGAGGGGCTGATTCGATCGCGTGTGCAGGAGGTGCTGGACGACCTGCCCGTGGATCAGCCGTTCGACTGGGTGCAGAACGTCTCGATCGAGTTGACCGCTCGGATGCTTGCCACCCTTCTGGACTTCCCGTACGAGCAGCGTCGCAAGCTCGTCTACTGGTCAGATCTCGCGACGTCGCTGGAGCAAGCCAACGGCGGGCCCTCGGACAACGACGAGGTGTTCCCCGGCATGCGCGACATGGCGCGAGGTCTCAGCGCTCTCTGGCACGACAAGGCAGCGCGGATGGCTGCCGGGGAGGAACCCGGCTTCGATCTGATCACCATGTTGCAGAGCAACGAGAACACCAAGGACCTGATCGACCGCCCGATGGAATTCTTGGGCAACCTCGTGCTGCTGATCGTCGGAGGCAACGACACGACCCGCAACTCGATGAGCGGCGGTGTTCTTGCGCTGAACCGCTTCCCCGATCAGTTCGAGAAGCTGAAGGCAAACCCCGACCTGATCCCCAACATGGGCTCGGAGATCATCCGGTGGCAAACCCCGCTGGCTTATATGCGCCGGGTCGCCAAGGCCGACACCATTCTGAACGGGCAGTTCATCCGCAAGGGCGACAAAGTAGTGATGTGGTACGCCTCGGGCAACCGCGACGAGCGCGTGTTCGAACGGCCCGATGAGTTCATCATCGACCGGGCCAACGCCCGCAACCACATCTCCTTCGGCTTCGGCGTCCATCGTTGTATGGGCAACCGGCTGGCCGAGCTCCAGCTGCGGATCCTGTGGGAGGAGTTGCTTCCCCGTTTCGACAATATCGAGGTCGTCGGCGAGCCAGAGTACGTGCAGTCCAATTTCGTGAGGGGCATCAGCAAGATGATGGTCCGCCTCACCCCGAAATCCAGCGCATGACCTCGCAGCGGGCCCTCATCGTCGGGGCCGGCCATGCCGGGGCCCAACTCGCGGCCAGTCTGCGCCAGGAAGGGTGGACCGGTGAGATCGTCCTCATCGGCGAGGAGTCGGCGCTGCCCTATCAACGCCCGCCGCTGTCGAAGGGTTACCTGGCGGGGAAGAGCACGCTCGACGAACTCGCGATCCGCAGCGCCAAATTCTACACCGAGCAGGGGATCCAACTCCTGAATGCGAAGGTGGAGGCGATCGACCGCTCGGCTGGTCATCTCGTGTTGAGCACCGGCGACGCGCTGCCCTACGACAAGCTCGCGCTGTGCACTGGGGCCCGCCCTCGACGGCTTTCCATCCCGGGGGCCGACCTGGTCGGCGTCTACTACCTACGCACCGCTGCGGACGTCGAGATGATCCGAGAGGCCACCAGCCCCGGGTGTCGCGCTGTGATCATCGGCGGCGGCTACATCGGACTGGAGACGGCCGCCTCATTGCGTGCGCTCGGTCTGGAGGTCACTGTACTCGAGGCGACCGAGCGCGTCCTCGAACGGGTCACCGCCCCCGCTGTATCGGCGTTCTTCGACCGGATCCACCGGGAGGAGGGCGTGAACATCCGGACGGGCGCGCTGGTCGAAGCTCTATCAGGTGACGGCAGGGTCCGCGAGGTGTTCCTGTCCAGTGGCGAATCAATTCCCACCGACCTCGTCATTGTCGGTATCGGCGTTGAGCCGAACACCGAGCTCGCCGCCGCCGCGGGTCTGGTCGTCGACAACGGCGTCGTGATCGACGACCAGACCCGGACCAGCGACCCCGACATCGTGGCGGCTGGGGACTGCGCCAGCCATGACATGGCCCGTTACGGCCGTCGCATACGCCTGGAG
This sequence comes from Gordonia cholesterolivorans, assembly GCF_039531975.1. Lineage (NCBI taxonomy): Bacteria > Bacillati > Actinomycetota > Actinomycetes > Mycobacteriales > Gordoniaceae > Gordonia > Gordonia cholesterolivorans. The sequence goes on along the minus strand of NZ_BAAARB010000034.1, from coordinate 11,381 downwards.
TCCGTGCCGAGTGCGGGTGAGCAGGCCAAGGTGGCGGCCGCGACCGTCTGCGGCAAGTCCAAGATGATCGCGGCGCTTCCATGGTTCTGGTCGGATCAATACGATCTCAAGCTCCAGATCGCCGGTCTCAACACCGGGTACGACGAAGTCGTCCTCAGCGGCGACCCGACCCGGGACCGCGACTTCACCTGCTTCTACCTGCGTGCGGGCGAGCTCATCGCCGCCGACTGCATCAACCGGCCCCGTCACTTCATGTTCAGCAAGCGGGTCATCACGCAGCGACTCCCCATTGGCCGGACCGAACTGGTGCTCGCAGGCTCTGTCTGAGGTGATCGGTCCCTTGGCGGCGATGGTACGACAACAGCGAGTACGGGCCCACATTTCGGAAAGGAACGTCAGTGACGAACATCATCCAGCTCCCGCTGGCGAAGGGTCGTGAGCGGCTCTCGTCGGTATTCCTGGCACCATTGCCGAGTCGGGCCGACGCGACCCTGCTAGGGGTCAGCGACCAGTGGCCTGTTCGTGAGCTCGCCCCGCCCCCGGCGGGGTCGGGGCTCGAGCCCGTCCGAGGGACCGCGGGCATGCCTCTGCTCGGTCACACCCTGGACTACATCAGGTTCGGCTCCAACTTCACCCGGGCCAGGTACCAACGCTTCGGACCGGTCTGGTGGATGGGCGCCTTCGGCACGAGAATCGTGATGGTGGCGGGCGCGGATGCCACACAGGAGGCGCTGACGACCAAGGCGAAGTCGTTCTCCCAGGACGGGTGGACCTATCTCATCGATGCTTTCTTTCACCGGGGCCTGATGCTGATGAGCTTCGACGAGCACAGGATGCATCGGCGGATCATGCAGGAGGCGTTCACCCGCGACCGGCTCGCCGGCTACGTCGACCAGCTCGGCCCGACGCTGGAGACCAGCATCCGCAGGTGGACAGCGGGCCGGTCCACGCGCATCTACCCACTGTTGAAGGCCCTGACTCTCGACGTCGCAACGGAGGTCTTCATGGCAGGTCGGGGAGGGAGCGAGGACACTGACGCCATCAACGACGCCTTCGTGGCCACCGTGCGCGCAGCCAGCTCGATCATCCGTTTCCCGCTGCCGGGGACTCGGTGGCGCGCCGGAGTCCATGGGCGCACGCTCCTGGAGGACTACTTCACCCGGCATCTGCCGACGGCTCGAAGTGCCCAGGGAGACGACCTCTTTGCGGGGCTGTGCCATGCGCGCACGGCCGACGGTGAGGCGTTCACTGATGAGGACGTCGTCAACCACATGATCTTCTTGATGATGGCGGCCCACGATACCTCGACCATCACCACCACCGCTGCCGCCTACTTCCTCGCCAAGCACCCAGCCTGGCAGGAACGGGCTCGGGCCGAGTCCGACCGACTCGGTGAACGCCGCCCCGACATCGACGACCTGGACTCGATGGCGACTCTCGACCTGGTGATCAAGGAGACGCTGCGCCTCGTGGCGCCCGTGCCGATCGTGATGCGCAAGACGATCGAGAACGTGGAGATTGCCGGACGCCACATCCCGGCGGACACCCTGGTGGCCGTGGCTCCTGCGGTGAACCACTTCGACGAGTCGTGCTGGACCGAGCCCGACACCTTCGACCCCGACCGTTTCAGCGAGCCGCGCCATGAGGACCAGAATCACCGTTTCGGGTGGATCCCCTTCGGCGGAGGAGTGCACAAGTGCATTGGTCTGCACTTCGGCACCCTCGAGGTCAAGGCGATCCTGCACCACATGCTGCGCACTTACACCTGGTCGGTCCCCGACCAGTATGAAGTGAGATGGGACAACACCTCGCTCCCCATTCCTGTCGACGGGTTGCCGATCACCCTGGAGCGCAGATGAATCCGGCACCGGTGGCGTTCTTGGGGGCGACCGACTTCCTCGACATCGAGCACGAGTCCGTCCGGGCATTCACCGCCGCCGCGGTTGGGGATGCGAGCACCGACCGGGACAAGGCCAATCGCCTCTTCACCGCCGTCCGTGACCAGATCTGGTACGACCCCTACACGGTGTCGGACAATCCCGCCCACTATCGAGCCAGCTTCGTCCTCGAGTCCGGGCGCGCCTATTGCGTCCCGAAGGCGGTGCTCTTGACCGCGGTGTGCCGAGCGGCAGGGATTCCGGCGCTGCTGGGTTTCGCTGACGTCCGCAATCACCTGCAGACCGAAGCGCTGCGAGCGCTCATGGGCGGCACAGACCTGTTCGTCTATCACGGCTACAGCCGTCTCTACATCGACGGCCGGTGGTTGAAGGCGACGCCTGCGTTCAACACCGAGTTGTGTGCGCGTTTCGGTGTGCCGCCGGTGGATTTCGACGGTGATCGCGACGCACTCCTGCACGCCTTCACCGCCGACGGAGCCCAGCATATGGAGTACGTCCGCGAGCGCGGCATCTTCGACGATCTGCCTTTGAACGCGATCCTGACCGAGCTTCGGCATACCTATGGACCGTTGATGTTCAAGCGCGCTGACGTGATCGCTGACGCTTTCACCGACACACCCACCAGCCGCACCCAGCCCGACGGGATCTCCGGTGGGTTCCACTCACCCCTGGAGGACCGATGAGCACGGCGACCGCAGCGGACGCCTTGGACGTGTGCAACCCAGCCGATGGCCGGCTGATCGCAACCGTCCCTGTGGATGATCGCGAGACCGTGAACGGTGTCGCGGCTGACCTCCGCTGCGCCCAGGTCGGGTGGGTCGAGGCTGGCCCGCGGCAACGCGCCAGATGGTTGCATCGCTGGCGGGACTGGATCCTGGCTCACACCGACGAGCTCACCGATCTGCTGCAAGCCGAAACGGGCAAGGTGCGCCCAGATGCCCTCGTGGAGACGACCGCGTCGTGCGAATTCATCACCTACTACGCTGACAACGCCGAGAGGTTTCTCGCTGGCGAGCAGGTCAGGTCCTCGAGTCTGTTGAGTCTGCCGAAGCGGCTGTCCAAGACCTACCACCCATATCCGGTTGTCGGGCTCATCACGCCCTGGAACTTCCCGATCACCCTCTTCCTCATGGATGCAGCGCCCGCGTTGGCTGCCGGATGCGCGGTCCTGGCGAAGTCCTCGGAGGAGACGCCACTGACGTGTGCGCGGGTCGTCGAGGGCTGGCACGAGATCGGCGCCCCTCCGGTCTTGGCCCATGTTGTGGGTGCCGGCGAAGCGGGTGCGTCGGTGGTGGACGCCGCTGACTTCGTGCAGTTCACCGGCTCGACAGCCACCGGGCGTGCGGTCGCGATCCGCTGCGCCGAGCACCTGAAGCCGGTGAGCCTGGAGCTGGGCGGTAAGGATCCGGCGATAGTGCTGGAGGACGCCGACCTTGCTCGTGCGGTGGAGGGGATCGCGTGGGGCGGTCTGTTCAACGCAGGGCAGGTCTGCATCTCCGTCGAGCGGGTATACGTGGTAGCTGAGATCTACGACGAGTTCGTGGCCCGGCTGACGCAGAGGGTGCGCTCCCTGGCCCAGGGTGCGGCGACAGGTGACGACGTGGGTGCGATGGTCACTGCGAGGCAGGTCGAGATCGCCGATCGCCACGTCAGCCAGGCGGTGGCGGCGGGTGCGCGGGTCCTGGCCGGCGGAACCCGGAGTGCGGTCGGGAACTACTACGCTCCGACCGTCCTGGTCGGTGTCGACCACACGATGGCTTGCATGACCGAGGAGACCTTCGGCCCCACGATCCCGGTGATGCTGGTCGCGGATGAAGACGAGGCCATCCGTCTGGCCAACGACTCGGCGTACGGCCTGTCTGCGACGGTGTGGACCCGCGACCACGCTCGGGCACAGCGCATTGCGAAACGCCTGGACGCGGGTGCGGTCAACATCAACGACGTCTTCAGCAACCTCTTCGCCACCACACTGCCGCACAGTGGATGGAAGGCATCGGGTATCGGTGCGCGGCTCGGCGGTGCCTACGGGCTGCACAAGTACTGCCGGGTCCAGGCGGTGACCGAGCCGCGGATTCCTGTCCCGGCACGAGAACTCACGTGGTACCCGTACACCTCCCGGCGTGCGGCCATCGCCGAAAGAGTATTGCGCGCGGCAGCCGGCCGCGGCCTGTGGCAACGCCTCGGCCTGAACAAGGAGAACAGCAAGTGACGACGCACATCCCCCACACTGCCGCCAAGACTGTGGCGATCACCGGCGGAGCCCGCGGCATCGGCTACCAGACCGCGAAGGAGCTGATCCGACGAGGCCACCGCGTCGCCATCGGCGACGTCGACGAGGCACGTGCCAAAGAGGCCGCCGTCGAGCTCGGGGTGAAGGTCGTCACCCGCCTCGATGTCACCGATCCCGACTCGTTCCGCGAATTTCTCGACCTGGTCGAGGGGGGCCTCGGCCCCCTCGACGTGCTGATCAACAACGCGGGCATCATGCCCACCGGGCACGCCCACGAGGAAGCCGACGCGGTGACCCGGCGGCAGGTCGAGATCAACGTCCTGGGAGTCATCTTCGGGACCAAACTCGCCCTCCAACGGATGCTGCCGCGGCGTGCCGGGCACATCATCAACACCGCATCACTGGCCGGTGAGCTCGCCGTACCCGGTCTGGCGACCTATTGCGGCACCAAGTTCGCGGTCATCGGGTTCACTGAGGCAGCACGACAGGAATACCGCAAGTCCGGGGTCCAGCTGTCCACGGTCCGGCCTACGTTCACCAACACCGAGCTCGTCGCTGGGACGGCTGGGGCCAAGGGACTGCGCAACGCCGAGCCCGAGGAGATCGCTCGAGCGACAGCCGATCTGATCGAGAATCCGCGTTCTTTCGTGCGTGTCACCCGCCTCGCCGGCGGCATGGTCGCCGCGATGAAGTTCGTCCCCGGTCGGTTGGCTACCTGGCTCGGATCGGCCCTGGGCACGGACTCGGTGTTCCTCGACGACGTCGACATGAGGATACGCCAGGCCTACCTGGACAGAATCCGGAGCAACTGATCCAGTCTTCGAACCCCGTCGTGCGCCGATCCACCGAAGAGGAACTCCTATGCCCCGCAGAACCCTGATCAAGGACTACCCGCATCGGATGGCGGGGCATTGCGGCTCTGGCGCGATGCGCGATCTTCTGCACTGGCATGGTCTGGGGTGGGATGGACCGCCCGACGAAGGTCTGGTGTTCGCGCTCGGTGGCGCGGTGGGGCTATCCTACCTCCGGTCGAGCGACCTCGTCCCACCGCTGTACCTGGTGGGACGAGGTGCCGACTTCGAAGTCGATCTACCCCGCCGACTCGGCGGACAGGTCCACGTTCTCACGACCGACGATCCTCGCGAGGGATGGTCATGGGTTCTCGACGAGATCGAAGCAGGCAGACCCAGTCTGGTGTGGGGCGACATCGGTGAGTTGCCGTACCTGCGGGTCCAGTTGCGGATGAGTCGCCACGATATCGTCGTGATCGGTCACGACGAGGCCGAGGGGATCGCTTTTGTCGTGGACAATGACCGCGCCGAGGTGCAGGAGGTCCCGCTCGATGCGCTGGCTCGGGCGCGGTCCTCGAAGTCTTTCCCGGAACCGACGCGCCACTGCACCTACCGCATCATCTGGCCGGACGCGCTGCCAGACGTGGCGGAAGTAGCGGCAGAGGCATTTCGCCAGTCCGCGGCCAGTATGCGCCGCCCGTCGCAGCCCGGGATCGTCGATCTCACGACAGCGGCGGCCGGGGCCGAGGGCCTAGCTGCGGTCGTACAGCTGGCGGCCGACGTTCGGACCTGGGCCGATCTTCCGATAGACGACCTCGAGATCCTCCTGTTCAGCCTGAGCGCTTTTATCGAGAAGGCAGGTACCGGCGGCGGGCTGTTCCGCCGATTGCTCGCCGATGGCTGCGCGGATGTCGCACGCCTGACCGGCGACTTCGCCACCGCTCAACTCGCCGTCTCCGCCAGCCGTTGTGCGCAGGCATGGACCGAGACTGCACGTGCCGGTATCCGGCGCGACGTTGATGTGCGAGCGCGCGCGGCCGGGATGTCTTTGGCGGCTAGCCGGCTGCCAGAGCTGGAGTTGGACCTGGTCGAGTCCCTGGAGTCTGCTTCAAGCTCGCTTATGGCTGAAGATCGCTGACAGCCCCACTTTTCCCCGGACGCTCGGTCTCCGGATCGCTGTGTTCGAAGGCAACTCTCTCAACAAGGAATGCTATGCAGAGCACGATGATGAACGTCCCGTTGACAACTGCGGCGATTCTGCGCCACGGCTCGAGTGTGCATGGCTCGGCAACCGTGCGGACCTTGCAGCCCGACGGGAGCGTGAAGGTCGCCTCGTTCGCCGAGATCGGACGGCGGTCCGCCCAGTTGGCCAACGCGTTGCGCGGTTGCGGGATCACAGGCGATGAGCGCGTCGCAACCTTTATGTGGAACAACCAGGAACATGTGGAAGCCTACTGTGCGGTGCCCTCGATGGGCGCGGTACTGCACACTCTCAATCTACGCCTCGCCTCAGATCAACTCGTCTACATAGGCAACCACGCCGAGGACCGGGTCGTGATTCTCGACGGAAGCCTGGTCCCGCTGCTGGCCCCCGTGCTGCCGCACATCACCAGTGTGCACACCGTCGTCGTGACCGGGGGGGTGGACCTCACCCCGCTGCACCGTGACGGGCTCACAGTCGTGGGTTACGAGGAGTTCATCTCCGCTCAGCCCGAGACGTTCGACTGGCCTGACCTCGATGAGCAGTCAGCAGCCGCCATGTGTTACACCTCCGGTACCACCGGGACCCCCAAAGGCGTCGCCTACAGCCACCGGTCGACCTACCTGCATTCGATGGCGGCCTGCGCCGCCGACGGACTGCGAGTCGGCTGCGATGACCGGATCCTCGCTATTGTGCCGATGTTCCATGCCAACGCCTGGGGACTGGTCTATGCCGCCCTCATGGCAGGTGCCGACCTTCTCATGCCTGACCGGTTCCTGCAGGCCGAGCCGCTGGTACGGCTCATCGATGCCCAGAAGCCAACCGTCGCAGGCGCGGTCCCGACGATCTGGAACGACGTGCTGAACTTCGTGGAGGCCAACCCCAGCTACGACATCTCCTCTCTCGGCCTGGTTGCCTGCGGTGGCTCCGCCGTGCCCGTTCACCTGATGGAGATCTTCGAGGAGAAGTACGGCGTACAGGTTGTCCAGGCGTGGGGAATGACCGAGACCTCGCCGCTGGCCACCGTCGCGCGTCCGCCGGCATCGCTCGACACGCAGGAGCGGTGGCGCCTGCGAGCCACTCAAGGCCGTCCGGTTCCAGGTGTGGAATTGAGGATCGTCGGCGACGCGGGCAATGAGCTCCCGCACGACGGCGAAGCCGTCGGCGAGCTGCAGGTGCGCGGACCTTGGATCACCGGCTCGTACATCGGCGAAGAGGATGACGGGGAGAAGTTTCAGGACGGTTGGTTGCGCACCGGCGACGTCGGTCGGATCGATGAACGCAGTTTCGTCACGCTGACCGACCGCACAAAGGACGTGATCAAGTCTGGCGGGGAGTGGATCTCCTCGGTCGAGCTCGAACTGCTGCTCGCCGGACACCCCGATGTGCTCGAGGCATCTGTGATCGGGGTGCCGGACGAGAAGTGGCAGGAACGTCCCCTCGCGGTGATCGTCGTACGTGACGGGCGCGAGCCCACACCTGCCCATCTGCGTGACTTCCTCGTTGGCAAGGTCGCCAAATGGTGGCTGCCCGAGCGTTGGTGCTTCGTCTCCGAGGTGCCCAAGACCTCGGTCGGCAAGTTCGACAAGAAGCGCCTGCGCTCCCTGCATGCCGAAGGAGAGCTTGCCGTCGTCGAAATCTAGGAATCCTCTCTAGATCATCGAGCACGGGTCCCTGCTCACATCGTGGGGTTAGGATCCGCGGCGGACAGTCCGACTTCGAGTACCTTGCCCGGCCTTAGTGGTCACGCCTCTCTTCAGTCACGCCGCGAACGCAGACCGGGTGGTGCGACATACCCCACGCTGAGTCAGCCGAGAACCTCGCAGGCCAAACCTCGACTGCCGCGCGATCGCGGCCACTTGGCGGCCCTGGATACTTCCTGCTGGTACCTGCGAAAATTCCCACCTGCAGTGCTGGCGGCGGTCCGGTTCGACCATCGCAAGGTGTGGGCGATGTGCCGTTGCGACGGGCACCCGGTGTCGCAGGCGACCGTGCTGCGGTGCCTGCGAGACGAGGGTCTGCTGCCGCCAGCCGCAAGGCTGCGTTCGCCGCCGAGCCCACCGGCCCGAATCAGGTGTAGCGTTTGGACTTCAGTGAGTTCGAGACCACCGCTGGCGGGACGTGGCGTATCGCGGATTGCCGGGACTACTGGAGCAAATACGAGCATCCCTGGCATGTGTCGCCGACGGCGAACCAGCACGAACGCGATCACCGCGATCGAGCGCGCTTTGGCCGACTACGAGCAGTCGTACGACCACCCGCTGGCCGAAACGTGCCCACGCGAGCCCGGCCGTGGTCTCGAGCCCGCGGCGACGATCGTGACCTACAACGGCGGCCCGTTCCGGTCGTTCCGCTTCGAGGCGTTCGTCACCGCACACCCCGAACTGCGCCACGTCGGTACCCGAGTCAGGTCGCCGGGCCAGAACGGCTCGCGCGAACGCGGTTTCGGGTCGCTGAAGTACGAGCGACTGTTCCTCGAGGAGATCGATGACGTCTTGGCCGTGGTGAAGCACGCTGACGCCTACCGGGTCGAGCACAACACCGTCCGGCCGCACGAAGCCATCGCTTGGAACCGGCCGATCCAGATCCACCCTGGCCTGGTCGGCCCTCGGATCCCCAACTTTCCCCGAGACCGAAAACCTGCCAACTACTTGACACGGGACACGACGACGCAGCAGCGGCCTCGTCCAGGAGTGTTCGATCAACGGCTCTGGTATCCCTCACACCCGAATTGAGCCAGAGCCGTTGACCCGACCTCCGTACGTGCGGGCTTTTGTCGGTTTTACTTGCGGGTGTTGTGGTTGTGGTGGGCGGTGAGGAAATCGTCGACCAGGCGTGCGCAGTCGTGGTGGTCGATGCTGTGCAGCCCGGTGAGGCGAGCGAAGACGATCGGGCCCAGCAGCTGGATGATGACGAAGGTGGTGTCGAGGTCGCCGAGGTGGGCGCGGGCCTCAGGGCTGGTGAGGATGTGGTCGAACGGTTCGCGGTAGCGGCGGATGACCTGGGCGCGCAGGGAGGTGACCGCGCCCGAGTCAGGGGGTGCGCCGGGGTCGGGGGTAATGGATCCCATGGCCAGCCAGGACAGGGTGGTCAGCTGGAGGGGAGCGTTCTCGATCAGGTCGGCTTGGGCGGTGAGCAACGCGATCAACTGCTCGCGCACGGGCCCGTCGTCGGGTGGGGTGTCCACGCGTGGGAGTAGGCGTTCGAAGGTGGCCGCGAGCAGGTGGGTGCTGCTGCCGAAGTGCCGGTAGAGGGTGGTGCGCGCGACTTTCGAGGTGCGGGTGACCGCGTCGATGGTGACCGCGTCGATACCGCCGGTGGCCAGCAGATGGGTGGCCGCGTCGAGCAACCGTGCCCGCGAGCGCGCCAACCGCGGATCGGCCTGATCGAGATCCGCGTCCTGCTCGCCGGTGGCGGAGTGGGGCGCGGCGGGTCCGGTGCGGGTGTCGGCCTGGTCGCGGGTGGTCATGGTCGGGAAGACCTCCAAGGAAACGGGCGGCGGTGAATGTGTCCGATTTCGACTCTATCGCAACCACTCTCGCCTGTGATACTCATGGTAGCGAAGCGATACCGATGGTTTCGTCGGGTGGGAGGTGCCGGTGAACGCACCGGAAACGACTGACGGTCACAGTGTGCTGGCGCGGGCCGAATGGTGGATGCTGACGGTGTCGTGCCTGGCGGTGGCGCTGGTCGTCGCGGCGATGGCTGCACTGTATTCGGCGTTGCCGCTGATCGCGGTCGCGACCGGGGCGACCCAATCGCAGCTGACCTGGATCGTCGACGGCTACACCCTGATCCTGGCGTGCCTGGTCCTGCCCGCCGGCGCGGTGGGTGACCGCTACGGGCGCCGCGTCGTGCTGATCGCGGGCCTGGCGGTGTTCTCCGTGGCCTCGGCGCTGCCGCTGCTCATGTCGGGGCCGGTGTGGCTGATCGCGGCCCGCGCGGCGGCGGGCGCGGGCGCGGCACTGGTGATGCCCTCGACCCTGTCGATCCTGACCGCGGGGCTGCCCGAAGCGCATCGCGGGCGCGCGGTCGGGGTGTGGGCTGGGGTCGCCGGGTCCGGTGCGGTGCTCGGGATCCTCGGCTCGGGACTGCTGCTGGCGCGGTGGTCGTGGGAATCGGTGTTCGTGGGACTGACCGTGGCCGGGGTGGTGCTGGCCGCGCTGGCGTGCACCATCGCCGAATCCCGCGAGCGGGAACACCCGCCGGTGGACTGGGTGGGCGCGGTGGCGGTGGCGATCGCGATCGCGGCGATCGTGTTCGCCTGCGTCGAGATCCCCGCGCGCGGCTGGCTCGACCCGCTCGTGACCCCCACCCTCGCGCTCGGTGTCGCCGCGGCGGTGGTGTTCGTGATCATGGAGTTGCGGGTCGCCGCGCCGCTGCTGGATGTGCGGTTGTTCGCCCGGCGGGGGTTCGGGGCCGGGTCACTGTCGGTGACCATCCAGTTCCTGGTCACCTTCGGGGTGTTCCTGCTGCTGGTGCAATACCTGCAATTGATCCTCGGGTACGGGCCGCTCGGTTCGGCGCTGGGCCTGGTGCCGATGGCGGTGCCGCTGGTGGCGATCTCGGTGATCGCGCCGTGGCTGTCGAGCCGGGTCGGGCTGCGGGCGATGACCGTCACCGGGCTGCTCGCCATCGCGACCGGACTCTTCCTGGTGAGCCGGTTGACCCTGGCCGCCGACTACCCAGACCTGTTGTGGCCGTTGCTGATCCTGAGCGCCGGGCTGGGATTGTGCACCGCCCCGGCCACCTACGCCATCGTCGCCGACACCCCCGTGGCCAAACACGGTGTCGCCGCCGCCGTCAACGACGCCGCCCGCGAGATCGGCGCGGCCATCGGAATCGCCGTATCCGGCAGCGTGCTCGCCGCCGGATACACCCACCACATCCAACCCGCCCTGCCCCAGCTGCCCGAACCCGCTCGCGGCCCGGTCGCCGACTCCCTCGCCGCCGCCCTGCAGGTCGCCGACCGCGCCGGACCCGCCGCCCAGCCACTGGCCGAATTCGCCAAGACCGCGTTCGTACACGGCAGCACCCAGGCCGCGCTCGCGCTGGCGGCCATCACCGCGGCCGGAGCACTCGCGCTGGCCATCCTCGCCCCCGGACGCACACCCCGGCCCACCCCCACCACGACCTGAAGCGCCCTGGGTTTCGTTCCGTGGTTACACGGTCGCGGGCGCGGTCGTCGTGGTGTGAGTGTAGGTCGCTTCGACGTTCGCCGGGGTGCGGTAGCCGAGAGCTTCGTGGAGCCGGGAGGTGTT
>NZ_BAAARB010000033.1:0-15843 GCF_039531975.1 Gordonia cholesterolivorans | reverse complement strand
CCACGGATACCTCGGCGACGTCCCGCCCGCCGAGTTCGAGCACGCGTTCTATGCTGTCCAAGCCGACCGCGAACAGCTGGTCGGAATCAAATAGCGCGAGTCTCCATCAAACCCAGGGCGCTTCAAGTACGTAGATGAACTCGTGCTTGGTGGCGAGCCGGTCCGCCACGCTGGTCGGGATGGTGTTCGTCTTGGCCCATACGATCTTGTTGCGTACCAGCCAGCCGTCCTTGATCAGCTGCAGCGCCAGACGCTCCGGCCCGAGCAACAGGCTCTTGCGGCCGGCTCCCTCGGCCGGTTTGGTGCTGTAGCTGTCCCCCAGGTTCAGCCAGATCGTCCCGGTCGGCACGAGCACCCGCCGCACCTCGGTGAGCAGTGCCCGCAGTCCCGAGACCCATTCGTCGACGTGCGCTTCGAGCCCGAGCTGGTTGTCGTGGTCGTAGTTGCGCAGCCGGAAGTAGGGCGGGCTGGTCACCACGCAGTCGACCGACGCATCCGGCAGCTCCCGGACGCGGTCGAGCGCGTCGCCGACGAGGATCTGGTTGCGAGGCAGGCTCATGCCGCACCTCCGGCCAGCACCTGCGCCAGTGTGTTCGGGGTGGCGTAGCGGAACATCGCCGCCGTCAGGCTGTGGCTGCGGTGGACGGCGGCTTCGAGCTTCACGGCGCGCTCGGCGGTGGTCAGGAGCCAGACCACCAGCGGGAAGCTTCCGCGGCGGTCCTGTTCGGTTCCGCTGCGGCGGTAGTCCTCGTACTGCTGGCACTTACGGATCAGTGTCGGCAGTGACTCGGTGCCCAGATCGACCTCGATGAAAGTTCGGTCGACGAAGTCCGCTGTCGTGATCTCGGAGTACAGGTCGGGCTGCAACCACCGACGCTCACCGCTCGGGCCGAGGTACTTGCGCCACGAGGCCGGTTCGACCTCCACGGCGACGTTCTCGATGGCCTCGATGCGACGGTGCTGATGCAGCAGGACGTGGACATCGGCAACGGCCAGACAGTGGCGCAGGAACCGCTCCGAGGGCTCAGCCGAGCGACGCCGCTTGCCGTCGCCGTAGACGATGCGCAGCCCGCTCGCGCTCAGTCGCCAGATGGTTACCCCGCTACCCGAGCCCAGGCCGCCGACCCGTCGATCAAGTGAGCGGATCAGTCCATCACGCTGGAGTCGGGCGAGCACCCGCCGAGTGACCCGCGATCCGGTCGCTGCCGTTTCATGGTCGACGAAGCAGAAGCGCTGAACCTGGTGGGTGGTCAGGTAGCGGTGGTCGGCCACCAGCCAGAGGACATCGCGATCGCGGTCCGAGAGTTGATCGGTCAACCGCGCCAGTTGGCGAGCCCCGACCCGGCGACCCGCACCGCGCGGAGCAACTTCGGACGACGAAGGGACCGAAGTATTCGGCTCCCTAGAACCGGGGAACTCATCGCCGACCTGCGCACTCACCATGTCGTCACCGGAGGCGGCCGGTACGCCGAGCGGTAGGCCTGCACCCGGGGTGTACCCGCCGGGAGCGGTCGGCTGTGCGGCACTCATTTGCCACCTCCCGTCCGGCGACTACGCCCAAACGAATCGTCCGCTGCGGCCTTGCCATTCCAGCCGCCGATAGCGAGTAGCTCGGCTTCGACGTCCTTGAGCGGACGGCCATAGCGAGCTCGGGACAGCGCCCGGACCTGTGCGGCCGACTGGGCTGTCGGAGGCAACCGGCGCGTCCGGATCGTGCACCACGGCATGCGGTCCCCGCCGACCAACAGCGACGCCTGTGCCACGAAGGCGGGAAGCTCCTGGAGGTCGCGCGGCGTGAGCACACCGTTCGTGGTGGCGGCGATGTCCTTCGCGTCGTGCGGGCTGAGCTGGAAGCAGACGCGACTGCGGGCGTGCGCCATGACTGCCTGTCGCATCGACGGGCTGAGCTGTGTCAGCGACTGGTGCGCCAGCGCCGCGAACGCCACCCCGAGGCCACGCGCCCGTCCGAGCGCCTCGGCGAGATCACCGAGCCGAACGATCTCCTGAAACTCGTCGAGGTACAGCATCACCGGGTGACGCTGCGATTGCGGCAACCGGGTGCGTTCCTGTGCCGTCTGCCAGATCAGCGCCAACAGAATCGAGCCCATCAGCCGGGCGCCCTCCGGACCCAGTTCCGCGCTCCCCAACGAGATGACCACGATCGGACGCTTATCGGGTTCCAGAAACAGGTCGCGCAGCGAGAACTGCGACCGCGCCTGCCCGAACATCGCCCGCAGCGACGGCCGCAACGTCAATATCGGGTCCAGTTTGTTGCGCAGTGGCGCGATCACGTGCGAGCGCTCAGCATCCGACAGGGCCTCGAAGTGCGCCCAGAATGCCCCGAGTCCCAGCGGATCGGAGCCGGCGACCTTCGCCACCAGGGGCCGTCGCACCGCCGCATTCGACAAGATCATCGGCAGCATCGCCAGCGAGCATCCGCCCACCCGGGCGAGCGTCAACAAGGCGGCGTGCAGCAGGTCGCTACTGCGCGGGCCGAGCTGGTCACCGTAGAGGCTCCTGAAGACGCCGAAGATCACATCGGCCGACCGTTCCGGTTGGTCATCGACGAACGCCGACACCCCGACGGGGCAGCTGTCGGTGGGGTCGAACACCACGATGTCGTCGTGCCGCTTCGGGTCGACACGCTCGAGGAAGTCCGTGCAAGCATCGCCTTTGCCGTCGATGAGGATCACCGACCGCCCGGCGGTCGCGTCAGCCAGCGCCAGGTTCACCAACATCGTCGACTTACCGGTGCCCATGGGGCCGATCACATGCATGACCCGCTTGGCCTCCTCCACACCCTGACCGACTGGCCGGTCGCCGTCGAGGGTCGAGTCGCCCAGAATCCGACCTGCACGCGGCACAGCCGTAGCAACCGGAAGCTGGCGCGGGTGAGGTGAGGGCACGCCCGGTAGGTCCACGTCCTTCGGACCGATCGGCCACCCGAGCAGCGCCGTGAGTTCCGTAACGCCCAGTTCACTCGGCCACAGCAGTGGGTCGCGCATCTCGTCCAGCGCCCGTAGTGACGACCGCTTCAGGCGGAGCGCCACGCCCGGGGCCTCCAAGCCACGCAGCGGCGCAGCCACGTTCCCGATCAGCCGCTGCGCCCGTGCACGGTCACGCGATCGAGCACCGATCCGCAGCTCACACGAGAACCGATGCTCGCCGAACTTTGCACCGACCTGCGTCCGTTGTTGGCTCGGAACGTCCGGGATCAGACGTGGACGGTGTCGTGGCCCGAGAATGACCTGCAGCCGCACCAGCTCACCTCGATGGGCGCCGGAGAGCGCAGCAAGGACACCACGGGCGACCTGTTCGCTCGAGCCGACCGCCAACGGTATCCGGCGATGTCCTGGCAGGCGCACCGCCGCCGCAGCCTTCGAATCGACTGGTCGACGCCCGGCAGTAGCACGCAGCCCAACCAGGTATGGCGACATCGCCCGTACCGCCCGTCCCGCGACGGCAGGATCAGCCCCAAGAAACCAGGCGACCGTGCCGGCTTCACCGCGCGCCTCCAGAACCATGCGAGGTTGCCCGGCCAGGCAGGTGAGCGCACCGACGGCCGCACGTGCAGCTTCAACCGGTAGTGGAGAAGGCAGCTCCAGCTTCGTCCAGGCGAACGATCCGCGGCTACTCATCGGAGACCTCCGAATTGGCACGCGCCTGCCGCTCGGCTTGAGCTTGGGCCTCACGCTCGGCATCGGCCATTGCCATGGCGATGATCGCTCGCGCAATCTTGCGCACGTCGGGCTGCTCGCGTTGTTCGGAATGGACGATGATCCGTCGGCTGTGCCGGGCGCGTTTGATATCCGCCCGTTGCGCAGCCCTCCGATCTGCTCGATAGGGCGCATTCTTACTCACACTCTCGTCGTCGTGATGTGTTGTTGACATGGATCTACCTCCTTCCCGAATTACGTGATGGACCGACTTTCGTGTTGCGTTTCGAAATAGAAATGCGAGTCGTGCGGCAGACTATGAACCGAACGGACGCGAATTGCAATAGGTAAATTGCCATTGTTGACCATTCCACAACGCCGACCGGAATAGTTGCCACGGGGAATCACCAGCCTCGGTACTTCGATGAGATCCGCCACCACACGAGCGCTCCGACGCCGACGACCAGCACGACGATGCACAGGTACAGCCAGATCGCCCGCAGGATGCTGATCGCGGCGTAGAGGGCCATGACGGCCAGGAGTAGGCCGACACACGCTTCCAGGAAGCGACCGCCGATACGGCCAGGGTCGCCGCCACTCACGGCAACCGCCGAATCTCGGCGAGCAGACCCGATACGAGCCCGGCCTCGTGACAGGTCGCGACAAAGCGGCTCTGGTCGAGCGGGAACCGCCCGATGACGCCCATGAGGAAGATCTGACCCACCAGATCCACGGTCAGCAGCTCGTACGGCAGACTGCCCTTGCCGCAACCGGTCAGGGCCAGCTCGTTGAGGTGCCACTGGGCGAGCTCCAGCTCATCGTCGAGGTTGAAGCTCAGCCCCAGGCGCACGTGATGCACGTCGTGGTAGTAGCGGAACCGGATGTTGTCCTCCGGCGAGTCGTAGATCGTCGACTCGCAGAACAGGCTGCTCACCGGCAACGGATCGCCTGTCTCCTGCGAGTGGGCGAATGCGCCACGCAGCTGTTGATAGGTGCTCGGTGCAGCCGCGACGCCGACCCAGCCGAAGCCGAGCTCTTGACTCGTACGGTCGGCCTGTTCGCGGACGAAGCGAGTCAGCTCGGCGCGGCCGGCGCGCAGTTCCGGCGTCGTAGGGTGAGAAGTGGTCATGACGCGACTCCTTGACGAGTTCATCAGCGTGAAGAGGTTGAAAAGTGTTGTGGCCGTTCGGCCTGGCCGAGTGCAGGCACGCACTCGGCCAGGCCTTCTGATCTATTGCGGCGGTGGGTTGATGTGGTTGCGGTGCGCCGCGTCGATCATCTGGTGAATCGCCGACGCAGCCATCCGGTTGATGCGCGCCTCGGCTTGCCGCTGCGCCTGACGCATTCGCGCCATCTCAGCCCGTCGATCGGCCTCGATCTGCACAAAGGCATGACGCGCCCCGATCAGCAGCACGATGAACACAGTCAGCGCGAGGACCGCAAGAATCGCGACGACGCTCATCGACGGTTCACCTCCCGGGCGGTGTCTGCGACCGCCTGACCCATGCCGATGACCGTCATCGTCTTGATGAAGTCCAGGTCACCGGACGCGGCCGGCGCGGCCAGAGCGAGCTGCTGCTGCACCTGCGCGACCAGGGCTGCCTGCTGCATGGCGCAGGCGCCAGTGCGGGCGATGGCTTCGACCTTCGCCTGCTGAACCTCGCCGGCGGCGGCGATCGCGGCCGACCGGAGATCGGTCACATGGTCGATCGCGGCCAACTCCCGCGCCGTCTGACGCGAGAGTCGACCGCCAGAAGCGGATGGGGATGGAACGATGGACTGCTGTGTGTAGCGCTCGATGGCCGACATGTCGGATGACTCCTTCGTGAGGTCTGGCGAATCAGGCGGGATGCCTGATGACCTCTACGATTCAGCCGATCGACGGACATCCTCCAGGGCGACGACTGGGCATATACTGGGCACTCATTTGTGACCTCTGCCGATGGGAGACTGTGTGCCGCCGACTCGTCTTCCCATCCAGAAGCAGCCGCCCTCACTCGATGCGATCACCACGCCACTGAAGGGGATCTTGCGAGGCGGCCTCCCGGTCGACGTCTCATTCAGTGACATGAACCTGCTGGCGCTGCGGGGCGTTGTCGCCCGGTCGGTGATGCCTCATGACCGACTCAGTCGGATCAAGGCACTGAACGAGCTACTGGCGCGGTTGCTCGTCCACTTTCCGGATGACACCTTGGGTGAGCCAGCGCGGATCCTGTTCGGACTGACGCCCGGCGTTCGAGGACTCACCCTGACAGCGCGACGCGAACGAGCCGCTTCGGAGATGAGTCGCGAGGTCGACCACTTTCGCAAGCGGATCGAGCCGAAGATCGTGCAGGAGCTTGCCCGGCAGCTGCACGCCGACTCGCAGGACTACGCGCCACGCACCACACCGACGCCGGGGCCGGTCGAGATTTCTGGTGACACGCCATACATTTCGGCCGGCGATGTAGCCGCTCACGACAAGGCCGAGCGCGAGGAAGCGCTGTCGCGACTATGGGCGCACGTCTACCGGCTTCGGGCCGAGATTCTGCGCGTCGAACGGCTCAAGGCATGGCCCTACGATCCCACCGAGCCCCGACTGAGCCAGGAGAAGCTCGACGAGGCACTCGATGCACGAGCCGACGCGCAGCGTGTGGTCAACGGCGCGGTACGTGCATTCGTTGACGACTACGGATCGATGATCGCCTCGGGTGCCGCTGAGTTCGACGTCCAAGGGCTGGAGCGACTTGTTAGGTGGGACGGGAGCGATGGAGTGACTCAGCGCCGCAAGCGCGCTGAGTAGCGGCCAGCCGGTATGGATCACGCGGTTCTGTCAGCCTCCTCTGGCATGCTGAGACGCGACCAAACGGCGGACCGAGAATCTTCGCACATTTGTTCGAAAAATGATAAAATGGCATCACAAATGCCTACAGACACAACAGGAAGACCAGCTGTGGCGCTTAAGAAGTCGGATCTCTACTCATCACTGTGGGCAAGTTGCGACCAGCTTCGTGGCGGCATGGACGCCAGTCAGTACAAGGACTACATCCTGACGCTGCTGTTCGTTAAGTACGTGTCCGACAAGGCCAAGACCGACGTCAACAGCCTCATCGAAGTGCCTGCAGGTGGCTCGTTCGACGACATGCTCGCCGCCAAGGGCGACAAAGAGATCGGCGACCGCTTCAACAAGATCATCGCCAAGCTCGCCGAAGCCAACGACCTGCGCAACGTCATCGACCAGGCCGACTTCAACGACGAGGAGAAGCTCGGCAAGGGCAAGGAGATGCAGGACCGCCTCTCCAAGCTGGTCACCATCTTCAACGACCTCGACTTCCGAGGCTCGCGCGCCGAGGGTGACGACCTGCTCGGCGACGCCTACGAGTACCTGATGCGCCACTTCGCCACCGAGTCCGGCAAGAGCAAGGGGCAGTTCTACACGCCGGCCGAGGTCTCCCGCATCCTCGCCAAGGTGGTCGGCATCGGCCCGAACACCCGCCAGGACCAGACCGTCTACGACCCGGCCTGTGGTTCCGGTTCGCTGCTGCTGAAAGCTGCCGCCGAGGCGCCCCGCGGCATGACGATCTACGGCCAAGAGAAGGACAACGCCACCTGGGCGCTGTCCAAGATGAACATGATCCTGCACGGCAACGAGATCGCCGAGATCGAAAAGGGCGACACTATCACCAGCCCGCAGTTCACCAAGGGTGACCACCTGCGGACCTTCGACTACATCGTCATGAACCCTCCGTTCTCGGTGAAGTCCTGGAACAACGGCCTCGAGAACGACTACGGCCGCTTTGAGTACGGCCGCCCGCCGGAGAAGAACGGCGACTACGCCTTCCTGCTCCACGCGCTCACCTCGCTCAAGAGCACCGGCAAGGCCGCGATCATCCTGCCGCACGGCGTGCTGTTCCGCGGCAACGCCGAGGCCACCATCCGCACCCGCCTGCTCAAGCAGGGTTTCATCAAGGGTATCATCGGCCTACCGGCGAACCTGTTCTACGGCACCGGCATCCCGGCCTGCATCGTCATCCTCGACAAGGAGAATGCCCAGGCGCGTACCGGCGTCTTCATGATCGACGCCTCCAAGGGCTTCATGAAAGACGGCAACAAGAACCGCCTGCGCAGCCAGGACATCCACAAGATCGTCGACACCTTCAACAAGCAGATCGAGATCGACCGCTACTCGCGCATGGTGCCGATGAGCGAGATCGCCGACCCCAAGAACGACTACAACCTTAACATCCCGCGCTACATCGACTCCTCCGAACCCGAGGACCTGCAGGACCTGTCCGCCCACCTCCACGGCGGCATCCCGAACACCGACCTCGACGCGCTGGCGCCGTACTGGGACGCCTTCCCGCAGCTTCGTGGTCAACTCTTCAAGCCCAACCGCCCCGGCTACAGCGACCTCGCCATTGACGTCAGCACCGTGCAGCAAGCCATCTTTGACGCACCCGGCTTCCATAAGCTCCGCGATGAAGCGACCAGCATTGTCGAGGACTGGTTTGCCACGCACCGCGACACGCTGGCCGGCATCACTGCCGACACGAAGCCGAACGACCTCATCGCGACCATCAGCGACGACCTGCTGGAGCGTTTCAAGCCGATGCCGCTGCTCGACGAGTACGACGTCTACGAGCAACTCATGACCTACTGGCACGACACGATGCACGACGACGTCTACCTGGTTATGGCCGACGGCTGGCTGAATGCCGCCACACCGCGCAAGACCATCGAGGATAAGGAGCGCAAGCTCTCCGAGACGCCCGACCTGGTGGTCGGCTCCGGCCGTAGCGCCACCAAGTACAAGATGGACCTCATCCCGCCAGCACTGATCGTGGCGCGCTACTTCGCCGACGAACAGACCGCCATCGACAACCTCACCGCAGCAGCCGAAGAAGCCACCAGAGTAGTCGAAGAGTACATCGAGGAGCACGCTGTCGAAGACGGACTACTCGCAGACGCCATGGACGACGACAAGATCTCCAAGGCACTCGTCGCCGCACGCCTAAAGGCAATCAAGACCGGCGGCGATCCCGACGAGGTCAAAGCGTTGCAGAACGCAACCAAGCTGTACAACACCGAAGCCGCCGCCAAGAAAGCAGTCAAGGACGCCCAGGGCGAACTCGACCTCACCACGCTCAAGAAGTACGGCGACCTGACCGAAGACGACATCAAGACGCTGGTACTCGACGACAAATGGCGGACGACCGTCGTGCACCGCGTCTCGGACGAAGTCGAAGCACTGACGCTTGACCTGGTTGCGCGTATTCAGCAGCTTGGCGTGCGGTATGCCGCGACAGTGAGAGATCTAGACTCCGAGCTTGATCGGCTCGAAGCCAAGGTCGCCGACCACCTGGCTGCAATGGGGGTCGGAGAATGAGTTCAACGGTTCGACTCCGTGAAGTCGGCAGTACCTACGGCGGCCTAACAGGAAAAACCAAGGCCGACTTCGGACGAGGAGATGCTCGGTTTGTAACGTTCCTGGAAGTCATTAACAGTACGCGACTAAGTGGTCGTGCACTCGAACAAGTTCAGGTAAAGAAAGGTGAGCGGCAGAACAGCGTCAAGCGCGGAGATGTGTTATTCAACGGGTCCTCCGAGACGCCGGAAGAGGTTGCGCTATCCGCGGTGGTGGATTTTGACCCCAATATTTCCACGTTCTTGAACAGCTTCTGCTTTGGTTTTCGACTGCGGCCAGACGCTGCGGTTGATTCAACATATCTTGCATACTTCTTTCGGTCTACTGCCGGAAGGTCGCTCGTTTCGTCTCTCGCACAAGGGGCGACACGCTATAATATCGCGAAGACGAAGTTCCTTGACGTCGAGCTCGCCCTGCCGTCGATTGAGCGTCAGCGCGAGATCGTGGAGTGGCTGAAAGACGCCGACGACCTAATCGCTACCCTCGAACGCCTCATCGCCAAGAAGCATGCGATCAAGCAGGGCATGATGCAGCAACTCCTGACCGGCCGCACCCGCCTGCCCGGGTTCACTGGGGAATGGGCAGACATTCGGCTTGGCGATCATGTGAGTTACGTGAAGACAGTGGCACTTTCGCGGGCTCAACTTGATACGAAGTCGCCACTGAAGTACCTCCACTACGGAGATATTCACACTCGCTCATCTGTGATACTTGACGGGGCATCGGAAGAAATGCCGCGCGCGAGTGCGAAACTTGCCGCTCGGGCAGGATTGCTTCAGTGTGGCGACCTCGTGTTCGCCGACGCTTCGGAAGATCCAGCGGGAGTCGGCAAGTCGGTCGAAATCGTGAGCACGCCCAACACTGGCGTAGTTCCAGGGCTTCACACGATCGCTGCACGCTTCGACAAGTCCGTGCTTGCCGACGGGTTCAAGGCGTACCTTCAGTTCATCCCTTCATTCCGCGATCAACTGCTGCGCTTGGCAGCTGGTACGAAGGTGCTGGCGACGACTCGGTCGTACATTTCGAGCATCACTCTGATACTCCCTGGGGTTGCCGAGCAGAAGGCAATCGCGGAGGCACTACATGACTCCGAGCGCGAGATCGAAGCTCTTCGTGTTCGTCTATCCAAGGCGCAGAGTATGAAGACTGGCATGATGCAGCAACTCTTAACGGGCCGTACTCGGCTACCAGTGGAGGCCGCGTTATGAACACCGAGTGGGCTATCAAAGAGTTGGAAATATTTATTCTCGCAACGGAACTTGTTTCACATCCCGATCCGGGCGTCATTGCTAGCTTTCCGCGCGAAAGCGATGAGATTATTGCAGCCCAGGCGCATGTTGTCGAACAGATTATGAATCGGGTTGTTCCGAACTGGCGAACCGAGGTTGGAAAAGATAGCTATCACCGTTGGGGTGCGCACCGTGAGGCTGCCGTGCGCGCTCGCGCGCAGCTAGTCCGCAAGCAAGAAATCGAGGAGAACCTCGGCGAGAATGCACCAGAACTCTCTGCTGCCGAACTCCATCCGTGGATCTGGGAAGGCGCCAAGTCGCTCTGGCAGTCCGGCCACTACCGCGAAGCAGTCGGCGGTGCGATTCGAAAGATCAATGCCGAGACGCAGAATAAGGTGGGTCGTCGCGACCTCAGTGAAACAAAGCTCTTCCAGGAGTCATTCAGCGAAAAGGTGGCCGAGCCCGGTAAGAAGCGGCTGCGCCGCATGCAGCCGGACGGCAGCGACACCTACAAGTCGGTGCAGCGCGGCGCGATGGCTCTTGCAGAGGGCGTGTTCGCAGGTATCCGCAACCCACTGAGCCATGAGGTTGATCAGGAGCTTTCTGAACAGGAAGCGCTGGAGTACCTCGCCGCTCTCAGTGTCCTGGCTCGCTGGGTCGATCAGTCTGACGTGGAGGCTGCCTCGTGAGTGCCGGCAAATCGGTTCGCCTGTTTCTGGCTGATGGCACGCCGGGCGGTTTGCTGACGGCGGAGATCATGAACTGGACCGGTCATGTTGTGGCTGCTCCGCGTTCGGACCTTGCGGCACTGTTGAAGCGTCCCGAGGCGACCCGCACCGGCATCTACATTTTGCTTGGCGATGACCCGGACAGCCTCGGCGGCCAGTTGGCCTATATCGGCGAGGGTGACGACGTCAGCAAGCGCCTGTATCAGCACGCTCGCTCGGAAGACCAGAACGGCAAAGACTTCTGGGATCGAGCCATCGTGCTGACCAGCAAAGACACCAACCTGACGAAGGCGCATGCCCGCTACCTGGAGAGCCGGTTTATCACGCTGGCCCTGCAGGCTAGCCGAGCTCGGCTCACCAACGGCACCACGCCGCCACCGATCGTCCTGCCTGAGGCTGACGTGTCGGACATGGAGTACTTCATCGAGCAGGCCAAGATCGTGCTGCCAGTGCTCGGGGTGAACCTCTTCCGGTCGCCAACGACGACCCCGACGGTGCCGCACACTGAGGTAGCGGGTACACGCACCGATTCGCCGGTATTCGAGATGACACTGAAGAAATCCGGCATCACCGCGACCGCACAAGAAGTCGACGGCGAGTTCACCGTGATCGAAGGCTCCAGCGCCCGGCTGAAGTGGACGGGCGGCGAGGGGCATAGCTACACCAGTCTGCGGGCGAAGCTGGAACAGGATGGCACGCTCGTGCCGACACCCGATGGCGCGGCGATGCGATTCACCCGCAACCACGTATTCGCCAGCCCAAGCGCAGCCGCCGCCATCGTGGCCGGCCGCAGTGCTAACGGTCGCACCGAATGGCTGGTACAAGGTGCACGAAGAACATATGGACAGTGGGAAACCGAAGGAGTTGAGGAGGCGATGAAGCAGGAGGTGAGCAATGAGTGACGTAGGACAAATTGAACGAAAAGCCCAGAGCCGAGTGGTCGCGCTGTTTCGCGATCAGCTCGGTTACGAGTACCTCGGCAACTGGGAGTACCGCGAGGGCAACGCCAACGTCGAGACCGAGCTACTGACGCAGAACCTGCGCGCTCGCGGCTACGACGACAACCTCATCAACCGCGCCCTCGACCAGCTCGGCAAAGCCGCCTCAGTCGGCGCTGGCCACGACCTCTACGAGGCGAACAAGGACGTCTACGGACTGCTGCGTTACGGCGTGAAGGTCAAGCCCGGCGTGGGCGAACAGACCGAGACCGTCTGGCTGATCGACTGGAAGAACCCAGACGCCAACCACTTCGTCGTCGTCGAGGAAGTCACCGTCGCCGGCCAGCACACCAAGCGCCCGGACATAGTGCTCTACGTCAACGGCCTGGCGCTCGCCGCGCTGGAACTCAAGCGCTCCAAAGTCGCTGTATCCGAAGGCATCCGGCAGACCATCGGCAACCAGAAGCCGGAGTTCATCCGGTCGTTCTTCTCGACCGTGCAGTTCGTCTTCGCCGGCAACGACGTCGAAGGACTGCGCTACGGCGTCATCGACACACCGGAGAAGTACTGGCTGGAGTGGAAAGAACCTTCCGACGTCGCCGACCCGCTCGACCGGGCGCTGCTGCAGATGTGCAGCAAGCCGCGCCTGCTTGAACTGATCCACAACTTCATCGTCTTCGACGCGGGCGTCAAGAAGGGCCCGCGCCACAACCAATACTTCGGCGTCAAAGCCGCCCAGGACCGCATCGCCAAGCGCGAGGGCGGCATCATCTGGCACACCCAGGGCTCGGGTAAGTCCCTCACGATGGTGTGGCTGGCCAAGTGGATTCGCGAGAACCAACCCGACGCCCGGGTACTGCTGATCACCGACCGCACCGAACTCGACGACCAGATCGAGAAGGTCTTCAACGGCGTCAATGAGCAGATCTACCGCACCAAGAGCGGCGCCGACCTTATCAGCTCGCTCAACGCCAGCGAGCAGTGGCTGATCTGCTCCCTCGTCCACAAGTTCCGCGCCGCCGACAGCGACGGTGAAGACGACGAGGCGACCGCCGACTTCATCAAAGAACTGCACGCCACCATCCCGAAGGACTTCAAGGCCAAGGGCAACATCTTCGTCTTCGTCGACGAAGCCCACCGCACCCAGTCCGGCAAGATGCACACCGCCATGAAGGCGCTGCTGCCCGAGGCTATGTTCATCGGCTTCACCGGCACGCCGCTGCTCAAGGCCGATAAAGCCACCAGCATCGAGACCTTCGGCTCGTTCATCCACACCTACAAGTTCGACGAAGCCGTTGCTGACGGCGTGGTGCTCGACTTGCAGTACGAGGCCCGCAGCATCGACCAGGAGCTGACCAGCCCCGCGCAGGTCGACAAGTGGTTCGAGGTCAAAACCAAGGGCATGACCGACCTCAGTAAGGCGGAACTGAAGAAGCGCTGGGGCACCATGCAGAAGGTCGTCTCCTCCGAGCCGCGCGCCAAGCAGATCGTCAACGACATCCTGCTCGATATGGAGACCAAGCCCCGACTGATGGACGGGCGCGGCAATGCCATGCTCGTCGGCTCGAGCATCTACCAGGCCTGCAAGTTCTACGAGATGTTCGTCGCCGCCGGCTTCAAGGGCAAGTGCGCCATCGTCACCAGCTACATCCCGAACGCCAGCGACATCGCCAAGGAAGACTCCGGCGCAGGCAAGACCGAGAAGATCCGCCAGTACGACATCTACCGCAAGATGCTGGCCGACTACTTCGACGAACCCGAAGACACCGCCGTGAACAAGGTCGAGGAGTTCGAGCAGGCCGTCAAGCGCCAGTTCATCGAGAACCCCGGCCAGATGCGGCTGCTGATCGTGGTCGACAAGCTGCTGACTGGCTTCGACGCGCCAAGCGCTACCTACCTCTATATCGACAAGAAGATGCGCGACCACGGCCTCTTCCAGGCCATCTGTCGGGTCAACCGCCTCGATGGCGACGACAAGGACTACGGCTACATCGTCGACTACCAGGATCTGTTCAACTCCATCGAGAACGCAGTCGACGACTACACCTCGGGTGCGTTGGATGGCTACGAGAAGAAGGACATCGAAGGACTGCTGTCCGACCGCATCGAGAAGGCTCGTGAGAACCTCGACGAAGCCCTCGAACGCATCCGCGCTCTCGTCGAACCCGTTGCGCCACCAAAGAACACGCTGCAATACCAGCAGTACTTCTGCGCAGTGGAGCAGGGCAACGCGCAGCAGCTCAAAGCCAACGAGCCGAAGCGCGTCGAGTTATACAAGGCGGTCGCGGCCGTCACCCGCGCCTACGCCAACCTCGCCAACGACATGACGGCCGCCGGCTTCAGCCAAGCCGAGGCCGAGGCGATCAAGTCCGAGATCGCGCACTACGTCGACGTGCGCGCGGAGGTGAAGCTCGGTGCGGGTGAGGACGTCGACTTCAAGCAGTACGAGGCCGGCATGCGGTTCCTGCTCGACACCTATATCCAGGCTGGCGCTTCCGAAGTTGTCTCCAACTTCGAAGAGACGGGTCTGATCGACCTGATCGTCAAGCTCGGTGCCGGGGCGATCGACAAGCTGCCTGCCGGTATCAAGAAGGACCCCGAGGCAGTCGCCGAGACGATCACCAACAACATGCGCAAGGTGATCATCGACGAGCACGCGCTGAACCCGAAGTACTACGACAAGATGAGTGAACTCCTCGACGCCATAATCGAACAGCGCCGCCAGCAGGCTATCGACTACCAGGAATACCTGGCGAAACTCCTCGACGCCGCGAAGCAGCTCGGTTCCAAGGAGTCGGACACGAAGTATCCCGACTGGGCGGACAACGGCGCCCGCCGCGCCCTGATCGACTTCGGCTGGCCCGATCCGGCAACGCCCATCCAGGTGGACACCGCGATCCTGACGAGCAAGCCGCATGACTGGGTGGGCAACACGATGAAGGAGAAGGTCGTCAAGCGAGCGATCAGCCGCACGCTTCCCGACGGCTTCGACCGACTCGACGAACTATTTGAACTGGTGAAGGCGCGCGATGAGTACCGCTAACGCCTACCTCACCATCCGTGGCATCGACATCGACGTCATCTACAAGGACATTAAGAACCTGCACATCGGCGTCTATCCACCGATGGGCCGCGTCCGCGTGGCCGCACCGAAGCGACTCGACGACGACCAGGTGCGCCTGGCTGTGATCCAGCGCCTGCCGTGGATCAAACGGCAACGCGACAAACTGCGCTCCGCGGAGCGCCAGTCCGAGCGGGAGATGGTGACCGGCGAGTCGCACTACGTGTGGGGTGTTCGTCGTCGGCTCAAGGTCGTTGAGCGGCCTGGTCGGGCGCACTTCGAGGTCGACGGCGAGCGGCTGGTGCTCTACGTGCCTGCCGACACCTCGGCCGAGAAGCGACGCGCCTACCTCGACAAGTGGTATCGCGACCAGCTTTGCCAGGCGATCCCCGATCTCATTGCGAAGTGGGAGCAGTCGCTCGACGTGACCGTGCCGAAGTGGACGATCCGCCGGATGAAGACCAAGTGGGGCTCCTGCAACCGCGAGACGCGGCACATCTGGTTCAACGTCGAACTCGCTAAGAAGCACCCCGACTGCCTGGAATACATCGTCGTCCATGAGATGACGCACTACTTCGAACGCAACCATGGCGAGAGGTTCACGAGCTTGATGGATCAGCACCTGCCCGATTGGCGCAGTCGACGAGAGCAGCTGAATGCGGCACCGCTCGGAGCTGAGGAGTGGACCGAGTAGATGAGGCTAACCTCGGGCTTTCATCGCTGAATTCGCCTGACCTGCCGTTTTCATGAAGAAAGGTGCTCTGAGCTGCAATAATTGTTGTTGCGAAACGACAATCACAAGCAGGGCAAGGAGCACCTTTCTGGTG
>NZ_BAAARB010000032.1:0-16782 GCF_039531975.1 Gordonia cholesterolivorans | reverse complement strand
GCCGCCCTCGCGGGCTTGGCGGTCGTAGACCATGCGCACGGCACGCTCACGCAGCTCTGGACTGAACTTCTTGGGCATACTCCGATTCTCCTTGCTGAGACTCGGAACGGAACCCAGGGCGCTTCACTCGGGCGACGTCCGTCTCGATGCGCTTCGTCGCTTCGCTCCTCCGCTTACTCGACAAACCTGTGGGGTCGACAGGCCTGATAGAACGGCCCAGGACAGGCGAGTAGGGCGAGGACGCATGGAGACCCGTTCGTCTCGATGCGCTTCGTCGCTTCGCTCCTCCGCTTACTCGACAGGCCAGAGGTCGACAAACCTGGGGCACCTCGGGCCAGTGCGATGCCCCGTCTCGGTCCGCTCCTCCGCTACTCGAGAGGCTTTGGGGGTTCGGCGCTTGAGAGGGCGGAGAGGGAGCGGGACCAGAGGGTGGAGAGGCGGGCGATGTCGGCGGGCGAGAGGACCGTGGAGCAATAACGCCAGTTCGTCACCAACTGAGGGCCGTCGTCGGTCGCGCGGACCACGGCGACCACGTCGAGCGCGTATCGCAGCGGAAGATCCGGCTCGGGATCGGTCGGCAGATGCTCGTTCAACTCCAGGTCGACGACCGGCTGCCACGCGCCCGGATCCTCACCCGCGACACCCAGGTCGAAGCGGCCCAGATAGTTGAACTCCACCTGCGGTTCGACGCCCTCGACCAGGTCGGCGTCGCGTTCGGCATAGCGCAGCAGCCCATAGTCCAGACCCCGGTTCGGGACCGCCTCCAGCTCCGCAGTGACACGCTCGAGCAGACGTCGCCCCTCGCCGGAGTCCGCTTCCAATGCGTCGACCGTGACCGTCGTGCCCGCGGCCAGCCGCACCGGGAACACCGTGGTGAACCAGCCGAGCGTGCGCCCGGTGTCGATGTCGTCCCCGACGGTCGCATCCTCTCTGCCGTGACCTTCGAGCGCGATCAGCGCTCCCGTCGACGGGTCCTGGTCGCGCTCGGCGCGCCAGGATGCGAAGGTCGCCGTCAGCGCGGTCAGCAGGAACTCACGCATCCCGATCCGCTGATCGATCCGGTCCAGGATCTCGGCCGTCACGGCGACGTCGGTCAAGACGGGCGCCGACGTCAACTCGCTCCAGGTGTCGCGGCCGATCTCCGGTCGACGCGAACCGATCACCGGGTCGTCGGCACGCACCTGCGACCGCCAGTAATCCCGCTGTGCGGCAACGACTTCCGTTCCCGACCTCGCGAGCATTCGACGACTCCACGCGCGGTAGTCCGTGTACTCCGCGGGCAGTGCCGGCGGCGCCCCCGCGGCGACGGCCGCGCCGGCCTGGGCCATGTCACCGAAGAGGATCTGCCAGCTCACCGCGTCCACCGCGAGATGGTGGATCGCGAGCAGCAGGACGTCGCCGCCCCCGCTCGGCACCACGCGAACCGCGGCCACCATGTCTCCGCGATCGGGATCGACAGCCTCGTTGGCCTGGCGGGCGGCGATGGTGATGAGCGTGCCCAACTGTTGCCCCGGCTCCCCGTCGATCACCCAGAATCGACTCGCCGCGTCCACCGCACCGGGTTCGCGGGTCACGAGCACTCCGCTCTCCCGGGTGGACCGCAGCATGTCGTGCGCATCCAGCACGGCCTGCAGCACCTGGACCACCTCGGCGTCCGTGCACCCGTCGGGCAGTCGGAACAGCACCGTCTGCGTGAACCGCCGCCACCGGCCGCCCTCGTACATCCACTCCACCACCGGCAGCGCGGGCACCTCGCCGTACTCGCGCTCGGCGGCGATCCGCGCCAGACGCTCGCCCCGGCGGACCGCGTCGGCCAAGTCGCGAACGGTGGGAAAGGCCATGACGTCGCGCGCCGCGATCTCGTCGCCGCCCGCACGCAGCGCGGTCACCAACGCCATCGCGACGATGCTGTCCATGCCGAGGTCGAAGAAGTCGTCGTCGGGACCGGGACGGGTGCCGAGCACGCCCTCGACGGCCGCGGCCACCCGCTCCTCCACCTCGTCGAGCGGTCGGCCCGTCTCCCCGCCGCCGGCCAGCGCCGCGCGCGCCGACTCCCCCAGCAGCACCGAATCGAGCTTGCCGTTACGGTTCACCGGCAGCACCGGCAGCACGACGATCCTCGTCGGGATCATGTGCGACGGCAGCTTCTGCGCCAGTTCGCCGCGGACGACGGCGGCGTCGAGACCCGCCCCGTTGGTCGCCCCCGAGACGAATCCGACCAGCGCCGCACCGATCGGCCGATCGACCACCACCACGGCGGCCTCGCGAACCCCGGGCACCGCCCTGAGTCCTGCCTCCACCTCGCCCACCTCGATGCGGTAGCCGCGGATCTTGACCTGGTCGTCGCCGCGTCCCACGAAGACGATGTCGCCGACTGCGTTGCGGCGCACCAGGTCTCCAGTCCGGTACATGCGCTCGCCTGATCGGATCGGGTCGGCGACGAAGGCTGCCGCCGTCTGCCCCGGGCGCCCCTGATAGCCGCGAGTGACCTGGTCCCCGGTCAGGTACAGCTCACCGATCACCCCGTCGGGAACCGGCCGCAGGCGGGAGTCGAGCACCCGCGCACTCATCCGGTCGGTGGGTCCGGCGATCGTCGGCACCGGCGACTCCGACACGCGCGCGACCATCGCCTCGACGGTGGTCTCGGTGGGTCCGTAGCAGTTGAAGACCGCCGTCCGCGGCAACGACCCCAGTTGGTCCCACAGCGCCGGACCGATCGCCTCGCCACCGAGTGCGAGCACCGTCAACGTCGGCCGACCCGGTTCCCCGGACACCAGCCCGGCCGCCGAGAGCTGGCCGAACATCGACGGCGTGGTGTCGATCATGTCGATCCGGCGCTCGGCGAGCGCCGCGACCAGACGCGTGGCGTCGCGCGTCTGCTCATCGGAGAACAGATGGACCTCGTGGCCGTCGAGCAGGGCGGCCAGCGGCTGCCACGACGCGTCGAAGGAGAACGTCCAGGCGTGCGCCACCCGCAACGCGCGGTCGAGCCGCCGGCGGCCGACCGACAGCACGCGGTCGCGGTGATCGCGGGCATAGCTGGCCAGCGCTCCCTGCGTGCCGATCACTCCCTTGGGCTCGCCGGTGGAGCCGGAGGTGAAGATGAGATACGCCGCATCGGCCGGGGACACCTCGACGGATTCCCCGCCATGCCGATCCCCGCCGTCCCAATCGGTGACGACGGTGCGCCCCGCGAACAGATCGACGAACTCGGGGTCGGTGAGAACCACGTCCGCACGGGACTGGTCGAGCAGATTCTCGATCCGGGCGACCGGCATGGACACGTCGATCGGCACGTACGCGGCACCGGCGAGCATCGCCCCCAGCACGCCCGCGACCGTCCGGCCCGACCGTCGCGGCGCCACCGCCACCACGTCACCGCGTCGCACTCCCGCAGACCGCAGGTCCCCCGCAACCGCCAGCGACCAGCGGTGGAGCTGATCGTAGGTCCACGTGCCGTCGTCGGCGACGAGCGCGACGGACGCCGGAGAGGTCCGTGCCTGTTCGCAGAACAGCCCGATCGCCGTGGTTCCGGCGGGCAGCGGCGTACCGCGCGACGGCCGTGCCGCCCATTCCCTCTCGTGATCGAGCAGCGCGTCGAGCGTGTCGGCAGGAGCGTCCGCGGCGTCGGGCAGCGCCCGGAGCACCGCGAGCACCCGTTCGACGGCCTGCGCCGGATCGATCGGTCCCAGCGATTCGGCGACCGACTCGCTCATCACGATCAGCTCCCCGTCGAGCTCGTAGGCGACGACGGTCAGCGGGTAGTGCGACAGCGACTCCATCGCGAGAGGCAGGAAGCGGGTGCCGTCCGGCGCGGTGACGGGTTCGGTCGCCGAACCGATCGGAGCGTTCTCGTAGACGAAGAGCGTGTCGAAGAGGTTCGGGGTACCGGCCGCGCGCGCGATGTCCGCGAGGCCGAGGAATCCGAGGTCGCGCATCCTGGCCGACGACCGCTGCAGTGCGGTGCAGGCCTCGAGGACGGTCGGCTGAGCTCGCAGGTCGACGCGCACGGGGACGGTGTTGATGAACAGCCCGACCATCTCGCCGGCCCCCGGCAGACTCTGCGGTCGGCCCGAGATGGTGGTCCCGAAGACCACGTCGGTCCGGTCGGCGAGCCGGCCGAGGACCACCGACCACGCGTACTGCGTCACAGCCGCCGGAGTCAGTCCGGCCCGGCGCGCCCAACCCAGAACGCGCGAGGTCTCCGCGGCGTCGAGCGTTCGCCGGTGCCGCACCGGTTCGGTGGCCGGGGTCCCCGGGGCACCGATCAACAGCGGCGACACCCCGTCCAAATACGACGTCCAGGTGTCGAGCGCCGCGGCGGTGTCCTGCTCCGCCAGCCACGCGATGTAGTTGCGGTACGGCTTCACCGGCGCCAGTCCGTCGGCGCTGCCGCCCGCGCCGTAGATCGCCAGCAGTTCGCGGAAGAAGAGCGCGATCGCCCAGCCGTCCATGAGGATGTGGTGTGCGGTGAGCAGCAGCCGGTGCCTGCCCTCGGGCAGTGCGGCGAGCACCACCCGCATCGCCGGGCCGCGACGCAGGTCGAACCGCTGCGAGCGTTCGGCGAGCGCGAGAGCGTCGAAATCGTCGGGATGGGTCCGCACCTCGCGCCACGGCACGGTGACCTGGGTCGGCACGATCTGCACCGGGTGCGGAACGCCTTGATCCCACAGACTGACACGGAGATTGGGGTGCCGCGTGAGGACGGCGGCGATGCTGCGGCGCAAGACCGCGGCGTCGAGCGGTCCGCTGATCTCAACGACGAACTGCATGCTGTAGACGTCGAGGCCGTCGCCGGCCATCTCCGAGAGCGAGAACAGCCCGGCCTGCAGCGGCGAGAGCGCGAGGACGTCTTCGATGGCCGGCTTCGACTGCTGCTCCGGGCTCACTGCTGCGCCTCCCACGCCGAGCCGAGCGCCGAGAGCATGTCACTCGACAGCCCCGACGCCGACATCGGCGACGCGTCGACCGGCTGCGGCTCCGGCTCGACGGTGTCGTCGTGCCGGGCCCGCGCGGCGTCGACCGCCTCGGCCAGTTCGGCGATCGAGTAGTGGTCGAAGATCTGCTGCGGATCGAGAGCGATGCCCGCGGCCGCCGCACGCGCCGACCACTGGATCGAGATGACGCTGTCGCCGCCGACCGCGAAGAAGTTGTCGTCGCGCCCGACCCCGGTGACCCCGAGCAGTTCCTCGAGCATGGTCACCAGTGCCCGCTCGGTCGGCGTCTGGGTGCCGCCGCCGGCGGTGTACACCTCGGCGACCGGCGCGGCCGCCGGTGCGGCGGCGTAGTTGTCGATCACCAGCGACGCGGGCGAGAGCGCGCGCAGCGTCTCCGGAAGTGCGGTGGCGGCACCCGGACCGTCGACGATCCAGGTCGCGACCGAGGCGCAGTGCGTCAGACCCGCGTGCGGCAGACCGGCGAGTGTCGCGGGCCGCGCCTGAACGCGTCGCGGCGACCGGGCGGCGATGAGTTCGGCGAGCACGGCTGGATCCTCACCGTGCACGGAGGCGTCGAGTGCATCGGGTATCGGCCGGACCGTCACCTCCGACAGCCGTCGCTGCGGATTCTCCGCTAGGGCTTCGAGGAGCGTCGTGAATCGGTCGGCGATACCGCGCGCGGTGTCCTCGTCGTAGAGGTCTGCGCTCGCGACCAGCCGGCCGCTCAGGCTGCCGTCGGCGCATGTGGTCACGATCAGATTCAGATCGAGGTAGGAGGTGTCCACCTCCATCGGGAGGATGTGCATGGACGTGCCCTCCGCGAGCTGGACCACGGGCTCGCCTGCCGTATCGCGGAAGTGGACCATGCTCTGGAACAGCGGGTTCCGGGCCCGGGTGCGGCGCGGGTTCAGCGCCTCCACCAGGCGTTCGATCGGCAGATCCTGGTGGGAGAAGGCGTCGAGCACGGCGTCGCGGGAGCGGTGCAGAACGTCGTTCAGTGTCGGCTCGCCGGTCAGATCGGTGCGCAGAACCACCATGTTCGCGAGCAGCCCGACGATGTCGGCGGTCGCCGGGTCGGCCCGCCCCGCCGACGGAGTGCCGATCGCGATGTCGACGCCGCCGCCGAGCGTGTGCAGCGCAGCCGACCACATGGCGGTGAGCGCCATGAAGTCACTGACCGCACTGCCGCGGAAGACGGTCTTGAGCCGCTCGTGGCGCGAAGCGCTGATATCGAAGTCGACGATCACCCCGCGGTGACTCAGGCCCTCGGGGCGGGGCCGGTCGGCCGCCACCAGGATCTCGTCCGGAAGTCCTTCGAGCCGGTCGCGCCAGAAGTCGATCTGGGCACGCCCGTAGCGGCCGGCGTCGCTGTCGGGGTCGGCGTCGAGACCGAACATCGAGTGCTGCCAGCGCGCCACGTCGGTGTACTCCGGTCCGGCCGGCCGAGGAGTGAGGGCGGGACCGCCGGTCCGCGCACGGTAGGCGGCGGCGAGGTCGGCGATGATGATGTCGGTGCTGCCGTGGTCGACCACCATGTGATGAATCACCAGCGCGAGCACCGACGACGACCCGGCCCGCACCAGGTGTGCGCGCACCAGCGGCGCCGCCGCCAGATCGAAGATCAGCTCCCCGGTCTGCGCCGCGATGCGCACGGGGTCGTCGGCATCGGTGGCCTCGGTGATGCTCAGCGGCACCTCGATGTCGGCGTCGTCGCGGATCACCTGGACCGGCAGTCCGTCGATCTCGCTGAACGAGGTCCGCAGCGAGCGATGCCGCCGGACCACGTCCGCGATCGCGCCGCGCAGGGCGTCGTCGTTCACCGGCCCTTCGACGGCGAGGGTCAGCACGATGTTGTTCTCCGCGCTCGCGCCGCCGAACCGCTCGTTGAACCACATGGCGAGCTGGGAGAACGACAGCGGCGCCCGGTCGACCTCGTCACCGGCCACCAGCGGAGGTCGGACCGGTTCGGTGTGCCGCGGCTCCGGCGTTCCCAGGGCGATCCCGCCGAAGTCGGCGCTGGTCCAGTCCCCGTCGGCCCAATCGCTCCCCTCCGCGTCGCCTTCTGTCCAGGCGCCGTCCGCCCAGCCGTCCTGGTCCGGGTCCGCGTCGAGGTCGACGCCGAGCTCGGCGCGCGCCTTCTCGACCAGCAGTGCGGACAGCCCGGCCACCGTCGGGGCGTCGAACGGTGCCCGGACGTCGACGTCGAGCCCGAACTCGGCCGAGAGGGCGGTCACCAGGCGGGCCGCGAGCAGCGAGTGGCCGCCGAGATCGAAGAACGAGTCCGCGGACCCGATGGTCCGGCCGCCGAACAGCTCCGAGAACACCGCCGCCACCCGCCGCTCGGTGGGCGTCGCCGGCTCCACGAAACCCGCGGCCTGCGTGGCCGGCACCGGAAGCGCAGCGCGGTCGAGCTTGCCGTGCACGGTGATCGGCACCTCGTCGATGGCGACGACGGCGTCCGGAATCATGTGCGACGGAAGTGTCTGCGCGGCGTGGTCGCGGAGCGCCTGCGGGTCGGGGACCGCGCCGGACTCGCCGATCACGTACGCGAGCAGTCGGTCGTCGACCACGGTAACCAGGGCACGCTGGACGTCCTCGTGCGCGGCGAGCACCGCCTCGATCTCACCGGGTTCGATGCGGAAGCCGCGGACCTTGATCTGGTCGTCGGAGCGGCCGACGAACTGCAGCTCCCCGTCTCCGCCGCGCCGGGCGAGATCGCCTGTGCGGTAAAGACGTTCACCCTTTCCGAAGGGGTCCGCGACGAATCGCGCGGCGGTCAGTCCGCTGCGGCGCAGGTAGCCGCGCGCCAGCTGACGTCCGCCGAGGTACAGCTCGCCGACCACTCCGTCGGGCACCGGTTGCAGGCCGGCGTCGAGCAGGTGCGCCGCGACCCCCGGATTGGGACGGCCGATCGGCACCACCGCGCCGCCGCGCGGTCCGTCGACCCGGTGATGGGTGGCCGCGACGACGGCTTCGGTGGGCCCGTAGTTGTTGCTGAGGTCTGCGGTGAACGCGGTGGTGAACTCGTCGGCGACCTCACCCGGCAGCGCCTCGCCGCCCACCGGCACGGTGCGCAGCGTGGTCCACTGCTTGACCTCCGGGATCAGCAACAGCGTGGAGAGCATGCTCGGCACCATGTGCATCACCGTCACTTGCTCGCGGACCAGCAGGTCGGCCAGGTAGGCGATGTCGGTGAGCGCGCCCTTCTTCGGGATCACGAGGGTGGCGCCGGCGGTCAGGGTCGCGAAGATCTCGAACATCGACGCGTCGAAGCTGACCGACGAGGTCTGCACGAGGCGGTCGTCGGAGCCGACGACGCTGGTGGCGCCGAATGCCCGCAGATGCTCGGCGATCGCCCGGTGCTCCACCGCCACACCCTTCGGGGTGCCCGTGGATCCGGAGGTGTAGATGATGTAGGCCAACGATTCCGGCGAGGGCCCGGGAAGGTCGAGACGCCGCGGCGCCTCTTCGGGTTCGGCGCGCAGCCGCTGCACTTCGGCGGCGTCGAGCACCAGCACCGGACGGGCGTCCTCGAGCAGGAAAGCGGTGCGGTCGGCCGGGTAGTCCGGATCCACCGGCAGGTAGGCGGCGCCGGTCTTGAGCACCGCCAGCGCGGCGACCACGAAGTCCTCGCTCGCGGACATGCGCAGCGCGACAACGGCGTCCGGCGCCGCCAGCGCCGGGCCCGCGGCGTGCGCGATCCGGGCCGCGAGTACGTCGACGTCGGTGCCGAGTTCGGCGTAAGTGATCGAGCGGTCCTCGGTGACGATCGCCGGGTGGGCGGGGCGCTGCGCCACCGCGGCCTCGAACATGCCGACGAGGGTGTCGGGAACATCGTCGACCGCGGGTCCGGCGGCCGCGGAGACCACCGCCGAGAGCGACTCGTCGTCGAGCAGTCGTGCGTCCCGGATCGGCGCGTCGGGCCGGCCGAGGACGTCGGTGAGGAAGGTCGCGTACGCGGCGAGCAGCGCCTGCGCCTCCGCATCGCGCAAGCGGGACGACTGGTACTGCAGTTCCAGGACGGGTTCGATACCGGACACGATCGCGAACTCCAACGGCAACTGGGCGTTGGGAGCGTGGAGGTGGTCGAGGTGTTCGACGCGGAGGCCGTCGAGCCCGAGCCCGGACAGATCACGGCGCAGCGACAGACTCGCCGAGACCAGCCCGGCCAGACCGGCGCGGCGGTCGGGCGCGAACTCGGCCACCACTCGGTCGATCGGAACGCGGCAGGCGGCGAGCCCGGCGGCCAACGACTCACGGGAACAGCCGATCAGCTCGGTCAGCGACGACCGCGCGTCGACGTCGCCTCGCAGCAGGACGGTGTTGCCGAAGTAACCGATCAGATCCTCGGCCCCGGCCGGGCGCACGGTGGTCGGCACCGCGATCACCACGTCGTCGGCGCCGTACACGCGATGCAGGAAGGCTTGGGTGGCCGCGAGCAGGACCGCGAACGTGGTGGTGCGCGCAGCTCGTGCGAGTTCGGCTGCCGCAGCCTCGATCTCCGGCGCCAAGCGGCGGTGCACGCGACCGCTGCCGGTGGCGCCGGTCGCGGCGGGCAGGTCGAGCGGTTCGGGTGCGGGACGCAGCACCTGCGCCCAGTGCGCGAGGTCGGCGTCGAGTCGGTCGTCAGAGGGGTCGGGCACGTCGGCGTACGCCCGCGCGAGCGCCGCCGTCTCCGTCTCCCGATAGGCGGCGGCGAGGTCGGCGAAGAACACCGCCCACGAGTCGTCGTCCCAGGCGATGTGGTGGACGGTCAGGAGCAGCACGTGGTGCTCGGGTGCCAGCGCGGCGAGCGTGACTCGCAGCGGAGCGTCGTCGGCGAGCCGGAAGGGCGTCCGCGCCTCCCGCGCGGCCAGCACCTGCAGGCGCCGCTGCGCCGCCGAGCCGGACAGTTCGGTCAGGTCGGCGGTGGTCCAGGAGATCGGGGCGCCGACGCGGTGCTGCATCACCGGCTCGCCGTCCTCGCCCGCGAGGTAGCGGGCGCGGAGCGTCTCGTGTCGCGAGACCACGGACTCGACGGCGCGGCGGAGACGCTCGGCATCGAGTTCCCCGTGCAGCGCGAAGGCCACCGAGATGTTGAGCGAGGTGTCGTCCGGATCGCGGTGGCCGGCGAACCAGAGCCGGCGAGCCGCGATGGGCAGCGGCGTGCGCGCACCGTCGGCCCGGGCCGGCACCGCCTCCGCGGCGCCACGGTGAGTCAGACTCTCCTCCTGGAGACGCTTGCGGAGGAGTTCACGTCGGCGGGCGGCCAGGTCACTCGTCATGGGTCGATTTTAGCCTAGCCTTACCTAAAGGAAGGACCCGGGGCGATCGCCCCGGGTCCTTCCTGGTCCAACGGTCCTTACAGGTTGCAGGGAATGTTGGCGTACGAACCGAGTTCACAGATGGACGAGTTGGTGAGCTTCCAGCGCCCGTCCTTCCACACCCACTTCATCGTCATGTAGGTGGGCTGGTATCCGGGCGAGGACAGCTTGAGACGCGCGCTGGCGATGTTGCCGTTGACCGTCACCGGGTCGACGATCCGGTAAGTCAGCCCCATCGGCTTGAACTTCGCGGCCAGACCGAGGATGCCCTGCGCCTGGTTCACCGCGCGGGCCCCGCCCTCCAGGCGCTGAGCCTTCTGCGCGTTCGAGGCACCGGAGGCGAGGTAGTCCATCTCGGCCTGCAGTTGCGCGGCCGTCGGCTTCGTCGGCCCCTGCGCGGTGGGCGTCTGCTGCTGAGCAGCAGCCGGAGCCTGCGCCGCCGGAGCGTCCGCGGCGGGCGCATCGGCGACCGGCGCATCGGCGGCGGGAGCGTCGGCGGCCGGGGCGTCCGACGAAGGGGCGGCACTGTCGGACGCCGGGGCGGCGGCGTGCGGCTGCGTCTGCTGCGCACCGAGATTCACCACCGTGGCGGGGGCCTCCTGCGCCGCGGCACGGTTGCCGCCGACGTCGCTGAGCATCAGACCGACCAGTCCGATGGAGAGCACGATCGCCGAGACGACCGCCGAGATGCCCGCCGCCATCATCACCGTGGGCCAGTTGATCGACGTGCCCGACTCCTCGGCCGCCGGCGCCGGCTCAGCGGCGATCGGCTGGGTGACCTGCTCTTCGTCATACATGCGGTAATTGAACCAAACCTTAAGAAGGTAAGTCTAGCCTTAGTACGGTTACCCTGGTCACGGATTCGTCCGTTTCGCTGCGCGCCCCACACCCGGAAGATGACGCGAGCGCTACGCGGCCTCGTCCATCAACGCAACCACCTCATCGAGGCTGGCGCCGCCCAGGATCGCCTCCACCGGAAGGTCGCACGCCAGCGCGGTCTGGACCCGTTTGCGGAAGTCGAGTGCCTGCAGTGAGTCCATACCCAGCGCCACCAGCGGCGCAGCGGGATCGATGTCCGTCGCCGCGAGACCCATCGCGACCGCCAACTCGTCGATCAGGTTCGCCGTCAAGTCGCCCGATCGAGCAGGTGCCGGCGGCGTCTCCGGTACCTCGGCCGGCGCCGTCTCGGCTTCTTCGGTGTGCTCCGTCTCGACCGCGGCGTCGGCTGCCGCGGCCTCCTCTTCGTGTCCCGATTCCGGTGCGCCGACGCGATCGGGCACCTCCTCGATCAGCACGCCCGACCCGGTCATCTCCAACAGATGGCGCAGGTCCGGCCAGGACGCCGCCATCACCACGGCATCGCCCCCGTGAACGGCGAGACCCGCGTCGAGTGCCGCGGTCGGCGCCATCGGCACCACGCCCGTCGCCGTGACGCGCGCCAGCCCGTCGGCGTCGAGCGGTCCCTGCACCGCCCACAAGCCCCAGGCGAGCGCGACGGCGTCCACCCCGGTCGTCCGCAGCCGGGCGGCCTCCACCTCGAGGAGACGGTTCGCGGCGGCGTACAGCGCCTGTCCCCGGCCTCCAAGGGTGGCTGCGAGCGACGCACAGAGCACGACCCGCGGTGCGCCCCCGATCCCGTCGAGAACCCGGGCGAGTCCGCTCACCTTCGCATCCACGGCGCGCCGCACATCGGCCTCGGTGATCTCCGACAGCGGCCGCTCGACGTAGTCGAGCGCGGCATGCACCAGAGTGGTGACCGGAGGCAGATCCGCCAGCTGCGCCGGCTCGGTGTCCGAGGTGAGGTCGCAGCGCCGCAGGTCTACGTCCACTCCGTGACGCCGGGACAACCGGGCGGCGACGCGATGAGCCGTCTCGTCGCCGCCGGAACGACTGAGCAGGGTGATCCGGCGCGCACCGTCGCGCGCGAAGCGTTCGGCGACGGCGAGTCCGACCTTCCCGGTGCCGCCGGTGATGACGGCGTGCGTGAGATCGAGGTCGGCGACCGACCCCGCTTCCGTCGGCATCAGTCGCTTGACGAGTACCGCGCCGTCTCGCAGTGCGATCGCCGGCTCGCCCGCGACATGGACGGCCGCTAGCACATCGTCAGCCGAGACCGGCTGCCGCGCAGGGAGATCGAGCTGCGCGACGCGCACCCCGGACTGCTCGGTGGCCAGGCAGCGCAGCCCGGCGACGGCCGCGGCGTGCACCGGGTCGGCGACGTCGCCGTCCACTGCCGTCTCCGCCCCCGTGCTGACGATCCACACGGTCGGCGGGAGTTCCGCGAGACCGCCTCGCCAGGCCGAGCCGGCCAGGACCGCGGCGAGCTCGGCTTCGACGTCGTCGCCGCGCGCGGGCAGGAGCACCAGTGCGGCGTCGACCTCACCGATCTCGGCACCGCCGTCGGGTACCTGCCAGGCCACGGCGCCGTGCTGCGGCGCGGCCGAGCAGATGCCGGCGGCGAGACTCAGATCTGATCCGGGAAGCGCCAGCACCGCCATGCGCTGCGGGGCAGCCGAGCGCCGGCTCGCCGGACGCTGCCAGCGGACGTCGAGCACACGCACGTCGTGGTCGGCGGGCGGTGCGGCCCACCCCGGGCGGTTGACGGCGTCTCCGACGCCGGCGTCCGGCCTGGCCCACAGGCGGGTCTTGCGCATCGGCGAGTTCGGGAAGGCCTCCAGCGGGAGCCCGCGAGTGCGCCCGCGCACCTCCCAGCTCGACCAGTCGAAGGTCAGGTCGGTGGCCGCGACCGTCACGACGTTGCGAGTGAAGAGCGTGTGATCGGTGCACTCGCGGCGGCGGGTGCTCAGGATCGTGGCATCGGGCGAGCCCGCCAGCGTCTCCGACAACGCCAGCACCAGCGTCGGATGCTCGGCGATCTCGATGTAGACGTCGGCTCCGGCGTCTGCCGCCGTGTGAACCGCTCGGTCGAACCGGACGCGGTTGCGCAGGTTCCAGAACCAGTAGTCGCGCACCGGGGTCGACGGCTCGATCGCCTCCCCGAGCGTGGCGCCGATGCACGGGATCCGGGGATCGGTGAACGTCCGGCCGAGACCGTAGGCGTCGAACGCCGTCTGGAACTCGTCGGCGAACTTGCTGACGATGCTGGTGTGCGCCGGGTAGGCGACGCGGATCTCCTTGGCGAACTTGCCCTCGGCCTCCAGCGCGGCGATCAGCCCGAGCACCGCTTGCCGTTCCCCCGACACGCACAGGATGTGCTCGGAGTTCACCACCGACAATTCCATCCATCCGGAATTGCGGGCCAGCAGCGCCTCGGCCTCGTCGAGACTGATTCCGACGACGGCCATCGTGTACCCGCGGGGCGCCACCGCGTCCACCGCGCGTGCCCGCACGGTCACCACGATCAGCGCGTCGCGCAGACTGGCGATGCCGCTGCGCACCGCCGCGGCGATCTCGCCCTGACTGTGTCCCACGGTCATCGACGGTCGGACGCCCGCCGCGTCCCACATTGCCGTCAGACCCAGCATGTGCATGAACAGCGCCGGCTGCACCACCCGCACGTCGTCGGTCTGTTCCGCGTCGCCGCGGCCGAGGACGTAGTCGATCGGCGACGTTCCGAAGAGGTCGAGCGAGGCGGCGTGACACTCGTCGACGGCGGCGCGGTAGGCGGCGGAGCGGTCGTAGTCCACCGCACCCATGCCGGGCCGCTGGCTGCCCTGGCCCGGGTAGACGTACGCGAAGCGGTGTGCGGCGGCGGTCCCGCGGACCACCGCGGGGTGCGATCGGCCGGCGGCGAGCGCATCGAGTGCGCCCAGCAGCTCATCGCGGTCGGCGACCGCCGCGATCGCACGGTGTCGGCGGACCGGCCGGGCGTCGAGCAGATATGCGGCCGCCCGCTGCGCGTCGACGGCCGGATGCGCCCGCAGATAGCGCGCGATGGAGGCCGCGAACCGGCCGAGCTGGTCTTCGGCGTCCGCGGAGACGACCACCGGGATGCGACCGTCGGGCAAGAGGTACTGCGCACCGGTCTGAGGCGTGTCAGGCATTCGGGGCCTCCGGCATGTCGACGATGAGATGGGCGTTGGTTCCGGACACGCCGAAGCTGGAGACGGCGGCGAAACGGTGGCCGTCGCGCGCCGGCCAGGGTTCGGTGGCGGCGGGCAGTCGCAGCCCGGCGGTGTCCCAGTCGATCTTGTCGGTCGGCTCGTCGGCGAACCGCGTGCCGACGATCGTGCCGTTCCGGCCGCATTGCAGGACTTTGATGAGACCGAGGATTCCGGCCGCCGCCTGCGCGTGTCCGGCGTTCGATTTCACCGATCCGACGGCGGCGGGACGGTCGTCGGCCCGGGCGGCGCCGTAGACGGCCGAGAGCGCGTCGAGTTCCATCGGGTCGCCCAGAGTGCCGGTTCCGTGCCCCTCGATCAGGTCGATCTGTGCCGCGTCCACGCCGGCGGCGGCGAGTGCGCCCGCGATCACCCGGCGCTGGGCGTCCGCGCTCGGCACCACGATCGGCGCCCCGGAACCGTTGTGGTTCACCCGCGATCCGGCCACCACTCCGTAGATGCGGTGTCCGGCGGACCGGGCCGCGCCGGCGCTCTCCAGAATCACCGCGCCGGCGCCCTCGCCCCAGACGGTGCCGGAGGCCCCCGACGCGTACGAGCGGCACCGTCCGTCGGCGGCGAGCGCATTGTTGCGGGAGAACTCGAAGAACGCTCCCGGCGACCCCATCACGCACACGCCGCCGGCGATCGCCCAGTCGCATTCGCCGGAGCGGATCGCTGCGGCCGCCTGATGCACGGCGGTGAGCGACGACGCGCACGCGGTGTCGACGGTGATCGCCGGGCCCGTCAGTCCGAGGGCGTGCGAGATCCGTCCGGACACCGAACCCAGTGCGGTTCCGGCGATCCGGTGGCCGGAGTAGTCGTTCACGGCTGCCACCGTGGGTCCGTACTCCATGCCGGAAGCTCCGAAGAAGACTCCGATCTCCCGGCCGTCGAGGGCTGCGGGGTTGACGCCCGCGTTCTCGACGGCCCGCCAGGCCACCCGGAGCGCGACCCGCTGCTGCGGATCCATCGCCGTCGCCTCTCGCGGGCTGAGACCGAAGAACTGGGGGTCGAATTCGGCTGCGCCGTCGAGGAATCCACCGGCGTCGGGCACGGCACCCCAACCGGGAACGCGGTCGAGGGAAAGCAGTTGGTCCACCGGCCAGCCGCGGTCGCGGGGCATCGGCC
This sequence comes from Gordonia cholesterolivorans, assembly GCF_039531975.1. Classification (NCBI taxonomy): domain Bacteria; kingdom Bacillati; phylum Actinomycetota; class Actinomycetes; order Mycobacteriales; family Gordoniaceae; genus Gordonia; species Gordonia cholesterolivorans. The sequence continues at coordinate 1,353 of NZ_BAAARB010000032.1, read as the reverse complement.
CGATCAAGTCCTCGCCGGCGGCGAGGGCTGCGTAGAAGTCCTCCGGGGTGTCGATGCCGCCCGGCGCCTCGACCGCCATGCCCGCGATCACGACGGCGTCGTCGGGTGCCGAATCCGCGCCTCCGGCGACGTACGGGTGGTGCGCGGTCACCGGGTTCCTCCGCCCGTCGCGGTCCGCACCAGCAGGTCGACGAGCGCGTCCGGATGTTCGTTGAGGTAGAAGTGGCCGCCGTCGACGAGGCTGACCTCCACCTCGTCGGCGTGGTCGGACCACGAGTGGAGCTGGTACGGCCGGATCACTGGATCGTCCGCTCCGCCGACCACCTGGATCGGGGTCGACACCTGGACGTCGGCGGCGCAGTCGTAGGCGTCGAACGCCCGGTAATCGGCTCGGAGCACCGGCAGCGCCATCCGCATCACCGAATCGCTGCCCATCACCGCGCCGCCGGTGCCCTGCAGGCCCGTCAGATGTGCCAGCAGGTCCTCGTCGGAGTCGGGATGCTTCGGCAGTTGAGCCACTCGGCTCGGCGCGGTAGCCGCTGAGACGATGAGCCGTCGGGGTGTCGTGCCCTGCGCCTCCAGCAGTCGGGTGAACTCGAAGGCGACGATTGCGCCCATGCTGTGCCCGAACACCACCACCGGACGGTCGGCGAAGTCGGCGGTGGCGGTGAAGGCCTCCGCGGCTTCGGTCGCCAACTCTCCGAGTCCGGTCGCGGCGTCCTCGCGCATCCGGTCCTGCCGTCCCGGATACTGCATCACGCGGACGTCGAAGTGAGCCGACAACCGCCCCGACAGGTCACGGTACGACGACGCTCCCCCGCCCGCGTGGGGGAAGACGAGAAGGATCGGCGCGTCGGCGTCGGCCGGCTTGTGAAACGCCCGGAGTGCGGGTGCCTTGCGAGTGGTCGCGGGTGTAGTCATCTCTTGTTCCCAAAGTCGTGCGGTGTTTCAGTGGTCGAGCAGGTCCTCATGCCGGGGCCCGTTGAGCGAGTCCTCATCGCCATGTTGGTTGAGCAAGCCCTCATTGCCAGGCTGGTTGAGCGAGCCGCCAGGCTGGTTGAGCCACCCTCCAGGTTTGTTGAGCGAGCCTCCAGGCTGGTTGAGCGAGCGAAGCGAGTCGAAACCACCGGACGCAGGCTGGCTCCACAACACGCGGGGCGGTCCCAGCCTGCGCGAGTGATCGTTTCGACTCGCTGCGCTCGCTCAACAAACCTCGGCGGACTCGCTTGAAGCGCCCTGGGTTTGATGGAGACTCGCGCTATTTGATTCCGACCAGCTGTTCGCGGTCGGCTTGGACAGCATAGAACGCGTGCTCGAACTCGGCGGGCGGGACGTCGCCGAGGTATCCGTGGA
>NZ_BAAARB010000031.1:0-19607 GCF_039531975.1 Gordonia cholesterolivorans | reverse complement strand
TGTACCTCGAAGCGATCGCCCGCGAGCTCAACGAGCGGCCACGGCAGTGCCTGGGCTTCTACACTCCACGGGAAGTCTTCGAACGCCTACTGAAGGACAACGTTGCTTCCACGAGTTGACACCGCCACCACACGACGGGCAGGCTGGTCTCGATACGGCGTGCTCGCTACGCTCACCCACCTACTCGACAAACCTCCGGGGGTCGGAGAGCGCTTCCCGCAGGCTGGTTGAGCGAGCGCTTCAGGCTGGTTGAGCGAGCGAAGCGAGTCGAAACCACCGCACGACGGGCAGAGTGGTCTCGATACGGCGTGCTCGCTACGCTCACACGCCTACTCGACAAACCTCGAGGGAGTCGGAGAGCGGTTCCCGCAGGCTGGTTGAGCGCGCACCCCCTTCAGGCTGGTTGAGCGAGCGAAGCGAGTCGAAACCACCACACGACGGGCAGGGGTCTCGATACGGCGTGCTCGCTACGCTCACACGCGTACTCGACAAACCTTGGGGAGTTGGCGAACGCTTCCCGCAGGCTGGTTGAGCGAGCGGAGCGAGTCGAAACCACCACACGGAAGGAGAGTCGTCTCGATACGACGTGCTCGCTACGCTCGCCCGCCTACTCGACAAACCTCGGGAGACCGGGCACAGCGTGACTCCCTCTCTCCGTGCTCGGTGGCTTTCGGAGTCTGAGGCCGGCACTACCATTGGTGGCATGGCCATCAGCAGGCCCGCGGAGAGCGGAGCAGAAGTCGTCACGAAGGCACCCCGGGCCCGGATGACCGGGGCTCAGCGTCGACTGCAGCTCATCGAGGTGGCGCGGGGGCTGTTCGCCGAACGTGGCTTCGAGGGAACGTCGATCGAGGAGATCGCGCAGCGAGCCGGTGTGTCGAAGCCCATCGTCTACGAGCATTTCGGCGGCAAGGAAGGTCTCTACGCCGTTGTCGTCGACCGCGAGATGGAGACCCTGCTGGAAATGGTCACGTCCTCGCTCACGAAGAATCGGTCGCTGTACCGGATTCAGCAGGTCGCGCTGGCGCTGCTGACCTACATGGAGGAGCGGACCGACGGGTTCCGCATCCTGGTCCGAGGAGAGTCGACCAGCGGGGGCGAGGACACTCGCTATTCGAGCCTGCTGAACGACGCGATCAGCCAGGTGGAACACATTCTCGCCGGGGACTTCGAGCGGCGCGGATTCGATCCCGCGCTGGCGCCTCTCTACGCGCAGGCGCTGGTGGGCATGGTCTCAGTGACCGCACAGTGGTGGCTCGACGTCCGGCAGCCGGAGAAGGAGGTCGTGGCCGCGCATCTGGTGAATCTGTGCTGGAACGGCCTCACGCGGCTCGATCCCGAGCCGATGCTCGTCGACGCGGAGTACAAAGAGCCGACGCAGCCTACCGTGCACCCCGCGCTCGCCGACTCGGTTGCGTCGAACGACGACGATAAGTGACTGCTCCCGCAGTCCAGAGAACGGTCACCAGAACGGCGGTCGAGATCACCTGACCGCGAACCGACGGGGTCACGATCGCCAGCACCGTGATAGCGACCAGAGCTATCAGCGTGAGCCACGACAGGTATGGATACCCCCACATCTTCAGCGGCAGCGGCGTTCCGTCTCGCTCGGCGCGTCTGCGCAGCACGATCTGGGCGCAGGTGATCGCGAGCCACGTGACGAGCAGCGTCGAGCCGACCACCGATAGGAGACGGTCAAGAACCTGGTCGCCCCAGAAGTAGGTCGCGGGCACTGCGAGGAAGCCGAACACGGTACTGGCGAGCAGCGCAGGGACGGGAACCGCACGGGAGGAGACCCGCCGCGCCGACCGCGGCGCCATCCGTCGCACCGATAGGGAGAACAGCATCCGCGACGCGCCGTAGAGGTTGACGTTCATCGACGACAGCAGCGCGACGACGATGATGGCGCCCATCGTGGCGGCGACCGCCGGAAGGCCGGTCTGCTCGAGCACGCCGACGAACGGCGATTCGCGGATGCGCGGGTCGTCTGCCGGCAGGACGAGCATGATCACCGCCACCGATCCCACGTAGAAGACCAGGATGCGCCAGACGATGGTCCGGATGGCTTTCGTGACGCTCGGACCGGGATCGTCGGTCTCCGCGGCGGCGACGGCGATGATCTCGATTCCGCCGAAGGCGAACGCGATCACCAGAAGTGCGGCCGTGACACCGCCGATGCCGTGCGGGAGGAAGTCGCCGGCGTTGGCGAGTCCAGGAGACGGCTCGGACATCCAGCCGAAGAGGTAGGCCGCTCCGATCACCAGGAAGAGCACGATGAACGTCACCTTGATCAACGACAGCCAGAATTCGAGCTCGCCGAAGTTCGACACTCCGGTCAGATTGAGCACGCTGAATACGGTCATGAACACCAGCGCCCACGCCCAGACGGGCAGCAGACCGACGAGTGCGTTGAGTCCTTCCGCCGCGGCGAGCGACTCGGCTGCGACCACGATCGTCATCTGGACCCACCACAGCCAGCCCATCATGAAGCCGGCTCCGGGTCCGAGAGCTTTGCCGACGTAGTAGGAGAACGCGCCGGGATTCGGATCGGCCGCCGCGAGTTCGCCCAGCATCCGCATCACCGAGACGATGATGACGCCGACGATGGCGTACGAGACGAGTGCCGCGGGTCCGGCGAGCGCGATGCCTTCTCCGGACCCGACGAACAGCCCCGCGCCGATGGCGGATCCGAGGCTCATCATCACGAGGTGGCGTGGCTTCAGCCCCGTCTTGAGGCGGTCGGCTCCGTGGTCCTCGACGTCCTCCTCGCGGACCTCGATAGGTTCTGACTCGTTATCGCCCACCAGTCGAGCGTAGTTGCCCGGCGGTGCGGCAAGATCAGCACATGCTGACCGTTCGCCCGGCGACGTCCGACGACTGCGAGGCCGTTGCCGACATCTACCGGTATTACGTCGAGAACTCCACTGCGACGTTCGACCTCGAGGCGCCCTCCGTCGCGCAGTGGCGGACCAGACTCGAGACGACTGTTGCCGCGGGACGCCCGTTCCTCGTGGCCGGCGCACCCGGCGAGGTGGTCGGTTACGCCTGTCTCGGCGTGTATCGGGGAAAGGCGGGCTGGAGTTGGACCGCCGAGGACAGCATCTACCTTCGGCCCGAGGCGGCGGGCCGGGGGACGGGCAAGCACCTGCTGCGCGCGTTGATCAACGCGGCGGACCCGGCGGTGACGCGCACCATCATGGCTGTCGTCTCCGAGGACGTTCCGGAGTCGATCGCGCTGCACACGAAGGTCGGTTTCGTCGAAGTGGGCCGCACACCCGGTGTCGGGCGCAAGTTCGACCGCTGGATCGGCTGCGTCTACCTGCAGTACACGATCGGGCCATAGACTGCCCGAAGGCCCAGTACGGTCTACTCGCGGTGCTTCGGGCCGAAACGCTCGGGTCGCCACCCGCCCCGGGTCCGGCTCAGGCGGTAGTCGATGCGGTCGTCGACATAATCGCGCAGGGCCGGCTCGTCCGGCATCGTGCTGAAGACCTCGCCCGCGATGTGCGACGTCGCGGCCTCCAACCGCTGTGCCTGAGCGGCCCGCCGCAGTTTGTCGTGCTCGAATCGCAGACCCCGCACGGTCGCAAAGCACATCATCGCGAGGATCACGCTGAACGGCAGGGCCGTGGCCAGCGACGCGGCCTGCAGCGACCGCAGTCCGCCCGCGAGCAGGAGAGCGATCGCGACGACGCCCTCGAGCGACGCCCAGAGCACGCGGGACCACACCGGCGGATTGGGGTGGCCGCCCGAGGCGAGCATGTCGACGACCAGTGAGCCGGAATCGGAGGAGGTGATGAAGAAGACGGCCACCAGGACGATCCCGAGGATCGAGAAGACCGTGCCGAGCGGCATGTCCGACAGCACGTGGAACAGCGATCCCTCGGGCGAGACCTTGCCGTCCTCCACCAGGTCACCCTCGCCGAAGAACTGCCGGTGCAGGCCCGTACCACCGAGCACCGAGAACCAGACGAATCCGACCAGAGTCGGCACGATCAGGCATCCGGCGATGAACTCGCGCACTGTCCGCCCGCGCGAGATCCGGGCGATGAACACGCCGACGAAAGGCGCCCAGGCGATCCACCAGCCCCAATAGAAGATCGTCCAGTCGCTGAGCCAGTCCTGTGCCTCCTGGCCCTGGAACGCTCCGACGTCGAGCGTCATGTTGAACAGGTTGGCGAAGTAGACGCCGATCGACTGCACGAAGTTGCGCAGAAGAAAGAGAGTGGGACCGATCAGCAGCATCGCGATCACCAGCAGTCCGGCGATCGACAGGTTGATGTTCGACAACCACTTGATTCCGGTGCCCAGACCGCTCACCACCGACAGGGTCGCCAGGAAGGTGATGGCGACGATGAGGATCACCAGGAGGGTGTTGTCGACGGAGTCGATGACGCCGATCGACTGCATGCCCGCTGAGATCTGCTGCACGCCGAGCCCCAGCGACGTGGCGACGCCGAAGACCGTGCCGAAGATGGCGAGAATGTCGATGAGGTCGCCTGCCCAGCCCTTCACCCGATCGCCGAGCAGCGGTTCGAGCGCCCACCGGATCGACACCGGTCGCCCGCGGCGGTGGATCGCGTATGCCAGCGCGAGCCCGATCACCGCGTACACCGCCCACGGGTGCAGACCCCAGTGAATGAATGTCTGGGCCATCGCCAGACCGGCGATGTCCTCCTGGCTACCGCTCCAGCCGGGTTTCGGTTGCACGGTCGCATATGTGAGTGGCTCACCGACGCCGTAGAAGACCAGTCCGATGCCCATTCCGGCGGCGAACAGCATGCAGAACCAGCTCACCCTGCCGAACTCGGGAGCCTCATCGGGTCTGCCCAGCCGGATGCGGCCGAGCCTGGAGAAGCACAGCGCGACCGCGAACACCACGAAACACGCGATGATCAGCATGTAGTACCAGCCCAGGTTCGAGACGATCCAGTTCTGGACATCGGTGAAGACTTCGCTCGTCTGGTCGGGGAACGCGACGGCGAGAGCGCTCACCGCGACGATCACGATCAGTGCCGGCCAGAACACCGCCGGAGCGATTCCACCGCGGCCGAGCCGGACTCCCTGGCGCTTGAGCTTCTCGGTGATCTCCTCATCGGTGTCGTTCTCGCCGACGTGCCAGTGGTGGGGCACCGGTGCAACGCCCGGAGATACGGATGTCGCCTCTTTTGTGTACGGGTCGATCAAGACTGCGCCGTCCAAGAGCACGGCGGCTGTGTCCGTCCCGTGCTCAGTGTCCGTCCCGTGCTCTGTGTCCGTCCCGTGCTCTGTGTCCGTCCCCCGTGGTTCGCTGTCAGCATTCTCCCGTTCGTCAGACATGCACTCCACGATCGGTGGCGAACGCCGATGATTCAAACCGAGGCGGCGATCGCCGAGGTCAGGCAGCGTGTCCGACGGCCGGGTCGACGACGGTCCGGTCGACGAGCGCGTCGACGACGAGCAGTCGCGCGCAAGAGCCGCGAAGGGCGGCCGACTCGGCCGGTACGACCTCCGGTAGTACCCTTGACGACGTGCTGATTCGCCCGACGCCGACCGGTGCGCAGGTCCCCGCGACCGCGCACGGGTTCCTGGCATCGGTGGTCTCGCTCATCCTGGGTGTCGCGGCCCACTCGATCGGCGGTGGGCACCTTCCCACGACGGCGCAGTCCGCGGTGCTCCTCGGCCTGGCGCTCGGGGTCGGACTGGTCCGCGCCGCTCAGGTGCGATCGGTGGAGCGAGCACGGGCTCGCGGCCGGATCGGCATCTCTGCGACCGGCGCGTTGGTCGCGCTGTCCGCGGGCCAGGCGACCGCTCACGGAGTGCTGTCGCTGATGGCAGGGCACGCGGGACACGGAACCGGCGTGACGCCCGGGCCGTTGATGCTGTTCTGGCACGCACTCGCCGTCCCCGCCGCGGCTGCCGTGCTCTTCGTCGCCGAGCAACTGAGCCGGGCGTACGGCAACAGCGTGTCCCATGTCTGGCGGTTGGTGAGCACGCGGGTGTGTCTCGACCCCGCTTTCGTCGTCATCCGCGCCGACCGGCACGCTGCCGCGCTCCGGCCCGCGCCGATGGTCGCCTCCGCCGCGGTCCGCGGTCCTCCTTCGCTGGTCTGAACCCCATCCGACACCACCCCGGCGGTCTCATCCGATCGCGGGGTATCAGACTCTGCACGAAAGAGACATCACTCATGGCGATAAGCCGTACCCTCATCCGTTCGCTCGGCCTCACCGCCGCAGCCCTGCTGTCCTTCGTCGTCGTGGCCTGCGGCAGCGACGACTCCTCCGCACCGGCCTCCGATTCGATCACCGTCTCCGACCAATGGGTCAAGGCCGCCGAATCGGGAATGACCGCCGCCTTCGGGACCATCGCCAACTCGTCCGACCACGACATCCGCATCGTGTCGGCGCACACCGACCTCGCCCGCACCACCGAGATGCACGAAGTGGTCGACAACGGCTCCGGCGGCACCACGATGCGCCAGAAGGACGGCGGCTTCCTCGTCCCGGCGAAGTCGTCGATCACGCTGTCGCCGGGCGCTGAGCACTTCATGCTCATGGATGTCACCAGGCCGATCACGACCGGACAGAACGTCGCGTTCACGATCCGCTTCGAGGACGGCTCCACCAAGACCTTCGACGCTCTCGCCCGAGACTTCGACGGCAATCAGGAGAATTACGCGCCCGGCGGGGACACTGACCACCCGGACATGGACCACGGTACGGCCGGGCACGACATGCAGCAGTCCGAGTCGGCGCACGCCGACTCGCATCAGTGACTGAGCAGCGGACTGGTCGCGTCTCGCGCCGTACCCTCCTCGCCGGCGGAGCGGGCCTGGCGGGCATCGGCATCGGGGCGGCCGCGGTGGGCGTCGGGCGAGAGTTCTCCTCGCCCGACCCCGCCGCGGGTTCCGGCCTGACGCCGTTCTACGGCACGCATCAGTCCGGCATCGTGACCCCGGCTCAGTCGCACGCTCAATTCGTCGGCCTGGATCTCGTCGACCCGACCGACGTCGACACTTTCGCGGGGGTCCTTCGCCTGTGGACGCAGGACGCGTCGAGGCTCACCCGTGCCGAGCCGAGCCTGTCCGACACCGAGCCCGAACTCGCGGTGCTGCCGTGCAACCTGACGGTCACCGTCGGTCTCGGTGACCGGGTGTTCCGGGCGCCGGCTCTCGCGCCTCTGCGGCCGTCATGGCTCGCGCCGCTCCCGCCCTTCTCGATCGACCGGCTGGATCCGCGGTGGGGACAGACTGATCTGCTTCTGCAGATCGGCGCCGACGACCCCGTGGCCCTCGCACATGCGACGCGCATGCTGACCTCGTCGGTCCGCCGCAGTGTGCGGGTCCGGTGGGTGCAGCGGGGGTTTCGCAACAGTCCGGGAATGGCGCCGGGCACGATGCGCAACCTGTTCGGACAGGTGGACGGCACCGTCCAGCCGAGCCCCGACGACTACGGCTCCCTTCTCTGGGACGACGGGCGCGAACAGCCCTGGATGGCCGGCGGGACGAGCCTGGTGTTGCGGCGCATCGCGATGCACATGGACACCTGGGAGGCGCTCGATCGCCGGGGGCGGGAGCTCTCCACAGGTCGCACCCTCGACAACGGCGCACCGCTGACCGGGCGCTACGAGTCCGACGATCCTGATTTCGAAGCCTCACGCGGCGGCATCCCGGTGATCCCGCCGTCGTCGCACATCGCGCGGGCGCATCGTCGGGCGCCGGACGAGCAGTTCATCCGTCGCGGGTTCAATTACGACGACCCGCCCGAGGCGGGCTCGGCGGACACGTCCAACAGCGGGCTGATCTTCGCCGCGTATCAGCGGGATCCGGTCAAGCAGTACATTCCGGTTCAGCGGCGCCTGGACGAACACGACGACCTGAATGAGTGGACGACGCCCATCGGCTCCTCGGTGTACGCGATTCTGCCCGGCGCCGCTCCTTCGCGCCCGCTCGGCGCATCGCTGCTCGCGGCCGCCGGTCGGTCGGGGTGAAGGAGGGGGAGCGGTGCCCTCCCCAGGCTCGTCGAGAGGGCCCGGCGCGCAGTGCCCTCCCCAGGTTCGTCGAGTAGCCTCGGCGCGCGGTGCCCTCCCCAGGTTCGTCGAGTAGCCTCGGCGCGCGGTGCCCTCCCCAGGCTCGTCGAGTAGCCTCGGCGCGCAGCGCCGCGGCGTATCGAGACCGTGTCAGGCGGCCTGCGCGGTCTCGATGCGCCTCGTCGCTCCGCTCCTCCGCTCACTCGACGAGCCTGGGGGACCGACAAGCCCGGGACCGACGAGCCTGGGGACCGACGAGCCTGGGGGCGACAGGACGCGGTGGTCTTCTACACTTGACACAGTGTCGACCCCCTCTGCGCCGCGTCCCTCCCTGTCCGGGCTGACCTCCTTCGCGTTTCGTGATGCGGCCTTCGGTTTGCTGCGGGAACGAGTGGGCGAGACTCGCCTCGACATCACGGCACCGGACGCGGCCCGGCCGCTGGTGGTTGCGCGCCTGGCCGAGATCTCCGAGAACCCCGTCCTGGTCGTGACCGCCAACGGTCGGGAGGCCGACGACCTCACGACCGAACTGTCGGAACTGCTGCCGTCGGGGCCCAACGGGACGTCGGTCGTCGCTCAATTCCCGTCGTGGGAGACGCTGCCGCACGAGCGGCTATCGCCCAGCGCCGACACGGTCGGTGCCCGGCTCGCGGTGCTCAGTCGACTGGCCGACCCGGCGGTGTCCCCGTTGCGCGTCGTCGTCGCGACCGTCCGTTCCCTTGTGCAGCCGATGGCTCCCGGGCTCGGTGCGATGCGCGCGGTCACGCTCACCGAAGGCACGGAGGTGCAGTTCGACGGTCTGATCGAGAAGCTCGTCGAGATGGCCTACGAGCGCGTCGACATGGTCGGTGCCCGCGGCGAGTTCGCGGTGCGCGGCGGCATCCTCGACATCTTCCCGACCACCGCCGACTACCCGGTGCGAGTGGAGTTCTGGGGCGACGAGGTGACCGACATCCGCGCGTTCTCCGTCGCCGACCAGCGGACGCAGCCGGAGATCGACACGTCGGTGGTCCAGATTCATCCGTGCCGAGAACTGGTGCTGACCGCGGAGGTCCGGGACCGGGCCGCCGAACTCGCGTCGACAGTCGAGGACGAGTCGCTGCGCGAGATCCTGACCAAACTGTCGGAGGGCATTCCCGTCGAGGGAATGGAAGCGCTGATCCCGGCACTCGTCGACGGCCGGATGCAGATGCTCACCGAGGTGATGCCCGACGGCACTCGGGTACTGGTCCTCGATCCGGAGAAGGTGCGCACCCGTGCCGCCGATCTGGCGAGGACCGGCGAGGAGTTCTTGGAGGCGTCGTGGAACGCCGCGGCGCTGGGGGCAGCGGCGCCCGTGGCCGCGGGCGAACCCTCCATCGACCTGTCGGCGAGTGCCTACCGCAGCGTCGGTGACGTCGAACGTGCGACCGTGGAGGCGGGCAAACCGTGGTGGACGATGAGTCCGCTCTCGGCGGGATCGGGCGAGGAGCTCGAACTCGATCTGCAGCCCGGGCCGGCGCCGCACGGCGACCCCGCCGAGCTCGACGAGTTCATGACGTCGTTGCGCGCTCAGGTCGCCTCGGGCGGTCGTGCGGCGTTGATCGCCGCCGGCCGGGGCACTGCGATGCGATTCGTCGACCGTCTCGGTGAGGCCGAGGTCCCGGCCCGGCTCGTGGAGCCGGGCGATGAGTTGCCGGCCGACGCGGTCGGCGTGTTCCACGGCACGCTGCGGCGCGGACTGGTCTGCCCGTCGGCGCGTCTGGTGATCGCCACCGAGGCGGACGTCACCGGCGCTCGCGTCGTCGGTGTGAAGGACGGCCGGCGACTGCCGGCCAAGCGGCGCAATCAGGTCGACCCGTTGGCGTTGAGCGCCGGTGACCTGGTGGTGCACGACCAACACGGCATCGGCAAGTTCGTCGAGATGATCGAACGCACGGTCTCCGGTGCCCGGCGCGAGTACCTCGTGATCGAGTACGCGCCCGGCAAGCGGGGACAGCCGGGCGACCGCCTGTACGTTCCGATGGACGCGCTCGACCAGTTGTCGCGCTACGTCGGCGGCGAGCAGCCGGGGCTCAGCAAGCTCGGCGGTTCCGACTGGGCCAATACCAAGCGCAAGGCGCGCAAGGCGGTCCGGGAGATCGCGGGCGAACTGGTGCAGCTGTACGCCGCGCGGCATGCGGCACCGGGTTTCGCGTTCAGCCCCGACACCCCGTGGCAGCGGGAGATGGAGGACGCCTTCGACTACACCGAGACCGTCGACCAGATGACGGTGATCGGCGAGGTCAAGGCCGATATGGAGAAGCCGGTCCCGATGGACCGGGTGGTGGTCGGCGACGTCGGTTACGGCAAGACCGAGATCGCAGTCCGCGCCGCGTTCAAGGCCGTTCAGGACGGGAAGCAGGTCGCGGTCCTGGTACCGACGACGATTCTCGCCGGGCAGCACCTGCAGACCTTCACCGAGCGGATGGCGGGCTTCCCGGTCACCGTGCGCGGGTTGTCGCGGTTCACCGATCCGGCCGAGTCGAAGGAGATCATCGCGCAGATGGCCTCCGGTGAGGTCGACGTCGTCATCGGCACGCATCGGCTGCTGCAGACCGGCGTCCGATGGAAAGACCTCGGTCTGGTGATCGTGGACGAGGAGCAGCGCTTCGGTGTGGAGCATAAGGAGCACATCAAGGCGCTGCGCACCCACGTGGACGTGCTCACCATGTCGGCGACGCCGATCCCGCGCACCCTCGAGATGTCGATGGCGGGTATCCGCGAGATGTCGACCATCCTCACTCCGCCCGAGGAACGGCACCCGGTCCTGACGTATGTCGGCGCTTACTCCGACAAGCAGGTCGCGGCGGCCATCCGGCGCGAGCTGCTGCGCGACGGTCAGGTGTTCTACGTGCACAATCGCGTCTCGACCATCGACAAGACCGCCAAGCATCTCGCGAACATGATTCCCGAGGCCCGGGTGGTGGTCGCGCACGGGCAGATGGGCGAGGAGCAACTGGAACGAACCGTCCAGGGCTTCTGGGACCGCGAGTACGACGTCCTCGTGTGCACCACGATCATCGAGACCGGGCTCGACATCTCGAACGCCAACACCCTGATCGTCGACCGTGCGGAGAACTTCGGGCTCTCGCAGCTGCACCAGCTGCGCGGGCGCGTCGGGCGAAGCCGGGAGCGCGGGTACGCGTACCTGCTGTACAGCCCGGACAAGCCGCTGACCGAGACGGCCTACGACCGGCTCGCGACTATCGCCCAGAACAACGAACTCGGTGCCGGCATGGCGGTGGCGCTCAAGGATCTCGAGCTGCGCGGTGCCGGCAACGTCCTCGGCGCCGAGCAGTCCGGGCACGTCGCGGGTGTCGGCTTCGACCTCTACGTGCGGTTGGTCGGCGAAGCGGTCGAGGCGTACCGAGCCGCGGCCGACGGCAAGGCAGTGGCGACCGAGGAGAACGTCGAGGTGCGCATCGACCTTCCGGTGGACGCGCACATCCCCGTCGAGTACGTGGAGGCGGACCGGCTCAGGCTGGAGGCATACCGCAAGCTGGCGTCGGCCACCAGTGACGATGACGTCGACGAGGTGATGAGCGAACTGACCGACCGCTACGGTGAGCCGCCCGTCGAGACGCAGCGTCTCGCGGCGATCGCACGTCTGCGGCTCCGGTGCCGCGAACGCGGTATCGCGGAGGTCGGTCTGGCCGGTCAATCCATCCGGATCTCACCGATGCTTCTGCTCGACAGCCAGCAGGTCCGGCTCGCGCGCATGTACTCGTCGGCGAGCTACCGTGCCGCGACCCACATGGTGACACTGCCGATCCCGCGTACCGGCGGCGTCGGTTCCCCCCGACTCCGGGACACAGAGCTCGTCGACTATCTCGTCACGTTCCTTCAGACGATCGCGCCGCTGGAGTCGTAGCGTCCGGTCGATGTCAGACCCCTCCGATAGTCTCGAATGTGAGTTCGATGAAGGGGGCGGCATGAGTACTCGAATCGACCGTTTTCAGGGTTCGACGGTCCGGATCGACGACGATGCGATCGTCATCCGGATCGGAATCCCGGACGGCGCGAAGGGCGATCGAGCCGCGCTGTTGCAATTCGCCGCTCGATCGGACTGCTATCAGGGCGCGGTGATGTGGCATCGCTACGCCGCCGTGTACCGCCTGTATCAGGCGAGAAGGGCTGAGTTGGAGGCCGATTCGGCGGTGGACGCGTACTCGCGGCTCTACGACCCGCAATGCCAGACGGCCGCGGCCTACGCGGTCGCAGCCGGAGTACGGCCGCACACCGCTGAGATGTTCGTCGATCGCGCGATCGCGTGCGTGGAGCGGATCCCGGCAGTGGGCAGGCTGCTGCGCGACGGTCGGATCACGGTCGCGTGGTTCACGCGGGCCGTCGAGCAGACGGCGCTCGTGGACGACCTGGAGCTCCTGGAGTTCATCGACGCGGAGATCGCGCACCGTCTCTCCGAGGCGGGCGGGCTATCGGCCGCCCGCGTCGAGTCGATCGTCTCCGCGGTGGTCGCCGAGTACGATCCCGATGCGGTGACCATGACGCGCGAGCAGATCGCAGCGGGAAAGAACGTGGTCGTGTCCCCGGTGTCCGACGGCATGTCGGAGATGGTCATCACCGGTTCGTCCGAGGATGCGATGATCGCGCTCGGTACCATCGACGCCCTCGCCGACGGCGTCTGTCCCTTCGATCCCCGCACGAAGCAGGCCCGTCGGTCCGATGCCGCGACCGCGCTGCTGCATCGCGCCGAGTTCACCTGCCGATGCGATCGCGACGACTGCGCTTCGGCCCTGTCGCCGGAGCAGGTCGAATCGCGGCGCGGTCAGATCGTGGTTCACGTCGTGGTCCGCAAAGACGCCCTCGACGGGACGTCGGAGACTCCGGCGTACGAAGACGGGGTCGGTCCGATCTCGGCCAGGCGTGCGCGTGAACTCATGGCTCGGCCCGACGCGGTGGTACGGGAACTCGACATCGACAAGGTCATCGCCGACTGCGCCGCCCATGCGGATCGATACCGGCCGTCCGCCGCTGTAGCCACCGCGGTGCGTGCCCTGTTCGGCACGTGCACCTGGCCGGGCTGCGATCGTCCCGCGTGGAAATCCGATCTCGATCACGTCGTCGAGTTCGATCACGTGGACCCCGCCGCGGGCGGCCCGACCTGCTTGTGCAATCTGAACCCGAAATGCCGCTTCCATCACGGTCTGAAGACCTTCGGCAGCGGGTGGGTCGACGACCAGGTCGTCGATGCGGCCGGTGTTCTCTGGTCGGAGGTGACGACCCCGGACGGAGTCTCGGTGCGTCAGCAGGCGCTGAACCTCTGGTTGCTGCCGGAGCTGGGCCGCTTCCAGTGCCGTCACGGCGTGTCGATCGGCCAGTCGCGCGAACCGCCACGACACGCCGAGGGGGAGCCCGAGAGGGCACGGACCCGCACCCAGGCCAAACACCGCTATCGGATGCAGCGGCGCGCGGCTAACCGCCGACGCCGAGAGGCGATGCTGGTTGGCGACGGCGAACCGCCGTTCTGAGGGTGATAGCGCGCGTCGGCTATGCCGTCAGCAACCGATCGCCGGTCGGCTGACCGTCGGCCGCGAGGGCGGCGCGGATGACGGCGACCTCAGAGGCGGTCGCCTCGAGCAGTGGCGCGCGTACGGCGGCATGGGAGATGACGCCGATCTCGCGGAGCGCGGCCTTCGCGGTCACCACACCCGGTGCTGTGCGCATCAGTGCGATCGTCAGGGGGAGGACGGCGTCATTGATCGCGCGGGCCCGCGGCAGATCGCCCGCATCGATCGCCGTGATGAGGTCCCTGTTGCGGTCTGCGCCGACCACTCCCATCACGCTGACCAGACCCGAGGCTCCGGCCGCCAGGTACGGCAGGTTCAGCTCGTCGATGCCGCAGTAGTACGCCATCCCGGTCTCGGCCATCACCGACATCACCTCGAACAGATCCCCCTTCGCATCCTTCACCGCGGCGATGCGCGGGTGGTGCGAGAGTTCGACGAGCGTCTCCCGGGTGAGAGCGAGGCCGGTGCGGCCGGGGATGTCGTAGAGCATCACCGGGAGTTCGGTGGCGTCGGCGATCGCCACCGTGTGAGCGATCACTCCGGCCTGAGACGGCTTCGAGTAGTAGGGCGTCACGACCAGCAGAGCGTCGGCGGCGCCTGCCGCGGCGACTGCTCTGGCGGTCTGGACGCTCTTAGCCGTGTGATTGGTGCCCACGCCGACGACGAGGCGGGTCGCCGAACCCGCCGCGGCGCGGACCAGTTCCAGTACGCGAAGCAATTCGACGAGTTCGAGGGTCGGAGCCTCCCCGGTGGTGCCGGCCACCACGATCCCGTCGCAGCCGGTGTCGACGAGATGCTTCGCCACCGCGCCGATGCCGACCTCGTCGAGCGAGCCGTCGGGGTTCATCGGCGTCGGCATGGCGACGAGGTTCGATCCGAAGATCGCGCGCGCGGGATGCGAGGTCGAAGTCATGCATTCATCGTCGCCACGGAAATAGTTCACCACAAGCGAGGAGTTATCGTGAGTAATCGTTAGGAGTACTTCATGATCGATGTCGGAGCATTGAGAGCTCTGCGGGCCGTCGCCGATTTGGGGACGATGGCGCGGGCCGCCGACGAGCTCGGGTTCACGCCCTCGGCCATCTCTCAGCAGATCAAGAGGCTCGAGTCGCAGGTCGGGGTGCGTCTGGTGGCGCCGGCCGGGCGCCGGGTGGTGCTGACTCCGGCCGCACATGCGCTCGTCGAGACCGCGCCGGAAGTGCTGAACGCGCTTGAGAAGTCGGTGGCGGCGGCACGGTCGGTGGATGCCGGTTCGCCGCGCGGTGTGGTGAGGATCGCAGCGTTCTCGACCGGTGTCCGCGGCATCGTCGCGCCCGCATTGAAGCGTGTGCGACGCCTCCATCCGGAGGTGCGAGTCGAGGTGACGGAACTCGATCCGGTGCCCGCCGTGTACGCGGTCGAGTCGGGCAACGCCGATCTCGCGATGGTTCACGACGCCGACGGCGTGACGGTCGCGGTGCCGGCGGGGCTGGAGCGGTCGCATCTGCACACCGACATCGGCGACCTCGCGGTGCCGCTGGGGCATCCGCTGGCTGAGGCCGACCGGCCGATCCGGCGGGCCGAGCTCCGCGACTGCGGATGGGTGACCAGTCCCGTCGGCACGGTCTGTCATCGGTGGTTCGAGCGGTTGTTCGCCGAGTCGGAGCAGCAGCCGGACGTGATCCACTCGGTGGACGACTTCGGCACGCAGATGGCGTTGGTCGAGGCGGGCGACGTGGTCGCGCTGATCCCGCGCCTCGCCCGGCCTCGCGTGCCGGAGGGGGTGGCGGTGCGCGAGTTGCAGAATTCGCCGCGGCGTGAGGTCCATACCGTGTGGAGGCACAGCGCGGAGGCCGACCCGGCATTGCGGGCAGTACTGACGGAGATCAGGGGCGTGCCGAGTGAAGACGGCAGTGAGGATGGCTCGGTGTCAGGCCGCCATCCCGGCAGTAATGCGCGACACGATTCCTTCCCGCGCGTGTGACCGGAGCGAAGCCTTGTGACGCGTTAATGTCGAGGTTGACACTGATTTGCGAGGAGGAGCTTCCATGACCGTGGTCCTGCTCGACGCGTCGCGACCCGATCTCGTTCCTGCCGGTGCGGTGGCGCTGCTCGCGGAGACCGTGGCCGTCACCGAAGAGGTGCACCCGTCGCTGTTGTGGCAGTTGCCGTCGTACGAGCTCGTCGGTCTGGTCGAGGACGACGGTACTAAGACCCTGGTGAGTTCTGATCGTGATCATCCGGCTGTCGTCGAGCGGTTGAAGTGGGGCGAGCCGGTCATCGAAGGCAGTAATCTCCCGGGCGGCAAGCTGCTGCGGGCTGTCGAGCTGATGGACCGGCTTCGTCGCATGGGCCCGTGGGAGCGGTTGCAGACGCACGACTCGCTGCGCAAGTACCTTCTCGAAGAGGTGTACGAGCTGCTCGACTCGATCGACCACGGTACGTCCGAGGAACTCTGCTCTGAGCTCGGCGATCTCCTCCTGCAAGTGCTGTTCCACGCGCGCATCGCCGCTGATTCGGCGGTCGGGGCGTTCGACATCGACGACGTGGCGCAGAGCTTCATCGACAAAGTGTCGAATCGAACACCCGGCGTTCTGGGCGGTGAGCACGCCGATCTGCATCGTCAGATCAACGAGTGGGAGGCAGCGAAAGCCGCCGAGCGCGAACGCGGCAGTGTGCTCGACGGCATCGTCACCACCCAGCCGGCGCTGGCCTTGGTGCAGAAGGTGTTCGAGCGTCTCGCCGGCGCAGGTTTCCCCGTCGCGGCCGTGAGCCCCTCGCTCTATCGAGTCGATATCCCCTTCCGCAAGCATGCCGTCGGCAGCGTCGAGGACGACCTCCGTCGTCGCGCGATCGCATTGATGAACCAGGTCCGTACCGCCGAGGGCGCCGCCGCCGAGGACGGTGTGGTGCCCCGGGACGACAACACGTGGCGCAAGTACCTGGGAATGACGTATGTCGAGGAATCGGCGGAGCCCGACGCGGACGCAGACTCCGGCGCGGACGTCGAGGAAGCCGGCATCGAGGACACCGCTGAGGACCCTGCTGACGAGGATTACGAGGAACTGGTCGTCGACGAAGACCCGATCGCCCGGAACAAGAAGGGCAAGACTCACAAGGTCAAGGATCTGAAGGTCCCGAAGGTCCCCGGCATGGTCGTGGTGGAGAAGTGGAGCGCCGAGGGGGAGTAGGCGACCCGTCGGCTGGTTGAGCCCTGCCCGCTGGTTGAGCCGCGAGGAGCGGAGCGACGAGCGTGTCGAAACCACGGGAGCGCGGGGGCGGCGAATCTACCCCGCAGCCACCTTGGCTTCGTGGAAGAACTCGGCGGGCATCTCGTATGAAAGTCTCCAGGTGACGGCGATCGGTCGCTCGCCTCGGTGATCTGCCATCGTTGCTGGGCCGATGAACATGTACGGCATGGGGCCAAACTCGCCCACCTTCCGATGTCGGACGAACAACAGCACAGTGCTGGTCCCGTTCACATAACGTTGACCAGTCCTTGAAGCAAGTGTCGTTGTCGACTGACTTTCCCAATGGAACAACCTACGGCTTATCGGATAGTCCCGATACATTGTCGTCGGCGAGAATCCGGTGTCAGACTTCGTCAACGTCACAAAGAATGCGTCGACATTGAGGTCGTCGATATACTTTACACCTTCGCGAAAATTCCCTGGCTTGGATTGTAGTGCCGCAACACCGAGAGCAGCAAGAATCTCCTCGCGCTGGTAATGTGCGTGGAGCTGCAGCGGTAGATCACGCAGTGATCCCGCCAGTGGTCTTGTTTGCTGTCGAGAATTCTCAAATCCGTAGTCCGTAATCGCGATCAGTTCTTTGCATGCCTCAGGCTCTGATCGCAGAAGTTCTAGAGCTTCACGGAGGGAAGCGAAATCTCCGCCTGTCGGCCAGACGGAAAATATCAACATATCCGCGAGTCGCCTGTCTCGATCGGATAGTTCGCTGTAGGTCTTCGTGTCGGAGAGTAAGCGCCGATACGCTATCGCGCGGACGGGATCGTCAACATGTGAAAATGCTCGGTTTCGCTTGAGGATCTCAGATTCCAGCACCGAACCTGACGCGGAGAGATGGCCGGCATCTCGGCGCAGGCGAGTCCATGACTTGTTGCCGTCCTTGACAAGGTTCGCAAGTGGCAATTCGGTTTCGTCCAGGAATTCTCCAAAGGTGATATCGCCCACCGATTGTAGTTCGCGGACCATGTCTTTCCATCGCATCGTGAGCTGCCGTTGAAGGCTGGCCAGAACAATTTCTTGGGAGGTCTTATCGAACACGATCCGACACCCGGACGGTAGCGTTGGGAATTGATCGATGACCTTCTGTTTCTGTGACCGTCGACTGCCTCCCGTTAGTGCTCGGAGCCGGAGATCCCAGCGAAACTCTTCGCGTTGGTTGCCGACAAAATCGAGAATAGTGAGAATAGGTTTCGATTCAGTGCGGCGAAGTCCACGCCCCAGTTGCTGCAGGAATACGGTTGCGCTCTCTGTTGGCCGGAGCATGAAGATCGTGTCGACTTCCTTAATGTCGACGCCTTCGTTAAATACGTCAACCGAAAATATTGCATTGATGGAGCGATTGCCCAGACTAGCGAGGAGTTCGGTCCGCTCGGCGCCCCGGATTTTGCCAGACACCGATGCAGAGGGGATTCCGGCTTCTGTGAATACTCGCGCCATGTACTCGGCATGGCGAACGCTCACGCAAAATCCCAGTGCACGCATGTTGAGCGGTGCGACGATCTTATCGCGTACTGCGTTGAGCACGATCCGTGCACGCGCATCATCCCCGGTATACAACGTCTCAAGTTCTGCTGTTTCGTAACCTCCTCTCTTCCAGCTGAGTCGGGATAGGTCGGTACCGTCGGCAATTCCAAAGTAGTGAAATGGGCACAGCAGCTCGGCCTCGAGTGCATCCCACAATCGAAGTTCAGATGCGATGCGACCATCGAAGAACTGGCGAACATCGATACCGTCGGCGCGCTCTGGGGTAGCAGTGAGTGCCACCATCTCATTGGGCTGCAGGTGATCGACTATCTGTCGATATGTACGTGCCGAAGCGTGATGAAACTCATCTATAATTACCACTTCGAAGTGGTTCGCAGGAATTTCGGTGACGTAACTACTGAGCGACTGTACGCTCGCGAAAACGTGATCCCATCGCTCTGGGCGAGCTCCGGCGACATACAACTCGCCGAAATTTGGGTCGGTTAACACCTCTTGGAAGGTCCTGAGTGCCTGATTGAGAATCTCCTCACGGTGCGCTACGAATAGTAGCCGTGGGCGGTGTTCGGCTGCGTGAGCGATGCGGCGATAGTCCAGAGCTGCAAGAACGGTCTTGCCGGTTCCTGTCGCCGCTACAATCAGATTTCGGTGTCGGCCATGTACGTCACGCTCCGCCTGCAACTCCTCGAGCATGATTTGCTGGTATGGGTACGGCCTCACTTCGAGTCTTGAAGTACTCAGAGTTAGCGAACGGTGCCTTCGATTACCCGAAGCCACTGCGAGGGCGTCGTCTAGGCGATCTCTGTCTCGATCCGGATCATAGGATTCGAACGAAGGGTCACTGTTCCAATAGGTCTCGAATGTCGATGTGAACTTGTCGATTAAGGCAGGGGTGGTGACTCGCGACAGTCGCACGTTCCATTCGACGCCGTCAATCATCGCGGCATTGGAGAGATTCGAAGAACCGATGTATGCGGTATCGTAACCCGAATGGCGGCGGAACAACCACGCTTTCGCGTGGAGGCGGGTTCGGAGATTGTCATATTGCACGCGGACTTGCGCCCCGTAATTGCGCACGAGTCGGTCGAGGGTCTCTCTTTCGGTGGAACCCAGATACGTCGTTGTGATGACCCGGAATGGTTTACCAGTGTCAGCGAGCGTCGCGAGTTGAGCTTCGAGCAAACGGACGCCGCTCCAACGGATGAACGCGCAGACTAGCCTCGAAATTTCATCGGGGTGACGTCCTGGCCTGTGCGGTTTCGGATTGATGGTTGTGAGCTGATTGTGCCTGTCGGGTACGACAAGGCCGCCGATCGTCGGATACGTCCGGGTTCCACATCAC
>NZ_BAAARB010000030.1:0-24407 GCF_039531975.1 Gordonia cholesterolivorans | reverse complement strand
ACCACCGACATCGGCACTCAGCACTGCGTTACCGAACCCCGGCCGAGTACGCTGCCGGATGCACCCACCAACATCACCCTGTGGGCTGCGAGATCGACTGACGATCACAACAAGGAACTGGCTCTAGAACTGCCTGGACCGGTTATCGGGGACCTGCCAACTCCATTGACCGCAATGATCGACCGGTGAGCGACAACCTCGAATGTGCGGACCAGAGTGTCACCGACGAATGTGTCGGAACGGTGCGGATGCTCAACGGCACCCCACGATGCACTCGGCATTCGCTACGCAAGGTCATGGACACAGAGCCCGGATCTATACCACCCAAGGGCCGACGCAATGTAGCACTGTGGGTCCTCAGCGGTATAGCGCTGGCGGTGGTCGTCGCACTGACCATAGGGGTCACGCTGCTGTTGGTCCGGTATCAATATCTGCCCGCGGTCGCTTCGCCGCCGACGTCATCGACGTCACTGCGACCAGTACAGCTTCCACTGCCACCTATGCCGTCGACCACGACGATACCGGCAACAACTTCGCTCACTGCCACAGCGCGACAGACGCCGCCACCTCGCGGACTCACCGTCAAGTACGTCGTCCGGCACCTCGCTTTCGATTTCGGATACGCACCGATCATTCCTGAGACCGGACAATTTGATAAACAGCGCACACTGTCGCCCGACTCACCTCCCGAGGGCGGATTTAACGACTATTGGTCACAAACACTGCACTTCGCCACCACACCCGAATACGTCGGCTTCTCCGTGACCTCTTACGACTACATGCCGATCCGATGCGAAGTATGGATCAATGGGGAACTGAGAGTCGCTCACGAGCAGGAGGACAAGAACACGCCCTTGGTCTGCCGCGCCACCAGACGCACCAGCTAGAACCGGAAATCGAATCCCAGCGCGAGCCCGATCGTGTTGTCACCGGGTCTCGCGTCCTGACGGGTTGCTCACGCGCACCTATGGGTCGCGCCTGAGATCAGTAGCCACAAGGCGTACCGAGGGCAAATCGCCCTCGGCGCGCCTTGCCACGTCTGATGTCAGCGGCGTCCCGGTCTACGACACTCCCGGGGTACGGGACGAGCGTTCTGCCAACCGCACGAGGCACCATCGAAGGATGACGCATCGCACTTCACCGATCGCCGCCCTCGCGGCCGCGATCCTCGCGTCGCTCGGCATCGCCGCGACGTACGAGCTCCTCGTCGTCTCGTACGCGGGCCAGATGGTCGATCAGGACGTGATGGAACTGATGGGCGCGCGCACCGGGAACGACGCTCCGACGGGCGGTCTGCTCGCCGAGATACAAGTCCCCGTGCTCGCCGGCTGCGGCCTGCTGATCGGCGCGATCTGTCTCGCGCGACGATCCTGGCGGCTCGCCCTGCACGCGAGCCTGCTGATCGGCGCCGTCGTGGTGCTCGCGGTCGTCCTGAAATCCGAGCTGCAACGACCGCCGCTGGACGTCGGCAACGCGCTCAACTCGTTCCCGTCCAACACGGTCGCCGCGTTCGCCGCGGCGGGGATCGCCCTGTGCGCGGTCACGCCCCGCCGTGCGCGGCCGCTCGCGGCGATCGCCGCGACGGCAGGTCTCGGAGTGGTCTCGTTCACCGTCGTCAGCCAGCAATGGCACCGACCGTCGGACGTCATCGGCGGAGCGCTCCTCGCGGTCGCCGTCGCGGCGGTCGTCGATCTGCTGATCCCGGCGTGGAACGCGCGGCCGGCACGCGCTCACACCGAGCACGACGTGCGGGACTGGCAACGGTCGCGAGCGGCTGTGCGGTGAGACCACCCCGGGCGCACCCCTAGACCTGCCAGCCCTCCGCTTCTCGCCACCGCTGCCACAGGTCGGCGAACACCCCGCCGCGCGCGAGCAGGTCGTCCACCGCACCCGAGTCCACCACCCGGCCGTGGTCCAGGACGATCACCGAGTCGGCGAGCGCCACCAGCGCGGGTCGGTGCGTCACCACCACAACCGTCCGCGTCCCGCGGATCCGCCGCAGCGAATCGACCACGGCGCGTTCGGTGATCACGTCGAGTGACGACGTCGCTTCGTCGACCAGCAGCAGTCCGGCGGGCTTCGCCAGCGCGCGGGCGAGCCCGACTCGCTGGCGTTCGCCGCCCGACAAGGTATTGCCGCCGTCGCCGATCCGCGAGTCCCAGCCATCGGGGAGCGAGTCCAGCACGGCGTCGAGTCGAGCGAGATCAGCGATCTCGACGAGATCGGGCTCGACGCTGGTGACCACGTTCTCGCGCACCGTCCCCGGCCGCAGCGAGGTGGTCTGGAAGACCATCGACGCGTTCTGCAGCCGACCGGCCGCAGTCGTCTCGTCGCCGCCGAAGTCGACTCGTCCGGTGCTGGGTTCGCGGAGCCCGGAGATGACGTCGAGCAACGTCGACTTGCCCGAGCCGGACGCTCCGACCAGCACCGTGATCTCCCCGGCAGGGATGGTCAGGTCCACCCCGTCGAGGGCCCGCGTCCCGTCCGGGTAGGTGTAGCCGACCTCGCTCAGACGGACCGGCACGGGCACATCGGAGGCTTCGCGGAGCGCGTCGTTCGACGTCGGTCGCCGCACTGTGATCTGTTCGGCAGCCAGATCCTCGACGACCAGGTCGCGCAGCTGTGCCAGCAATCGCTCCACTCCGGCGATCGGGGTGGCCAGCAGCGAGAGCGAACCGGTGGTCTCCACCACCCGCAGCAGGACGACGACCATCGCCGCCGCGGTGACTCCGGAGAGGGTGCCGTCGAGGTAGAGCGCTCCGGTCGTGACGCCGAAGGCCAGCAGAACGACCTGACCGGCGACGGTGAAGAGCAGGTCGCCGGGGATCTGCCAGGCGAGCAGCCGGAAACCGCGCCGCCGCGAATCCGCGAGCACCTCGTCGACGGTGCCGGTGCCGACCCCCGCGGCGCGCAGCGTGGGCTGTGCCCAGCCGAATTCGAGCATGCGGTCGTCCAGCGCGCGGCCTGCCTCGGCGAACCGATCCTCCGACTTCGCGACGGCCCGGCGTCCGCCGTAGAAGGCGCCGAGCAGGACGATGCCGCCGACGAGAGCGACCACCGCGAGCTGCCACGACACGAACAGCAGGCCGACGGCCAGCATCGGCACCAGCAGGGCCGCATGGATCAGCGGCGAGAAGAGCAGGACGATCGCCGAGACCGACTCCGGGCCGGACTTGGTGACCAGGTCGCGCAGCCGGGACGCACGATCGCCGTGGAGTTCGGCCGGATCGAGCCGGCCGATGGCCGACACACCGGCGCTTTCGGCCGCGTCGATCAAGCCGAATCCGACGCGGAGTCCGGCGCGGGTCGCGAGGATGTCCGCGGTCCAGCCGACCGCGAGCACCGCGACCATCGCCGCCACCCAGACCCACGCGTCTGACGGGGTGTCGCCGAACAACGCGCGCAACAGCGGGATCGACAGCAGCACGGCCGCCGCCTGCAGCGCCGTGGACAGCGTCGTGAGCGCGTAGAAGGCGAGGCGGTGCGGCCGCCCTGCGGCGCCGGTGATGACGCGGACGTCGGCGAAGACGGTCGGCAGGATTCGGGTCGAGTCTGAACTCATCGGAGGGCCTCCTGCGCCTGCGCGGTCATCGCCGCGTATCGTCCACCGGCCGCGATCAGTTCCGGTCCGGTCCCCTGCTCCACGATCTGTCCGCCGTCGAAGACGACGATCCGATCGGCGTCGGCGACGGTGTGCAGTCGGTGCGCCACGATGAGCACCGTGCGCCCCGCCAACAGCCTCGACAGGCCTTGCCGCACCTCCCACTCCGAGTCGGGGTCGGCGGCGGCGGTCGCCTCGTCGAGGACCACGAACCGCGGGTCTCCGAGCAGCGCCCGGGCGATCGCGATCCGCTGCCGCTGGCCTCCGGAGAGGCTGTCGCGATCGACCACCGTGTCGTATCCGTCGGGCAATGATTCGATGAGGTCGGCGATGTGAGCCGCCCGGGCCGCCTCCGCGATCGCCGCACGATCCGCGTCGGGCATGCCGAGCGCGATGTTGTCGGCGATGGTGCCGCGGATGAGTTGGACGTCCTGCAACACCACGGCGATCCGCTGCCGCAGCTGCACCTCGGGAATGTCGCGCAGGTCGACGCCGTCGAGCAGTACCGCGCCGGCATCCGGGTCCCACAGGCGAGCGACCAGAGCCGCCACGGTGGACTTGCCCGCACCCGACGGTCCGACGAGGGCCGTCGTCCCGCCCGCGGGCAGGTCCAGGTGCAGGTCCCGCACCACTGGCCGACCGGGCGTGTACCCGAAGGTGACGCCGCGCAGTTCGACTCGCGCCGGGCCGCTCGGCTCCGGCCCGGTGCTGCCGTTCTCCGCCTGTTCGAGCTCACCGCTCGACAGCAACAGATCGAGCGAGGTCTTGCCGTTCATCCCCTCGCGCAGTCCGCCGACGGCGTACGACGCGGCGAGCAGCCGGTCGCCGAACGAGGTGCCGAGGATCAGGAAGGGCAGGATCGCGGCCGCGTCCATCTGGTCGGCGGTGATCAGTGCCGTGCCCGCCAGCGCGACCACCACCATCGACGTCGTCGGCCGGTTGAGCTGCAGAATCACCGACTTCGCATCGATCGTGGCGCGCTGCCAGTCCTTCAGGAACTCGGTGAGACGCCGCAGTCGGGCGGGCAGGTCGGTGATCGCGCCGTCGCCGAACACGCGGCTGACCTGCTGCGTGCCGATGTAGCGTTCGGCGTCGCCCGGCAGGGTCGCGTCCCATCGCATCTTCTGTTCCAGGCGGGCTCTGTCGGCAGTCGCCAGGCGTGCCATTGCGACGATGTACCCAAGTACCGGCACCAGCAGCACCAAAGCGAGTACCCAGTTCACCGAGAAGAGGTACCCGAGGATCGCCAGCGGCGTGACGATCGCCGTCACGAGATCGGGCACCGCGTGGGTCACCAGGTAGTGCAGCGACGAGATGTCGTCGGCGACCAGCTTCTTGACCTCCGCGCTGCGGCGACCGAGGAACCATCCGAGCGGCAGTCGGGTGAGTTTGTGGAGCACTCGCCGCCGCAGCGCCGCGGCATACACCTGGTCGTAGAAGTGCAGCACGGTGATCAGCACCGCGCTGCCGGCGGCGCCCGCCACCAGAACGATCAGTGCCGTGACCGCGACGTCGATCAGCTCGTGGCGGTCGGCCCCCTCCACCAGCAAGCGCGCCAGCTCCGCGAAGAGCACCAGTGGCACCACCGCGAGCACCGCGAGCACGAGCGCGAACAGACCGGCGACGATCAGCGCGGGAAGGGCGGGTTTGAGGACGGGCTCGGCGGGCGCTGCGGCCTTCGGGGCGCGGGACGGGGTCAGAGCGGCCTCCGCGACATCGTCCGTCGCCGTCTCGGAGGCGGTCGACACGGCGGTGTCCTCAGTCGCCGTGTCGACCTGTTTTCCCATCGCACGTCCGGCCATCCAGTAGGCCTGGGTGTGCATGGTGGCCTTGTTCTGCTCGTGGTTCAGGGCGAGCGCGCCCTTGGCCAGTCGCGTCGCCTTGCTCTCGGCCGTGACCCACGTGTGCCATCCGCGATAGTCGTCCTCGCCGATCGCCTCGGTCAGCGCCCGGCGGTCCGGACTGGTGGGCACCCAGTCGACGGTGAGGTTCGAATGCTCCGGCAGCGGCAGATCGCGGTCGTCGTCGTTCTCGTGCTCGATGACCGCCCGGATCGGGATGTCATCGCCGATCTCCTCGATCAGCCGCACGATGGCCGGCCATGCCGCCACGTCTCCCATCAGCAGGTATCCGCGCGGACGCTCGCGGTCCGCAGCGATGTCGTAGCCGTCGCCGCCGAGCCGTGTCATCAGCAGTTCATCGCCCACGACGGCATTGCGCGCCCAGGTGGACGCGGGTCCGGCCGGATCGTGGACGAGGAAGCAGATCGCGAACGTCCCCGCCGCCGGGTCCGGATCCAGCAGCGTGTATCCGCGTTGATGGAACTTGGCCGCGTTGTTCACATCCGGGAACCAAGCACGGATCCAGGCGGCCGGCTTCTCGCCGCCCGCGTGCAGGATCTCGCCGCACTGGAACTCGATGCGAACGACGTGTTCGGTCACCCACCGCACACCGGTGACCGTCGCCGGATGATTCTTCGCTCCGAGAGCGCGAAGCACCGCTCCCTGGAAGCCCTTGCCCATGTCCACCCCATCGTCAACCACTCGAACCTAAGATTAGGCTTGGCTAATTAGTAGCAGACTGGTGGCAGAACGCACAGTGAGGGCGGCCGCACCGGGCCCGATGCACGGCAGCCGACCAGGTACCTTCGATAGTGTGAAGTCCTCTCTGCCGTCGCCCGCCAAACGACGTCACCGCCCCGCACTGATCGCGCTGGTGGCGGTCGCGGCATGCGCTTGCCTGGCGCTCGCCTGGTGGCAGTGGGGCCGCTACGAATCGTCGACGGGCACCGGCCAGAACCTGGGATACGCCCTGCAGTGGCCGGCCTTCGCGGTGGCCGTCGTGTACGCCTATCGCCGCTTCGTCGTGATGGAAGCCGATCCGGACGCTG
Source organism: Gordonia cholesterolivorans (assembly GCF_039531975.1). Lineage (NCBI taxonomy): Bacteria > Bacillati > Actinomycetota > Actinomycetes > Mycobacteriales > Gordoniaceae > Gordonia > Gordonia cholesterolivorans. The sequence continues at coordinate 17,916 of NZ_BAAARB010000030.1, read as the reverse complement.
AACACCGCGACCGCGCCGAGCCGACCGAGATACCCGAGGGGGTCCTTCCCGAGCGGCCCACGCGACACGACCCGTCGGTCGCGGCCATCCTCGACGCCGCCCCGGACGACGACCTGGCCGAGTACAACAGATACCTCGCCGAACTCGACAGACACCCGACGCACGACTGACGCATCAGCTGAAATCTCCGCGCGACCGATGAAGGACCACGACGTGACCGAATCCGCCAAGACCGCCGACGACGCCCCGGACGGGACTGTGACTGCGACCATCCCCCAGATCCGCAGCGCGCTGCTGCGCTACCGCGTTCTGGCCTGGGTCACCGGCGTGTGGCTGCTCGCCCTGTGCGCCGAGATGATCGCAAAGTTCGGCTTCGGAGTCGAGGGCTTCGGCTGGGTCGGCGTCGCTCACGGCTGGATCTACTTCATCTACCTGATCTGCACCGTCGACCTGTCGATCAAGGTCCGGTGGCCGCTGCCGAAGCTGGTGGCGACCGCGATCGCGGGCACCATCCCGTTCCTGTCCTTCTGGTTCGAGCACATTCGCACTCGCGATGTTAAGGAGCAGTTCAAGCTCGATCAGTGATCGTCTAGCTCGATCCCCAGGCGCTCGGCACCGGCCTTGTAGAGGGCGACCACCTCGCGACGGATGGACGCTCGGTCGGTGAGCTCGTTCGGCCACGGCACGCGGACGGGACGGTCCGCTCCGTCGACGGTCGCCGTCCACTTCCCCGCAACCGAGTCGAAGCCCGTCATCACCGCGGCGGTGGCGTCGGGTTCGGCGAACGCTCGCACAATGACGAGATTGTCGGTCGCATGGTCGTCGTTCATATGCCGGAGCACAGCGGTCACGACCGCGTCGTCGAATACGATCATCGGTCTCCTCCGCCCGCGCCGGCGAGGGCCCGGAGTGCCGGGACCAACTGCGCCAGCGCCTTGCCACGGTGGCTCAGCGCGTCCTTCTCCGCGGGCGGCAGCTCCGCGGAGGTGCGCCCGGCGGCCACCTCGTCATCGGGAATGAACAACGGGTCGTAACCGAAGCCGTTCGCGCCGCGCTCGTCACGCAGGATGGTGCCGCGCCACTCTCCGCGGACCACGGTCTCGGCGCCCGTCGGCAGCACCAGCGCACACACCGAGACGAACGCCGCACCGCGTCGTTCGTCCGGTACGTCGGCGAGCTGGGCCAGCAGCAGGCGATTGTTGGCGGCGTCGCCGGCGCCACCGCTCCACCGTGCCGACAGGACTCCCGGCATGCCGTTGAGCGCGTCGACGGCGAGGCCGGAATCGTCGGCCAGCGATGGCAGTCCGGTTGCGGCGACGGCCGCGCGAGCCTTGAGCAGCGCATTGTCCTCGAACGTCGCACCGTCTTCCACCGGTTCCGGATAGCGCGTGACATCACCCAGCCCGAGCACCTCGAGCCCGGTGATGCCCGCCGCTTCGACGACGCGTCGCAGCTCGGCCAGCTTCTTGGCGTTGTTCGACGCCAGCAGGACCGTCCCGGTCACTGCCCGCTGCCCGGGAGCGATCCGGGGTACGGCTGCGACAGCACTTCGCGCTGCGCGGCGACGATGTTCTCAATGCCGGCGCAGGCCACGTCCAGCATCTTGTCGAGCGTTCCGCGCGCGAAGGTCGCGCCCTCGCCTGTCCCCTGCACTTCCACGAGGGTGCCCGCGTCGGTGGCGACCACATTCATGTCGACCTCGGCACGCGAGTCCTCGTCGTACGGCAGGTCGAGGCGGACGCGGCCGTCCACCACACCGACGCTCACCGCCGCGATGATGCACGACAGCGGCTGCGGGTCGGCCAGCTTGCCCGCCGCGCCGAGGTAGGTGACGGCGTCCGCGAGCGCGACGTAGGCGCCGGTGATGGCCGCCGTCCGCGTTCCGCCGTCGGCCTGCAGGACGTCGCAGTCGATGGCGATCGTGTTCTCACCCAGCGCCGCCAGATCGATGCACGCGCGGAGCGAACGTCCGATCAAGCGGCTGATCTCGTGCGTGCGTCCGCCGATCTTGCCGCGCACCGACTCACGCTTCGAGCGCTCGTGGGTCGCGGCGGGAAGCATCGAGTATTCGGCGGTGAGCCAGCCGAGCCCCGATCCGCGCCGCCACGACGGCACGCCCTCGGTGACGCTGGCGGTGCACATGACGCGGGTGTTGCCGAATTCGACCAGCACCGAACCGGCCGGATGAGAGGTGAAACCGCGGGTGAACTTGATGGGCCGGAGTTCGTCGTCTGCCCGGCCGTCTGCTCGTGAAGTCACGCCCCGACCTTACTGGACAGGCCGACATATCCGCCGACGAGGAGGTGCCGGGCAGCGTGCAGCACATCCGCGCAACTCCGCGACGAACGCGCGGGCTGGGAGCGCGCGTCCGTCGTCGAGCTGCGCGGATACAAGAACGGGCAGACCGGCAGCGACCGTCGCGGCTCAACCAGCGAGGCGATCTATGCGACCGGCTTACGGACCTCGATGACCTGACCCTGGTGGACGAGTTGCAGCGGTCCCGCATACTCGCCCGACGCCTCGTCGAGGATGGCGGCGGAGTCGGCCCACGGGACCACGTGAGTCAGGGCGAGCGAGCGGACCGATGCGCGGGCGGCCACCTGTCCGGCTTCGACCCCGGAGAGATGCAGCCCCTCGGGCCGGACGCCGGGCTCGTGCGTCCACGACGCCTCGCACAGGAACAGGTCGGCGTCGCGCGCGAGATCGACCACCTCCTCGCACACGCCGGTGTCGCCGCTGTAGGCGAGCACCTCGCCGTCCGGGCCGACGATCCGCAACCCGAAGGTGCTCGGCGGATGGTTCACCTTGTACGGCTCGATGTGGAGGCCGTGGATCTCGACGGCTTCGCGGTCGACCCACTCGCGCACGTCGTAGGTGTCCGACAGGTCGTCCACCTCACCCGGGTACTCCGACGCCCCGGCACCGACGCGCAGCGCCGTGCCCTCCGGCCCGTACAGGAGCGAACGTTCGGTGGCCGGAGTCGGCGCCCACCGACGCCACACCAGCATTGCGGGCAGATCCATGCAGTGGTCTGCGTGCAGATGACTGAGCAGGACGGCGACCTGGTTCGGATCCGCGTGCTGCTGCAGTTCACCGAAGACACCGTGTCCGCAATCGATCAAGACCGGCGGGTGTCCGTCGGCCTGAACCAGGTATCCGGAGCACGGTGCACCAGGGCCGTTCACACTCCCTGAACACCCGAGCACCGTCAAACGCATGGGACACACTCTGCCATGCCGCTCCGGAAATCCGGCATCAATCCGCCCTCCTGTGACCGGTGAGTTGGCACTGCATCGACCGTGCCGAACGCCACACGGGAGTGGTCAGAAATGCTCTACGTGGCCCACCGAAGGTCCCAAGAACCGGGTCGAGAGCTTGCGGAACGAGTCCGGATCGCCGGTCGCGGAGAAATGACGCCGGGCCACGCGATTCGAGTGCGGATGCAGGGCGTCGCGCTCGGTCAGGACGCGGACAGTGTCCTTCGCCGTCTCCTCGGCGCTCGACACGAGCGTCACCTGATCGCCCATCACCAACTGCACCACACCCGACAGCAGCGGATAGTGGGTGCACCCCAGGACCAGAGTGTCGACGCCGGCCTCCTGCAGCGGCTCGAGGTAGCCCTCGGCAAGACCCAGGATCTGGCGTCCGCTGGTGATCCCCCGCTCCACGAAGTCGACGAACCTCGGGCAGGCGACGGCCGTGATCTCCACATCGCGTGCCGCGGCGAACGAGTCCTGATACGCGCGCGACGCGATGGTCGCCTCCGTGCCGATGACGCCGATCCGACCGGTCTTGGTCGCGACCACCGCGCGACGCACGGCGGGCAGGATCACCTCGATGACGGGAATCGGGGCATAGCGTTCACGCGCATCGCGCAGACAGGCCGCCGACGCGGTGTTGCAGGCGATGACGATCGCCTTGACCCCACGGTGCACCAATTCGTCACCGATGGCCAGCGCATGCCTGCGGATCTCCGGAATGGTCAACGGCCCGTACGGCCCGTTCGCGGTGTCGCCGATGTAGATGACATCCTCATCGGGCAGCTGATCGATGATCGCGCGCGCGACGGTGAGCCCGCCGACGCCCGAGTCGAAGATGCCGATGGGACCGGTTTGCAGCTCGGTTATCGGGGGCCTCCCTTGAGTTCTGGTCGTCGGGGCTCGGAGCTGCCCGGATCGCGTCGGTCGCTGAGCATCCACGCCGCCAGCACGCCGCCGACGGCGCCGAACAGGTGTCCCTGCCACGACACTCCACCTCCGTGCGGCAGCACGCCCCACAGGATCCCACCGTAGACCGCCAACAGGACCACCCCGCCGAGCACCTGCCACACGTCGCGGTTGAAGAGACCGCGGACCAGCAGATACGCCAGCCACCCGAAGACGATCCCCGATGCGCCGATCGTCACCGAGCCGGTCGGGGCGGTGAGCCACACTCCCAGACCGCTGATGACCCATACGATCGCCGTCACCCACAGGAATCGTCCCGACATCAGCAGCAGGAAGCCGAGCACCACGCCCGGGATCAGGTTGCCGATCAGGTGAGCGAAGTCCGAGTGCAGCAGCGGCGCCCAGATGATCCCGTCGAGGCCGGACAGCCGTCGCGGCACGATGCCGTACTCGTCGAGGTCCCCACCGGTCGCCATGTCGATCGCCTCGACCACCAGCAGCGCGACGGCGATGACGCCCATCGTGATGCCCGACCGCTCCCACTTGGGCATCGGCGACCGACGCGGCTTCGGGAGACGAGGGTCGGACGGCGACGCGATCCCGCCGCTCATGCGTCGCCGAAGGCGGAGAACAGCACGTCGCGGTATGCCGGAATCCCGGCGACGCCGGTCGCGGCGACCACCGCCGAGACGATCGCCCGCTGCACCACCGTCGCCGATGCGTCGGCCAGTGCCGCGACGATCGCGGTGTCCGGGTCCATCCCCGGCGGAACGTCGACCGCGATGTCCGGATCGGCGGCCTTCTCGCCGGTGGCGACGGCGAACAGGGTGTCGCCGTCGAGCGGTGAATGCGCGGGACGGACCGCCCGCGCGAGGCCGTCGTGACCGGACATCGCCAGACGCCGGGTGCTCGCCACCGACAGCGTGGCATCCGTCGCGACCACCCCGATCGTCGTGTTCAGTACCGTGCCCTTTGCGGTGAGCTCAGCGAGCCTCTTGATCTCGAGTTGCTTCGGCGCGCGCAAACGGTGCAGTTCGAGGTCGTCGGCACCCCACGGCAGCCCGGTCGACGGATCGACGACACCGCCGACCGGATTGGCCACGACGAGAGCGCCGATCGTCAATCCGCGAGCCGGACCGTCGGAGAACGTGATCGACGCGGTGCCCACGCCGCCCTTGAGTGCGCCGGCGCGCGCCCCGGTCCCGGCCCCGACCGATCCGATCGCGAAATCGGTCCTGGCGTCGGCGAGCGCCCGCGCACCGAACTCGGCGGTCGGACGGTTCTCCCACCGGCCGACCGGGAGGTCGAAGATGACCGCGGCCGGCACGATGGGCACCACGTGCCCCTGACCGTCCATCGGCAGTCCGACGCCGGCCTCCTCGAGTCCCCGCATCACCCCGTCGGCCGCGGCAAGACCATAGGCACTGCCACCGGAGAGCACGATCGCGTCGGCGCCGCGGACCGTGTTGACCGGATCGAGCAGGTCGGTCTCGCGCGTCCCAGGACCGCCGCCGCGCACGTCCACCGCCGTCGCGCACCCGCGCGGCAGGGTGATGACCGTGGTCCCGGTCGCCCACCCGCTGCCGGGTTCAGCGACACTCGCGAGCACCACCTCGTCGTCGAGTCGGTGGTGATGGCCCACTGCGATTCCGGCGACATCCGTGATCCGGTTGCCGGGGCGCGACACAGACGACTTCGGCTCGGTCACCATCCGTCGTGCCCCCACTCCCCTTGCGACGGGTCCTCCGGCTGCGTCCACTCCGCCGACATCAGTGCTTCGACCAGCAGCCCCTGCACCACCGACAGCCAGTCGTAGACGTCCTGGTGTGCGGCGTGCGGATGGTCGGGCGGCAGCTTCGAGGGCTCATCGGTGATCCCGAGCATCGCGCCCAGTGCCAGTCGGATGTCGGTGAGCGCCGTCAGCCAGCGGTCGGCCTGGGACTCGGTCAGCGAGACGTCCCCGCCGCCGCTCGGCAGTGTTTCGAGAACTGTGCGTGCCGCGGCGAGTTTCGCGTCGATGATCTGCGGTTCGTTGACGCTGCGCAGTCCCCCGTTGAGGTCCGCGGCGATCGGTCCGGCCGCGAGTTCCGGCTCCTGGTCGGGTCGATGGAAATCGGGCAGCAGCCGTCCCAGCGTGACATCGTCCGGTGCGCGGGTGTGCCCCGTCTGGATCCCCGTCAGCTCCGACAGTTCGTCGCGCGGAGCCGACTCGGCGCGTTCGTTGAGCAGATCGGTGATGGACTCGACCATCGACGCCAGCAGTTGGCATTCGTAGTTCTCGAGGTTGGAGCAGATGCGGACGTCCTCGCCCGCACCGGTTCTGCGCCAGGTCCGCATCAGGAGTCGTGCTGCATGGTCGCCCACAGGCCGGCCGCATGCAGTTTGCGGACGTCGGCCTCCACCTTCACGCGGTCGCCGCTGGAGACCACGGCCTTCCCCTCGGTGTGCACCTGCATCATCAGCGCCTTGGCCTTCTCCTCCGAATAACCGAAGATCCGCTGAAAGACATAAGCGACGTAGTTCATGAGATTGACCGGGTCGTCCCACACCAGCGTCACCCAGGGGCGGTCGTGAGTCACCTCTGGTTCTGCCACCGCGGTACCGGTGCTCGTACCTGGTGTCGCCTCATCGCGCGCCATGAGTAATAGGGTAGCGAAGGTGACCAGTACCGCGCTGCTGACCGATCAATACGAGCTGACCATGCTGTCGGCCGCCCTGAGGGCCGGGACGGCGCAGCGCAGCTGCGTGTTCGAGGTCTTCGCCCGCCGCCTCCCCGACGGCCGACGCTACGGAGTCGTCGCGGGCACCGGACGTCTGCTCGACGCCCTCGAACGCTTCCGATTCGGTCCGGAGGAGATCGACTCGCTCCGGACCGTGGTCGACCAGGACACCCTGGCATGGCTGTCCGACTACCGCTTCCGCGGAGAGATCGACGGTTACCGCGAGGGCGAGCTCTACTTCCCCGGCTCGCCCATCCTGACCGTGCGCGGCGGCTTCGCCGAAGCTGTGGTGCTGGAGACGCTGATCCTCTCGATCCTCAATCACGACAGCGCGATCGCCTCCGCGGCGGCGCGTATGGTGAGCGCGGCCGCCGGCCGCCCGATCATCGAGATGGGCGGACGCCGCACGCACGAGCACGCGGCGGTCGCCTCAGCGCGCGCCGCATATCTCGCGGGAGTCGACGCGACCAGCAATCTCGAGGCCGCTCGCACCTACCGCGTGCCGAGTGCGGGAACCGCGGCGCACGCGTTCACGCTCTCGTTCGCGCATCCCGACGGCAGCGACGAGCGGGCCGCCTTCGCCGCGCAGGTCGAGGCGCTCGGCGTCGGGACCACCCTGCTCGTGGACACCTACGACATCACCACCGGTGTCAAGAACGCGATCGAGGTCGCAGGCACCTCGCTCGGAGCGGTCCGGATCGACTCGGGGGATCTGGGCGTCCTCGCCCGCCAGGTACGCAGGCAGCTCGACGAGCTCGGCGCCACCGGCACCAAGATCGTCGTCTCCGGCGATCTCGACGAGTACGCCATCGCCTCGCTGCGCGCCGAACCCGTCGACATCTACGGCGTCGGAACCTCGCTGGTGACCGGCAGCGGTTCACCGACTGCGGGCATGGTCTACAAACTGGTCGAGGTGGACGGCGTCCCGGTCGCGAAGCGGTCGAGCCACAAGGAGAGCCACGGCGGACGCAAGCGCGCCGTTCGCGCGGCCCGCGCGTCCGGAACCATCGTCGAAGAGATCCTGTTGCGTGCCGACGCGCCCGCGGATCAGGCGATCCCGGGCACCGGAGGCCTGGACGTGGCCGAACTCCAGATTCCACTGGTCCGCGGCGGCGACCGAGTTTCCGGGCTGCCTACACTGGAGCAGTCCCGCGGGCATCTCGCGCACGGGCTCGTCACCCTCCCGTGGGAGGGTCTCGGGCTCAGCCACGGCGACCCCGCAGTCCCCACCCGCTACCTGACCGAACCGGAGAGTCGATGACCGAGGAGACCCCACCGCGGAATCGTGCGCTGATCGTCGTCGACGTCCAGAACGACTTCTGTGAGGGCGGCTCCCTCGCGGTGGCCGGCGGCGGTGCGGTCGCCGCCGCGATCAACGCGATCACCGGCTCGTATCCGGTGGTGGCGGCCACCCGCGACTACCACGTCGACCCCGGGGGGCACTTCTCCGAGACCCCCGACTTCGTCGACTCGTGGCCACCGCACTGCGTGGTGGGCACGCCCGGCGCCGAGTTCCATCCGGCCTTCCGCACCGGCCCCGTGCAGGCGGTCTTCTCCAAGGGCGAGTTCGACGCCGCGTACTCGGGCTTCGAGGGCCGCGACGAACACGGAAACGGCCTGGCCGACTGGCTCACCGCGCGCGACGTCTCCGAGGTGGACGTCGTCGGCATCGCCACCGACCATTGTGTTCGCGCGACCGCGGTCGACGCCGCCGCAGCCGGCTTCGCCACACGTGTGCTGCTGGACTTCACCGCGGCCGTCGCCGAGACCACCACCGCGACCGCGTTCGACGTCATGCGCGACGCGGGAGTCGAGCTGGTGGGCACCCTCGTGCACACCGGTACCCGTCACGAAGACGACGCGGCCGAGTGAGCGTCCCCGATGTCGCCGACCTCCTGGCCACCGCCGTCGAGTCCCTCGGCGGAGCCCGGCGCGACGGTCAGCTGGCGATGGCCGAGGCCGTCGGCGAGGCGATCGAGAACGACCATCACCTCGCGGTCCAAGCCGGCACCGGCACCGGAAAGTCGCTGGCCTACCTGGTCCCCGCGCTCCGGCACGCCGTCGACACCGACGAGACCGTCGTCGTCTCGACGGCCACCATCGCCCTCCAGCGCCAGCTGACCGAACGTGACCTACCGCGTCTCGCGGGCGCGCTCACGAAGCCGCTGGGCCGCGAACCGTCGTTCGCGATCCTGAAGGGTCGCGCCAACTACCTGTGCCTCAACAAGATCCACTCGGGAGTGGCCGACGAGGATCCGAACGCCGAGCTGTTCGACGCCTTCGACCTGTCCCGCATGGGCCGCGAGGTGACGCGGTTGCGCGAGTGGACCTCCGACACCGAGACCGGAGACCGCGACGATCTCTCCCCCGGCGTCAGCGACCAGTCGTGGCGCCAGGTGAGCGTCTCCTCGCGCGAATGTCTCGGGGCGTCGAACTGCCCCTACAGCGAGGACTGCTTCGCCGAACTGGCACGGAAGAAGGCCGGCGCCTCCGACGTCGTGGTCACCAACCACGCGATGCTCGCCATCGACGCGATGAGTCCGGCGACCATCCTTCCCGAGCACCGCGTGGTGGTCATCGACGAGGCCCACGAACTGGTGGATCGGATCACCTCCGTCACCACCGAGGAGATCTCGGCCGCGAGCGTCTCGCAGGTCGCCCGCCGGCTCGGCAAGTTGATCGACGACGAGAGCGCCGACGCGCTGGTCGGCGCGGGCGAACAGCTGGAGTTGCTGCTGGAGGACTCACCCCAGGGCGAGTGGACCCGACTCCCGAGCGGCGCACCCGAGGTCCTCGCATCGCTGCGCGACCGCCTCTGGAACGCGCGGAACGCGGTCGGTCCGGCGCCGTCGGCAGGCACCGATCCGGAGGCTGCGGCCGCCAGGCAGATGGCGCTGTCGGCCACCGACTCGCTGCACGATTCGGTGGTGCGAGTGCTGACGGTCTTCGCCGAGACCGACATCACCAAGAGGCACGACGTCGTCTGGCTGTCCGCCGACCGGATCCGCGGAAACGTCCGCCCGACGCTGCGGATAGCGCCGTTGTCGGTGGCCGGGCTGCTGCGTACCTCGCTGTTCACCGACTCGACTGTGATCCTCACGTCCGCGACCCTGACCATCGGCGGCAACTTCGACGCCCTCGCACGCACCTGGGGGCTGCCCGCCCACGGTGGCAAGGACGTGGAGGCCGCGGGATGGCGCGGCATGGACGCCGGCAGCCCCTTCGACTACCAGCGCGCCGCGATTCTCTACGTCGGCAAGCACCTGCGGGCGCCCGGCCGTGACGGCATCGCGGAGTCGACGCTGGACGAGATGGTCGATCTGATGAACGCTGCGGGCGGTCGTACCCTCGGCCTGTTCTCGTCGATGCGGGCCGCCAAGGAGGCCGCGGAGAAGCTCCGCGACCGAGTCGGGTTCCCGATCCTGTGCCAGGGCGACGATGCGACGTCGGCACTGATCGAGAGATTCGCCGCCGACGAGGCCACCTGTCTGTTCGGCACTCTGTCGCTGTGGCAGGGCGTCGACGTCCCGGGTCCCTCGTTGCGGTTGGTGATGATCGATCGGATCCCCTTCCCCAGGCCCGACGACCCGCTCCTGTCGGCGCGCCAGCGCGATGTGGACGCGCGCGGCGGCAACGGCTTCCTGACCGTCTCGGCGAACCACGCGGCACTGCTCCTCGCCCAGGGCGCGGGCCGGCTCCTCCGCGCCACCGACGACCGCGGCGTGGTCGCCGTGCTCGACTCACGTCTGGCGACGGCGCGGTATGCGGGCTACCTCCTGGCCGGGCTTCCACCGTTCTGGCGGACCACCGACCGCGATGCCGTCCGAGCCGCGCTCACCCGCTTGACGACGGGCGCCGCGAAGAAGTGACGGGGCGATCGTGACGGACCCGCTGTGGCAGCGGCTCGGCGCCCGGCCCCGCGTCGCGGACACCGAATTCGCCGTGTGGGCGCCCAATGCGCGATCGGTCACCGTCTTCGGCGACTTCGACCGATGGGCGGGCACCGACCACCCGATGGAGCGCGGACCGCACGGCGTCTGGACCGCCACGGTCGACGGCGCGCGGCCGGGAATGGCATACAAGTACCGCGTGGTCGGAGCCGACGGACTGACACGCGACAAGGCCGATCCGCTCGCCCGTGCGACTCAGCGACCACCCGAGACGGCGTCGGTGATCGCCGGTCCGTCGTCGTTCGTCTGGAACGACGAGACGTGGATGGCCGCGCGCGCCGACCGGCGCCCCGAGCGCGAGCCGATGTCGATCTACGAGGTCCACCTGGGGTCGTGGCGCTCGGGCCTGAGTTATCGCGAGGCCGCCGTCCAGCTGGCTGAGTACGCCGCCGACCGCGGCTTCACGCACGTACAGCTGATGCCGATCACCGAGCATCCCTACGGGGGATCGTGGGGCTATCAGGTCGGCTCGTACTTCGCCTGCTCCAGCCGGTGGGGCACCGCCGACGACTTCCGCTTCTTCGTCGACCACCTGCACTCGAAAGGGATCGCGGTACTCCTCGACTGGGTCCCGGCGCACTTCCCCAAGGACGCCTTCGCGCTCGGCGAGTTCGACGGCACTCCCCTCTACGAGCACGCCGATCCGCTGCGGCGGGACCAGCCGGACTGGGGCACGTACGCGTTCAACCTCGGTCGGCCCGAGGTCCGCGACTTCCTGATCGCGAGCGCCGTCTACTGGTGCTCGGAGTTCCATCTCGACGGGCTGCGCGTCGACGCGGTCGCGTCCATGCTGTACCTCGACTACTCGCGCGGCCCGGGCCAATGGCGGCCGAATGCGCGCGGGACACACGAGAACGACGAGGCCGTCGACTTCCTGCGGCGCCTCAATGACGCCGTCCACGAGGCGTGTCCGGGCGCCGTGATGATCGCCGAGGAGTCGACGGCGTGGCCGGGGGTGACAGTCTCCACCGACCGCGGCGGGCTGGGCTTCGACTTCAAGTGGAATCTCGGCTGGATGAACGATCTGCTGTCGTTCCTCTCGCTCCCGCCGCGGCGGCGTGCGGAGCTGCACGAACGTGTCGCGTTCGGCCTCACGCACGCCACCGCCGAGCGCTACGTCCTGCCGATCAGTCATGACGAGGTGGTCCACGGCAAGGGCACCCTCGTCACGAGAATGCCAGTCTCAGCCGACGCTGCGGCGGGGGTGCGGCTCGCCCTGGCCTTCCAATGGGCCCATCCCGGCAAGAAGCTGCTGTTCATGGGGCAGGAGTTCGGGCAGACCCGAGAGTGGGCCGACGACCGCGGGCTCGACTGGAACCTGCTCGATCCGGACGGGTCGAACGCCTCGGTCCACCGCGGCATCGCGCTCGCGGCCCGCGACCTGGCCCACCTGCACGCCGAACTGCCGGCGCTGCACCGAATGGACTGCGACGCCCGCGGCTTCGCCTGGCTCGACGCCCGCGACACCGCCAACACCGTCATCGGCTTCCTGCGGCTGGCCGACGACGGGGCGGCCACCGGGGGCCGCATCGTCGCCTGCGTCTTCAACTTCTCCGACCGCGATCTCCACGGCTACCGGCTGGGCTTCCCGCTCGCCGGGCCGTGGCGCGAGATCCTCAACACCGCCGCGCGGGAGTACGGCGGTCACGGGGTGGGCAACCTGGGCCGGATCGTCGCGGTCGACGAGCCGAGCCACGGCCGTCCCTACAGCGCGGCCATCACCCTCCCCGCTTCCGCCGCGGTCTTCTTCACACCGGGCCGCTGACCCTGCCGGTGGCCGGCGGACGGTCGGAGGCGTCAGTACAGCGCTGTGTCAGTACAGCGCTGTCGCCAGCTTCCGGCGCGCTGCCGTGACGAAGGGCTCGGCGGGGTCGAAGAGCTCGAACAGCTCGAGGAGCCGGGCGCGCGCCCGGGTGCGGTCGTCGTCGCGCGTCACCTTCACCAGCTCGATGATCCGATCGAACGCGGCCTCCGGCCGCTGACCGAGCAGCAGCACGTCGGCTGCGGCGAGCTGAGCGTCCACGTCTCCGGGCGCGGCGGTGTTGACGATCTCGGGGTCGTGGGCCTGCGCTCGGGTGACGAACTCGAGGTTGCGGACCACGGACTTCGCCTCGACGTTGTCCGGCTCGAGTTCGGCGATCGCGCGATAGGCGGCCAGCGCCCCGTCGAGGTCGCCGGAGTTCATCAACTCCTCGGCGGCCGCCATGCGCGGATCCTGCTCGGGCTCGTCGTCGGATGCCGTCGCCGCGGTCTCCGGAAGCAGATGTCCGGCCTTCGCGAAGATCTCGTCGATCCATCCGCGGATCTGCTCCTCCGGCTGCGGCCCCTCGAACATCGCGACCGGCCGACCGCCGATCAGTGCGATCACCGTCGGCACCGACTGAGCACCGAAGGCCTGTGCGATCCGCGGGTTCGTGTCGACATCGACCCGCGCGAGTGCCCACCGGCCGCCGGCTGCCTCGGCCAGGCGCGCCAGCACCGGGGACAGCTGCGTGCTCAGTTCCGACCACGAGGCCCACAGGTCCACCACCACCAGCTGCCGGGTGGAGCGTTCGACGATCTCCGTCTCGAAGTCGAGTTCGGTCACATCGAGGACGACGGCGCCGGGGCGAGAGTCAGAAGCGGGCCGGGACGCAGCTGCCCGCTGCGCCTCGGCCCGCTCCTTGAGAACTGACAGATCTACGGCACCCGCCATCGCGATGGCGGCGTTCGCCGGTTCATTGCGTCGAGAAGGTCTGGTCACACCTTCAGTGTGTCACGATCGGCGGACTCACTGAACGTCGAGTCGGACAGTTCGCCCAGATGACCGTTCTTACTGGCCCACTGCTCGAACCACACCGTGAAGAACGGCGGGATCGAGGCGACGAGTGCCAGCGCCAGAACCTTGAGGTTCCACTTCAACGACCGCGCGGTGAGCACGGTGATGATCAGGTAGACGACGAACGCCACACCATGGAGCGCGCCGGGGACCATCGTCGCCGCATCGATTCCGGCTCCGTACTTGACCCCCATGCTGATCAAGAGCAGGCCCCAGGTGATCGCCTCGATGACGGCGATCAGCCGGAAACGCTTGGCCGGGGTCGAGACGTCGAACACGTTGCCCATCCCACTCACGCCTTCGGGACTCGGACGATGAGCGCATCGCCCTGGCCGCCGGCGCCGCACAGCGCCGCCACGCCGACCCCGCCGCCGCGACGGGCGAGCTCGAGAGCCAGGTGAAGCGTGATACGTGCGCCCGAGGTACCGATCGGGTGACCGAGCGCGATTCCGCCGCCGTTGACGTTGACCTTCTCCGGGTCGACGCCCAGCGCGCGGGTCGACGCCAGGCCGACGGCCGCGAAGGCCTCGTTGATCTCGATCAGGTCGAGATCGGCGGGGGTGATGCCCTCGCGCTCGCAGGCCTTGACGATCGCGTTGGCGGGCTGCTGCTGCAGCGACGAGTCCGGGCCGGCGACCACACCGTGGGCGCCGATCTCGGCGATCCATTCGAGTCCGAGCTCCTCGGCCTTCGCCTTGCTCATCACGACCACGGCCGCGGCTCCGTCGGAGATCTGCGAGGAGTTGCCCGCCGTGATCGTGCCACCCTTGCGGAACGCCGGACGCAGACCCGCGAGGGTCTCCACGGTGGTGTCGGCGCGCACACCCTCGTCCTCGTTGAACAGGATAGGGTCACCCTTGCGCTGCGGGATCTCGACCGGAACGATCTCGTCGGCGAAGACGCCCTTGGCGATCGCCTCAGCGGCCAGCCGATGGCTGCGCGCGGCGAAGGCGTCCTGCTCCTCACGGCTGAAGCCGTCGGTGTCGTTGCCCTGCTCGGTCAGCGCACCCATCGGCTGATCGGTGAAGACGTCGTGCAGTCCGTCGAACGCCATGTGGTCGACCAGTTCGGTGTTGCCGTACTTGAATCCCGAGCGGCTGCCGGGCAGCACATGCGGGGCCTGGGTCATCGACTCCTGGCCGCCGGCGACCACGCAGTCGAACTCGCCCGCGCGGATCAGCTGATCGGCGAGCGCGATGGCGTCGATTCCCGACAGGCACATCTTGTTGATCGAGAGCGCCGGGACGTCCCAGCCGATGCCCGCCTTGACTGCGGTCTGCCGGGCCGGCATCTGGCCGGCTCCGGCGGTGAGGACCTGTCCCATGATCACGTACTGGACATGCGACGGGTCCACGTTGCCGCGCTCGAGCGCGCCCTTGACCGCGACCGCGCCGAGATCGACGGCGGAGAAGTTCTTCAGCGATCCCTGCAGGCGTCCCTGAGCGGTGCGCGCGCCGGAAACGATCACTGTGGTGTTGTCGGACATGTATCAGCTCCTTGGCGGTGGGGGCAGCGGTCGTCACGGCGGCACACGCCGTCGCTGCGGTACTGCTCGGGGCAGCCGCGATGGCGACCCCGTCTGCAAACAACGCTACCGTTATGGCATGACCAACTCCCCATCGAACGACGTGACAAACACCACCAACGGAGGCCCTCTGACCTCGATCGGCGATCTCGTGACAGCGATCGACCATGTCGGCCTCGCGGTCCCGGATCTCGACGCCGCAGCCGCCTGGTGGCTCGACAACTTCGGCTTCGCGAACCAGCACGAGGAGGTGAACGAAGAGCAGGGCGTCCGCGAAGCGATGATCGGCCCCGAGAACGGCGACACCTTGATCCAGCTCCTCATGCCGCTCAACGAGGAGTCGACCATCGCCAAGTTCATCGACCGCAACGGACCGGGAATGCAGCAGATGGCCGTCCGCGTCACCGACCTGGACGAGGTCGCCAAGCGTCTGACCTCGGCGGGAGTGCGACTGCTCTACCCGCAGCCCAAGCGCGGAACCGCCGACTCGCGCATCAACTTCGTCCATCCGAAGGACGCGGGCGGGGTTCTCCTCGAGCTGGTGGAACCGGCCGCCGGTCACTGATCACGACCGCATTCTCGTCGCCGAGCGGGCGGTCGGCCCCGTGCCGACCGCCCGCGCTGTGCAAGCTCGCTCGCAACACCCCGCATTCGATACTGAATTCGGACGCCGATCGGACCTAGACTGGCATCATGTCAGCCCCTGGACATCGTCAGAGCCCCTTCCCCATCGTGATGCGCGGATACGACCGCGACCAGGTCACCGATCACCTTCGGCGGCTCGAAGCCGAATTGCGCATGATGGCCGCCGATCGTGACTCCGCTCATGCCAGCGCGGACGAACTCCAGGCGCATCTCGACGACGCCCGTCACCGCATCCGCGAGCTCCAGGACGAGGTGAACACTCTCTCCGTCCCGCCGACGACGGTCGCGGGGATGACCGAGCGCGTCTCCCGCATGCTGCAGTTGGCCACCGACGAGGCCAGCGAAGTCCGTGCCAACGCCAAGGACGAGGCCGACGAGACGCTGTCCGTCGCCCGCCAGGAGGCCGAGGACATCCGTGCGTCCGCGGCAGCGGCCGCCACCCGGACCAAGGAACTCGCGCAGGAGCACGCCGACGCGAAGATCACCGAAGCCGAGGAGCGAGCCGCCGAGATCGACGAGGCCGCGCGGGAACGCGAAGCACAGTCCAAGCGGGATCTCGAGGCCGCACGGGAACGGGCCCGGGAGATCATCGCCGCCGCCGAGGAGGACGCCGCACGCCTGCGCGGGGCCGCGCACAACGTCGCGATGAACCGCCTCGCACGCTCTCGTGAGCTGGCGGAATCGGCCCACGATGCACACAAGCAGATCCTCGACCACCTCGACGCTCTCCGCGAGCACATCACCAACCTCCCCGGCGCCCTCGAACTGTCGGACGAGGAGCGGGATCTGGTCTCTCTCACCGAGACCGACGACCTCGAACTCCTCAACCGCACGCTGCTCGGGAGGGATCGATTCACCCCGCAGGACGACGCCTCCACCCCGCCGGCCGAGAAGACCGATGTGCTCGACGCCGTCGACGCGGAATACGACGACGATCACGGTGACGAGCGCTACGGCGGTCCGGCGCGTAAGGAGGACTCACCGAAGGGCGATCAGGTCACGGCCTGACCGTCAGAACAGCTTGAACTCGTTGTCCTCGGTGCCGCGCAGCTTGTCGTAGTCGAGCGTCACGCACCGGATCCCCCGATCGTTGGCCAGAGTCTTGGCCTGAGGCTTGATCGCCTGTGCCGCGAACACTCCGCTGACCGGTGCGATCGTCGCATCGCGGTTGAGCAGATCCAGATACCGCGTCAGCTGCTCCACACCGTCGATCTCGCCGCGTCGCTTGATCTCCACAGCGACGGTGTGGCCATCCGCGTCTCGGCAGAGGATGTCCACCGGCCCGATCGCGGTCATGTACTCGCGACGGATGAGCGTGTAGCCGGCACCAAGCGTCTCGATGTGCTCGGCCAGCAGTTCCTGGAGGTGTGCCTCCACACCGTCCTTCACCAGTCCCGGGTCGAGCCCGAGTTCGTGGCTGCTGTCGTGATGGAATGCCGCGATGCTGATCCGCAGCTGCTCCCCCGCCTTGTTCTCGACCACCCAGACCGAGTCGATACCGTCGGATCCGTCTGCCGCCGGCTCCTCGACGAGCCAGCACGGCGGGCTCATCCAGTTCAACGGCTTGTAGGCTCGGTCGTCGGCGTGAATGCTGACCGAGCCGTCGGACTTGATCAAGATCAGCCGCTTCGACATCGGCAGATGGGCGGTGAGCCGACCAACATAGTCGACCTGGCAATCGGCAATCACAAGACGCACCTCAGCGAGTGTAGTGGAGACTCCCGACGCGCCCGAACAGCCTTGCCGAGCCGTTTCAACTCCATCCGCTCGCTCAACCTGCCCTCGTCCCGAGGTTCGTCGAGTAGGCGGGTGAGCGCAGCGAGCACGCCGTATCGAGACCACTCTGCTCGCGTGTGGTGGTTTCGACTCGCTTCGCTCGCTCAACCAGCCGTCGCCCCGAGGCTCGTCGAGTAGGCGAGTGAGCACAGCGAGCACGCCGTATCGAGACCACTCTGCTCGTGTGGTGGTTTCGACTCGCTCCGCTGTGAGTGTTTGGGGTGGTTGGCCTGGGGCTGACTGGCAGGGTGGTTATGGGTTCGTCGTTGTGTTCGTGACTCATCGCTCCGCTGGCCTCGTTGTGGGTGCCTTCAGC
>NZ_BAAARB010000029.1:0-30115 GCF_039531975.1 Gordonia cholesterolivorans | reverse complement strand
CGACCGCGATCTCCGTCCGGTCCGCCACCGTCAACATCATCCGTCCCAGCCCCACCCAGGGTCTCCTACCGCGCTACCCGCAACCCCTCGTGGCCTGCAGTGTTGCTACGACGGTATGACACCGCCCATCGTTCCCTTCGTAGGGAAGCGCCGCATCCCTACGATCCTCCGATATGTCCGTCTTGACCAGGAGTAGTCGCCCAGGAGGAATTACGCCTGGGTAGAATTGGTAGCCTTGCGTCGATGTGAGCAACTGCGAATCGTCCACGCCTTCGACCAGCCATATGTCGACAGGGCGCGTTTACGCGGGCCACGAGCCATCTCGGTGAGGGCATCGTCTCCATCGATCACTATGGAAGTGAAGGCGTAGTCAACGTTTCGTGAGGATCCACGCGCGATCTGCCGGCCAGATTAATGCACGCCGCGTCGAGAACCTCTGCGCAGCACGCTCGACGTCGGCGCGGTTTCTCCGGCGTCGATAACGTCTCGTTCACCGGCTCCACTCAAGAGGGCAAGGCCACAGCCAGTAGCCGAGTTCTCGCTCCCAAGCGGACAAGTCCGTACTCGAATCGGACTACGCTCCAAGTAGACAGTTGCCGAGGGGAGTAGCCAATGGCTTCTGAGTGGGCTCGAGATGAAGTGATTCACGATACCGAAGTGGCTGAATGGGTTGACTCGCTGCTCTTTCAGCCATACTCGGGCACTGTCGGATCACTTGTCCCCGGCGGATACGAGAGGTATCTTCGTGTGTTGCACCCAGCGGAAAGGGTCGTCAACGGTGCTCTGATCGGGAACTATCGATGGTCCGACGTTGCGCGAGTCAATGGCAAGGTAGCTCATGCCGAGATGCAATGGTCAAAGATCTCGCAGGGTGAATTCGAACCCCGCGGGGGATGGTGGAATGAAGGCCCTCATCGAACTAACTCTCTTCGGCCGATGGTGACCGACGAGATCGCACATCATCTGGGGCGCGGACTGAACACCCGTTGTGTATTTGCCTTCTGGGAAGGAAATACGGCGTTTCAAGAGATTTCGTCGATGTGTCCGACCGTCCGGATCGGTGCATTCAACTACTACCTCACCATGGGGGATGTGGGCCGTGCGTCAGAGGTACTTGAAGGGATCCGTCCGAACATGTGGTGGGCCGTCGACCAAAGTTGGTTCGTATGCTCGAACGTCGAGCTGGACTCGACGTATATCGGCGCAGATTCGGCTCGTGCTGAGGAGATTGTTCTCAGCCGTTCTCTTGAGTCCTGGCCCACCCTGCGAAGCCATCGAATCACGATAGACGGCGATCGGTTCAACTGAATGCACCAACGACGGGCTGATTACCCGCGGCATACCTGGTTCGCTCGTACCCGAGGTCCCGGGATCGCTTGGGCATGGCTGTTCGCACTCTTGCTGGCTACTCTTACCGCTGTATTCGCGGCAGCAGAGCCCCTGATGCAAGTCACCGACTGTGAGGTATGGAACGCGAGCGATCCCGATTGCAAGGGAAGCGTTCTCGATTTCTACGGCGGCTACTTCCTTGTCAGGGCCTCTGTGCCGCCATTGGCA
The DNA here is from genome assembly GCF_039531975.1 of Gordonia cholesterolivorans. Taxonomy (NCBI): domain Bacteria; kingdom Bacillati; phylum Actinomycetota; class Actinomycetes; order Mycobacteriales; family Gordoniaceae; genus Gordonia; species Gordonia cholesterolivorans. Next base: position 28,558 of record NZ_BAAARB010000029.1, on the reverse strand, counting down.
TGCGTGTTGGCGCTGGGGATCCGAACGCCCGCGTTCTCCGTCATCGCCTGCCTCGTCATCGGGTCCAGCATTCTCATTGCTTCATTCATGCTCTACTTCCTCCCAGTCCTTCTCGTCGTCGCGTGCCTCGCCGGGTATCAGGTGGTCGTGTCTCATTGAGGATCGAGTCTCACTCCGGCAGATCGTCCCGCTGCCTCAGGGTCCCGTCCCCGGGCAGTTCCACGACGGTGTCGAGGCCGAGCCTGTTCAGGAACGGGTAGTCGTGGCTGGCGACGATCAGGGCACCGCGGTAAGCATTGAGAGCGACGGCGAGCTGGTCGACGCTCGTCGTGTCCAGATTGTTGGTCGGCTCGTCGAGAACGAGCACCTGGTGCGGAGGATCGGCGAAGAGCAGCTTCGCCAAGCAGACGCGGAACCGTTCGCCGCCCGAGAGCGTCGACACCGGCCGGTCGACGGTGTCGCCACGCAGGAGGAGCCGCGCCAGGTGATTCCGGATCTGGCCGGTGGCGGTGCCGGGTGCGGCGGCTTGGAGGTTCGCGAGTGCGCCGGCACTCTCGTCGAGACCGTCGAGCCGCTGGGGGAGGACGCCGACACGGTCGGTGAACAGGCGTCCGCCGGGGCGGCCGGCAGTGGGTTCGGCGCCGCTGATCATGTGCCCGAGCAGCGTCGACTTGCCCGACCCGTTCGGTCCGACGATGGCCAGGCGTTCGGGTCCCTGGACGAACACCGACCGCTCGCCGGCGGTGAGTTCGGCGATGCGCCTGCTTCGCGGGACCGCCGGGTCGGGAAGGTCGAGACTGATGCGGTCGTCGTCGCGAACCCGGGCGTCGGCCGCGTCGAGTGCGGCCTGCGCGACCCGGACCTTCTGGTCGAGTACCGAGCGCATGGCACCGGCCGATCCCTGCGCGCTGTCGGCGAGCATGCCCGCGACGATCCTCGGGACGCCGCCGTCGCGCTGGGCCTTCTTCGCCGTCCGCTCACGCCTGGCCAGCTTGGTCTCAGCCTCCGCCCGCTGCCGCTTCTCCGTCTTCAACACCTGTTGCGCCGCTCGTGCGGCCTGTACTGCGGCAGCCTGCTCCTGGTCAGCGTGAGCCTTCCACGCACTGTAGGGACCGCCGAAGGTCTCCAGCACGCCGTCGTGCAGTTCGGCGGTCGCATCCATGTGTTCGAGGAGTTCGAGGTCATGGCTCACCACGATCAGTGCACCCGGCCAGTCGTCGATCATCTCAGCGAGGCGAGCGCGCGTCGGGCGGTCGAGGTTGTTCGTGGGCTCATCGAGCAGAGTGATGGCCGTGCGGTGCATCCGCAGACCGGCCACCGCTATCAGCATCGCCTCCCCGCCGGACAGTTCCGCGACCGAACGGTCGACGTCGGCGGCGGAGAATCCGAGACGATCGAGCGATTCGGCCGCGCGCGCTTCGACGTCCCAGTCATCACCGATCGTCTCGAAGTGGCGCGCATCCGCGTCGCCGGACTCGATCGCTCGCAGCGCTTCGAGTACGTCGGCGATGCCGAGGAGTTCGGCGACGGTGGAGTCGCCGGTCAGCGTGAGGGTCTGCGGCAGGTAACCGACGTCGCCGGCGGTCTCGATCCGGCCGGACGACGGCGTGAGCCTCCCGGCGATGAGCCGGAGCAGGGTGGATTTGCCGGAGCCGTTGCGGCCGACGAGACCGGTCCGGCCGGCGCCGAACGAGCCGTCGACGCCCGACAGCGCGACGCTGCCGTCGGGCCAGGAGAACGAGAGCGAGACGATCGTGACGGACGATTCAGGCGTGGTGGATGTGTGAGGCATGGTGGAGCTCGATTCACGAGAGTCGCCGCGCGAGGTGATGCGCCGGCGAGGCGGATGAGGACACACTGGTGCCGGAGAACCGGCTTCAGGCCCTGTCGACCTCGATCTCGCAATCCACGACGGTGAGGCTACTCGTGTCGGGTGCTCGGCGCATCCGAGATTCAGCGGGTGCCGGGAGGCTGGAGCGCCGGGTACCAGATGTCGGTGAGGACGTCGGCGGCTCGGTCCGGCGCGAACTCGATGGTTCGCTGGACGGTGGAGCGTGTGAAGTACCGCTCCAGTTGGGTCACGAGCAGTTCGATGCGGAAGCGGGCCTCTTCCCGGCGGTCGTCCGGCCACCGCGACAGGTAGTCGGGCATCGCATCGGTCAACGCGGTGATCGACGCGCGGCCCACGCTCCGGAACTCGGGATCGGCGGAGAGGGCCTCGTCCCAGGCCGGGAGGATGTCGCGATTGGCGTCGAACCACTCGAGGGCCCGTTCGATCCACGCGGTGAACGCCGCTCGTGAACCGTCGCGGAGGACGGCGTCCAGGTCGCCGTACACCGACGCTGCGCGCTGCTGCATGGTCTCGGCGCTGATCCTCGCCAGGATGTCCGTCTTGTTGGTGAAGTGCAGGTAGAACGTGGCACGACTGCATCCGACCGCTCGGGTGATGTCGTCGACGGTCACGTCGGCGTAGCCGTTCTCGGTGAACAGACCGCGCGCGGCCTCGAGCAGGGCCAGCCGGGTTCGGCGTTTCTGTTCGTCCCGCAGATTGGGCCGCTGCGCCCCGACCGTGTCCTCCCGCATGAAGACCATGATGCTCGCCGCTCATCTCGATTGACAATGTGACCACTGACTAGACACGTGTCAGTGAGATCCCTACGGTGGGTCTGTGACGGTCGACACGTACGGCCGCTGACGAGAGGACAGAGCATGACACGCGATCGCGTCGCCATCATCGGTGCCGGCTGCTCCGGCTTCACCACGGCCAAGCGACTCAAGGACGAAGGCATCGAGTACGACTGTTTCGAGATGTCGGACGACGTCGGAGGCAACTGGTACTACGACAACCCGAACGGAATGTCGGCCTGCTACCAGTCGCTCCACATCGACACGTCCACCAGCCGGCTGGAGTTCGACGATTACCCGGCGCCGCGCGACTGGCCGCATTTTCCGCACCACACGCTGATGCACCGGTACTTCCGCGACTACGTCGACCACTTCGGGCTGCGCGAGACCATCACGTTCAACACGGCGGTGGAGAAGGCCGACCGTGAACCGGGCGGCGGCTGGACGCTGACCCTGAGCACCGGGGAGCGCCGCGAGTACGGTGCCCTGGTGGTCGCCAACGGTCACCACTGGAATCCGTTCGTCCCGGAGTACCCCGGCAGCTTCGACGGGCAGATCATCCACAGCCACGACTACCGCAGCCCTTTCGCTCCGATCGACATGCACGGTCAGCGCGTGATGGTGGTCGGGATGGGCAACTCGGCGCTCGACATCGCCTCCGAACTCTCCAACCGCTCCGTCGCCGAACACGTCTGGGTCTCGGCGCGGCGTGGCGTATGGGTGCTGTCGAAGTACCGCGGCGGCAAGCCCGCCGACAAGATGATGATGCCGCCGTGGATGCCGAAGAAGCTGGGTCTGGCGATCGCGCGACGGTCGATCAAGAAGTCGATCGGCAGGATGCAGGACTACGGTCTGCCCGAGCCCGATCACGAACCGCTGTCGGCGCACCCCTCGGTGAGCATCGACTTCCTGGCCAAGTCCGGTTCCGGTGACCTGACCTGCGTACCTGCGATCGAGCGTCTCGACGGTGACGCCGTGATCCTGACCGACGGCCGCCGGGTGACGGTCGACGTGATCGTGATGGCGACCGGCTATCGCATGGCGTTCCCGTTCTTCGACGATCCCGCGCTGATGCCCGATGCGCAGCATCGTTTCCCGTTGTTCAAGCGGATCGTTCATCCGGACGTCGACGATCTGTACTACGCCGGCCTGGCGCAGTCGTCTCCCACGATCGTCAATCTGGCCGAGCAGCAGAGCAAACTGATCGCCGATCATCTTCTGGGCCGGTATGCGTTGCCGTCCCGCGCCGAGATGCGGAAGGCGATCGTCGACGACGAGCGTCGTCACCTGGGGCAGTACTACAACGCGCCGCGCCACACGATTCAGGTCGATTTCGCGCGGTACAAAGTGGATCTGCTGGCCGAACTCGCGGCCGGGCGAGAACGCGCCAAGCACCCGGTGGCCGCAGCACGATGACGGTCTCGGGAACGTGCGTGTCCGCATTCGAGCCGGTGCGGGATCTGTTCGCCGCCAAGCTCGAGTCGGGCGATGAGGTGGGTGCCTGCCTCGCTGTGGTGTCCGGTGACGACATGGTCGTGGATCTCTGGGGCGGCACGGCCGACGTGCCCTCGGGACGTGTGTGGGAACGCGACACCCTCGCGAACACGTACTCGCTGACCAAGACGATGACGGCGCTCGCGGTCCTGCTGCTCGCTGATCGCGGGGAGGTGGATCTCGATGCGCCGGTCGCCCGCTACTGGCCGGAGTTCGGGGCGGCGGGCAAGCAGAACGTCCTGGTCCGGCAGGTGCTGGGACATACGAGCGGCGTCGCCGGCTGGGATGCGAACATCAGCCTGAGCGACATCTACTCGCACGAGGAGGCGGCGGCACTGCTGGCCGCGCAGGAGCCCTGGTGGACGCCCGGCGCGGGTTCGGGTTACCACGTGCTCACCTTCGGGACCCTGCTCGGGGAGGTGGTCCGGCGTGTCACCGGCTCGAGCCTCGGACGGTTCTTCGCCGAGGAACTCGCCGGTCCGCTCGGCGCCGACTACCGCATCGGAGTGACGGACGAGGCGCCGGAGCGGTTCGCCTCGATGGTCGCTCCGTCATCCGCGGCGGCGGACTACTCGTCGATTCCGCCCGACAGCCTGATCTGCCGAACGCTCCTGAACCCGGCGTTCGCGCCGTCGATCGTCACCGACCCCGATTTCCTCGCGGCCGAGATCGGAGCGGCGAACGGCCAGGGGAACGCCCGGTCGGTGGCTCGGCTCGCGTCGCTCGTCTCCGGAGGCGGTGCCGTCGGCGGGCGAGCGGCGCTGTCGCGCACCACTCTCGAGCGGATCTTCGACGTCCAGGCGGACGGCGTCGACAGAGTCCTCGGTGTACCGGTGCGTTTCGGTCTCGGCTGGGCGCTTCCGGGTGCGGTGATGCCAGGCGTCCCGGAGGGACGGGTCTGCTGGTGGACCGGGTTCGGCGGTTCGGTGGTGGTCGCCGATCTCGACCGCGACCTCGCCGTGGCCTACGTGATGAACAAGATGTCGCCGGAACTCGTCGGCGCTGCGAAGCCCAACGAGTATCTGGCGGCGGTGTACGACTGCGTCGGTCGCGGTCGGTGATCTCCGGTCACCTGGCTTCGGCGGCCACCGCAGCCGCGTTCACCTTGGTCAGAACGGCGTGGAGTTCGCCGAGCAGTTCCAGGTCTCCGCCCAGGGCGTCGACCACCTGCGGCGGGATCTCGAGTGCCTGCTCGCGCAGTGCCACACCGGCCTCGGTGAGATGGATCTCCACCTTGCGTTCGTCGTCGTCGCTGCGTCGTCGTTCGATGACGCCGTCGGCTTCGAGTCGCTTGAGCAGCGGGGACAGGGTCGCCGAGTCGAGCTGCAGTAACCGGCCGATCTCGTTGACCGGCAGCGGTGCGTGCTGCCACAGCGCCAGCATCACCAGGTACTGGGGGTGGGTGAGACCGAGCGGCTCCAGCAGCCGTCGATACACCCGGAGCACCGATCGGTTGGCGAGGGCGAGCGCGAAGCAGACCTGCCGTTCCAGCAGGAGGGGATTACCGGGGATGTGGGCCATGACACGAGTCTACGACTATTTCATAGGGCGCTATTGAATCGCGTGATAGATAGTGCAATATTGAGTAGTGCACGATCTAACAACGGAGGTTTTCAGGATGAGCGGTCGCCCGAATCCGATTCAATGGGTTGTCTACGCCTACGGGGGCACGCTCCCCGAGTCGAAGCGCGAGTGGGTGCGCAACGACCTCACCGGCCGGACCGCGACCCTCCGTCACCTGATCCGTTCGCAGTTCTGCTTTCTGCCGCTCTACCTCGTCATGTTCTTCGCGTTCGGCGGCGAGATGTGGATCCGCGGCCTGATGGTTTTGCTGGCGGTGCTGCTCGCGCTGATCTTCTCCGCGTCGTACATGGATCAGAACCGGGTTCTCCGCATGCGTAAGCACGGGCTCGGCAACTCCCCGCTGACCCAGCGACAGCAGGCGCGAGCCGATCTGGAGAAGGAGCGCTACGAGGCCGTCTACGCCGACCGCCGTGGCTGATCCGCTCAGGACGTGGTCAGCACGCCGTTCGCGACGGTGAACCAGCCGTCCGGTGAGGTGCACGTGATCGCGTCGCCGGGGAGCGCGGTGCACGAGAGGTCGCCGAAGGTCAGCCGGTGTCCGGCCGTCAGCGCGGGGGCCGGGGTCGGCCCGCCTTCGGTGATCGTCGGTTCGGTTCCCTGCGCGGTCAACGTGATCGCGTTCGGTGGCCCGTCGAATGCGCCGATGCGGATACTCGGCGCGTCCTCGGGGTAAGGGGCGGCGCAGGTGATGCGCTGCGGCAGGCCGGACCCCGCCGGCTGCAGTACGCATTCGCGAAGGGGATCTCGCGCATCGCTCCATCGGTAGCTTCCCGGTTGCCCGGAAACGGCGTAGGGGGCCGTGTCGACGGTGGTGGCCGACGAGGTGGTCTCGCCGGTGAGCGGGATCGACGTGACGATGACGGTGGAGGTGCGCGTCGGCGGCGGTGCGATGGCCGAGATGCCGCTCAGCGAACTGGTCGGTGCGGACTCGTCGCCCGGTGTGCATGACGACAGCGCCGCTGCCGTCAGGAGTGCCAGTGCGGTGATCGTGAACGCTCGCGCGTCGGCCGTGAAGGTGCACTTCATCCGTGCCCCCTGAAGGTCGGTGCCCCTGCGATGCCCGTCAGATTACCCGCAGGAGCAGGTCGATTCGGACGATCCTCTCCGTCATGTCATCGGCCGGACGTCACTCGCCGTCCGTGAGCGGCTTCTCGTACGCCGACCGCACCGAGGATCCCGTCACCGCGGCGACCTGGTTCGGCACCGTGGCACGCAGGGCGCGGTCGCGCACCGATTGCGGCAGAACGCCGGAGATCGCGACCAGGGCTCCGACGGTCCGCGGCACCCATACCTGGAAGCGCCTGGTCTCGATCGCCGACACCACCGCGGCCGCGACGTCGTCCGGACTCAGCCGCTTCACCGATCCCGAGGAGGTCCCGGCCGCCAACTCGGTGTCGACCACGGTCGGCATCACCGCGGTGATCGCGACGCCGGTGCCGCGCAGTTCCTCCCGTACGCCGGTGAGGTAGCCGAGAACCCCGTGTTTGGTTGCGGCATAAGAGGATTCGCCCGGCGGAGCGAGACGCGACGCCGCTGAAGCCACCGTGACGATGTGGCCGCGTCCGCGGTGCCGCATCTCCGGCGCGGCCAGGCGCACACCGCGGATCACTCCCAGCAGGTTCACGGCCACCATCCGCTCGGCGGCGACCGCGGGTTCGGTGTCGAAGGGGCCGACCCACATCACGCCCGCGTTGTTGACGAGCACGTCGATCGGACCGAGGTCGGCTGCCGCATCGGCCAGGAAGGCGGCGAACGAGTCGTCGTCGGTGACGTCCAGGCGGTAGCCGCGGGCGGTTCCGCCGAGTCTGTCCGCCGCACGGTGAGCCGCGTCGGCGTCGAGGTCGCCGATCGCCACGCGAGCGCCGAGGGCCGTCAACCGGTCGGCGATCGCGAAGCCGATACCCCGCGCGGCGCCGGTGATCGCCACGGTGGTGCCTGCGATCTGAACGGGTCGGTGCCGGCGGAACGAGAAGCGCATGAGTCCAGTCTGCCCCTCGGCGACCGTCGAAGCGAGAGGCCCCGGCGGACGGAGGTGCTCAGTCGTCGAGGCGGGGTTCGGGTGCGAGGACCGCGCGAGGAGCGAACCAGCCGAGGAAGGCCGCGCCCGCGAGCAGGATCGAACCGAGCACCAGACAGGCGGACTGCAGCGGAGGCAGGAACGCCGCATACGCGCCCTCGGTGATCTTCTCGGCGAGCGAAGACGCCTGCGGTGGCAGGTGACCGGCCACCTCCACGGCACCCGCCAGCGAGCCGCGCACCCCGTCGGCGGCGCGTTCGGCGGCGTCCGGGTCGATCGTCGCCAGCTGGTCGTGGACGTCCTGCGCGGTGCCGGTGATGCGTCTGTCGTACCCGGCCGCCAGGATGCTGCCCGCCAGGGCGATACCGATCGCCGCACCGAGTTCGCGGGCGGTGTCGTTGACAGCCGATCCGACGCCTTGGTTCTCCAACGGGGTATTGGACATGATCGCGGTGGTGGACGGGGCCGTCGCCAGCCCGATACCGACAGCGCACACGCCGAGCATCACGCCCAGCTTCCAGTACACGTCGGCGTCGACGATCCCGAGCGCGAGCACGCCGGCCGCGGCGATCGCGATGCCGGTGGCGAGGACTGCGCGCAGCGAGTAGCGGACCGCCACGAGGTTCCCGATCATGGCGAAGACGCCGACGCCGACCACCATCGGGAACAGCGCGACCGCCGACTTGAGTGCCGAGTAGCCGAACACCAGCTGCAACTGCAGGAGCAGCAGATAGAAGACGCCGAAGGAGGCGAGGAACTGCAGCGCCACCGACAGTGAACCGGCGGCGAAAGCGCGGTTGCGAAACAGGTTCACGTCGAGCAGAGGCGAGGATCTGCGCAGTTCGATCACGATGAACGCGGCGATCATCGCCGCGCCACCGATCAGGCAGATCAGGATGAGCGGGTTCGTCCATCCCCGATGCGGCGCCTCGAGCAGGCCGTAGACGACGGCGGCGATCGCGGTCATCGACGTCAGCGAGCCGATGTAGTCGAACCGTCCCGGGGCGTCGTCCTTCGAACTGCCGATCGTGACGGTGAGCAGGAGGGTGGCCACCGACGACGCCGCGAACGTGATGAAGACCGAATGCCATCCGAAGAAGTTGAGCAGAACCCCGGTGACGAAGAAGCCCATTATCGCGCCGGCCCCGGCCACGCCGGCCCAGATGCTGATCGCGAGCGCGCGCTTCTCACGGGGGACACCGGCCGTGATGAGCGACAGTGTGGCCGGCATGATCATCGCGGCGCCGACTCCGGCGACCACGCGGGTGAGGATGAGCTGGGTGGGGGTGTCCACCCAGACCGCGGCCAGTGAGCCGATTCCGAAGACCACCAGACCGATCATCAGAACCGGCTTGCGTCCGATCCGGTCGCCGATCGCACCCGCGGGCAGCAGCAGCGCGGCCAGTACCAAGGTGTAGCCGTCGATGATCCACGTCATCTGCGCGGTGGTGGCGCCGGTGGCGCGGGCGATGTCGGGCAGCGCGGTGTTGAGCGCGGCCATCGCCGCCACCACCAGGCTCACCGCCAGACAGGCGACGAGGATCAGCCACGCCGTCGCGAAGGTCATCGAATCGTTGCTGGTTCTTTGCCCGACACGCACAGTCTGTTCATCGCCTTCTTTTGTAACTTGTGACACATTGGTCACACGGACAACAGATCACGATCTCGAGGGAGAGTTGATCACCATGGCTTCCAACCAGCTGACGTCCGGCGTCACCGAGATCCGGCAGGGCCGAATCCACATCTGGCGTCTGCTCGCGATGGTCGCGGTTCTCGCCGCGATCCTCACCGTCCTGCTCCTGATAGTCGCAAGCGCGGCTTGATCGTCTTCACGATCAAGCCGCGCTCGCGTCGTCACTGAACTAGCCCGCGTACTTCTCGACGACCGCGCCCACCGGGTACAGAGCGTCGATGACGTGGCCCTTGGCCTTGCCACGGACGCTCTTGTACGCCTTGGCGAGGACCGACGGGGCGCTCTGCGCCTGTCCGTCGGTGACGGCGAGCAGCGCCTCGGCGGCCTGGTCGCCGTTGGCTGCCAGGTGGGCGCCGAAGGGCGTGCCCGCGGGCTTCGAATCCCACAGCGGCGAGAGCGCGCTCATGAAGTCGGGCAGCATCTTGTTCGTCGCCACCTGGACCACGCCCGGCTTGAACTTCTGAGCCGCCGAGTACGCGGTCTTGATCGCCGCGCCCGACAGGCCGGACTGCTTCTTCACCTCCGCGTCGATGACGTCGGCGAAGTCGGAAGCCATGGCTTCGCGGTTGGCGTCGAGCAGGGGCAGGAGCGAGGCGGTCATGCAGAGCCTTTCGGTCAGGATTCGATGAACACGACGTTGCTCAGGGCCGGTGCGTCGTCGCGGTCGACGACGGTGGTGGCCACGAGCAGTCGGTCGCCATCTTCCCAGGCGCGGACTCGGAGCGTCTCGCCGGGGAACACAACTCCGGCGAAGCTCACACCGTAATCGGCCACGGCCGAGACGTCGCCGCCGAAGACCTCGTCGACCACGGCCCGGCAGACGCTGCCGTACGTGCACAGCCCGTGCAGGATCGGCCGCGGGAAGCCGGCCTCGGACGCGAATTCCGGATCGCTGTGCAGGGGGTTTCGATCACCGCACAGTCGGTAGAGGAGCGCCTGGTTCGGCTGGGTCGGCACCAGGATCTCGCGGTCGGCGGCGCGGTCGGGGAGATCCACCCGGGTCGACGAGCCGCGCTCGCCGCCGAATCCGCCCTCGCCCTTGGCGAAGATCGACGATCGTGCCGTCCAGAGCGGCTCGCCGTTCTCGTCGCGAGTGACCGATTCCTGGATGACGACCGCGGCCGAGCCCTTGTCCTGCACCTCGGCGATGCGCGTGCGGGTGGTCGCGGTGCCGGTCGCGGGCAGCGGCCGGTGCACCCGCACCTGCTGGGCGCCATGAACCACCTTCGACAGGTCGATGTCCACTCCGGGGAACGACACCTTCGGTGCCTCGGTGGCGTTGAACGTCGCCGCGACGGTGGCGAACGACGGCAGTACCTTCGGCTCCGAGTCGTGGACGTACTGCAGACCCGCGGTGTCCAACGGGTCGTGGGCCCCGCCCACGGCGAGGTTGTAGAGCGCCACTTCGCGCGGCGTCCACGAGAACGTCACTTCACCGAGGTCGGCGCCGGCGGCGACTGAGGGATCGATGGGCATGAATCAGGCTCCTGCGTGCGAGACGGTGGCGTTCTTGGCCTTCTCGACGGCGTCGAGCGCGGCGAGATATCCGAACACCATGGCCGGGCCGATCGTGGCGCCGGGACCGGCGTAGGTATGGCCCATCACCGGCGCGCTGGTGTTGCCCGCGGCGTAGAGGCCTTCGATCACGCTGCCGTCGGCTCGCAGTGCGCGTCCCGCGGTGTCGGTGTTGACGCCGCCCTTGGTGCCCAGATCGCCCGGAACCATCTTCACGGCGTAGAAGGGCGCCTTGTCGACGACGCCGAGGCTCGGGTTGGGCTTGTTGGTGATGTCGCCGTAGTAGTGGTCGTAGGCGCTGTCGCCGCGGTGGAAGTCCTCGTCCTTGCCGCTGCGGGCGAATCCGTTGAAGCGCTCGGTGGTGGCCTGCAGCTTGTCCGCGGGCAGGCCGGTCTTCTCGGCGAGCTCGGCGATGGTCGTGGCCTTCACGACGACGCCCGACTTGAGCCAGCTCTTCGGCAGCGGCTGTCGTGCGGTGACGCCTGCGAACAGGTATCGGTTGCGGCAGCGCTGATCGAAGATGAGCCAGCCGGGCACGTTCTCGCCTGGGCCGTCGCCCTGGCCGAACTGGCCGCCGTACATCTGGTGGACGGCCTCGACGTAGGGGAGCGATTCGTTCATGAAGCGCTCGCCCCGGGTGTTCACGATGAAGGTGCCCGGCACCGAGCGTTCCGAGAGCGCGAACCACGGACCCTTGGGCAGCGGAATGGTGGGTCCCCACCAGGCGTCGTCCATCAGGGAGACGTCGGCGCCGACCGCGAGCGCGGCGTTGATGCCGTCGCCGGTGTTGGTCGGTGCACCGGTGGTCCACTCGCTGCCGATCGGCGCGCGCTGGTACTTCGCGCGCATCTCGGCGTTGTGCTCGAAGCCGCCGCTGCCGAGGATCACACCGTAACGGGCACGCAGTTCGGTGGCGGCGCCGTCACCCGTCCCTACCTTGACTCCGACCACGGCGCCGTTGTCGGTCACCAGATCGGTCAACGGAGTGTTGAGCCGGATGTCGACGCCCGCCTGCCGGCAACCGAGCAGCAGCTCCGCGGCCAGGGCGGCTCCCATGGCGATCATCTTCTTGCCGCGGCTGCGGGCCCAGAAGAAGCGTGCACCGACCTTCGCCATTCGGACGGGGCCGCGCCAGTGCCGGAATCCGGTGTTGAGCCAGCGGTAATCGGACTGCAGGACGACCATGTTCAGCGGTGCCTTGGTGTACTGGGGATGCAGCGTCGCGAGATCGTCGCCGAGGCGTCGGGCGTCGAACGGCTTGGGCTCCACCGAACGTCCCATCGCACGACCGCCGGGGGCCTCGGGGTAGTAGTCCGAGTATCCCTTGACCCACTCGAGTTCCAGTGGTGCATGGGCGATCAGATAGTCGAGAGCCTCCGGTCCGCGGTCGATGTAGGTGTCGATCCGCTCGGCGGGAGCGTGCTCGCCGATGATGGCGTGGGCGTACTTGCGTGCTTCCTCGGGGGTGTCCTCGACGCCGTCTCGGCGCAGGATCGAGTTGTTCGGAATCCAGACGCCACCACCGGACCGCGACGTGGATCCGCCCCAGTACGGCGACTTCTCGATGAGGACGGTCTTGAGGCCTTTGCTGGCCGCGGTCAGCGCGGCCGCGAGACCGGCGCCGCCGGCACCGACCACGATGACGTCGAACGTCTCCGGCTCGCCGGCTTCGGTGTTCATGGCTTCGGTGGTCATTTCCTGCCCTTCGTCTGCATGCTGCGCTCATCGCGCCAAAGTAGAACGTGTTGCAGAACAGCCTAAACTAGAACACGTTCGCACTGAAAGGGCGGCTCGAGACTGACGGTGGCCGTGACTCAGGCGGCGGCCGTCACCAGCCAGCAGTGATTCGGGTGCTTCACCGCACCGTCGACGAGGTTGGCGCGCAGATCGGCCCGGACGCGGTCGAGGAGTTCGGCCCAGCCCGCCTCGCCGAGCGTGCCGCGGACTCGGTCGGAGACGAGTTGTCCGCTGCTGGTGGCGAGGATGACGGCGAGACGTTCTTCGACCCCGTCCGTGCGACCGCCCGCGCCGTCGGGAGTCGAGTAGTCGCTCTCGAATGTGAAGGGGTCGATGGAGATCTCCGACCAACTGGAACCGTCGAGAATCGATCGGAGGTAGTCGCGGTCGTCGAAGGCCAGCGGGCCCGGAGTGCCCGGCGCCGGACGTTCCGGCGGCTCGTCGAGCGCGGAGACGAGTGTCTTGGTCCCGAGACTGAAGATCCGGTTGCTTGAGCCCTCCTGCCAGCAGATGAACGCGAGTCGACCGTCCGGCGCCGCCGCTCGGCGGATGTTCTCGAACGCTTCGACCGGACGGTCGAAGAACATCACGCCGAATCGCGACACGATGCGGTCGAAGCCGCGGTCGCCGATGAGCCCGCGCAGATCCGCGGTCTGCGCGTCGGCGACCACAGCCCGTGCGCCGGGAACCCGACGGTTCGCTGCGTCGACCATCGCGGGCGAGATGTCGACGCCGACGGCATCCGTGCCTGCGGCGACCGCCGCCTCCAGGAGCGTGCCTCCGCCGCATCCCACATCGAGAACGGAGCCGGTCAGGTCGGCGGCTTCCACGAGCGCTCGGGTGGCCGGAGCGAAGATCGCATCGAAGATCGCGTCCTGTTCAGCCCACGCCGCCCCGTGCTGAGTCCAGTCGGGTTGCAGAGAGTCGTTCGCCATGTCTGGGACGCTATCGGCGGCGACACTCGGTCCGCAACGGATCGTGAGTCACATCCCGGCGGGCGGGGTCGCGACGCAGATGGCGGCGCCCATCGGGTCCTTGAACGAGGCGAGGACGCCGTACGGCGTGTCATCGGCGGGCATCAGGATCTCGCCGCCCAGCCTCCCGACAGCGGCGAGCGTGGCGGGGACGTCGTCGACGGTGATGTACACCTGCCAGAACGACGGGTGCCCGTCGCCGAGCATCCCGGCCGCGTCCATGATCCCGGCGGTGCCTTCGCGGCCGTCGCCGCCGGTCACCATCACCTGCGCGTAGCGGCCCGGCCCGTCTGAGCCGCCGCCGATCTCCTCCAGTTCCCAGTCGAATACCCGCGGGTAGAACGCCGATGACGCGGCGTAGTCCATCGACATCTCGTCGAACCAGTACGGTGTGCCGGGCTCGCCGCGCCGCACGAAGCCGGGGTGCGTTCCGGGCTGCCAGACGCCGAACGCCCCGCCCGCCGGATCGAGATACACGGCCATGGTCCCCATGTCGCCGACCGGCATCGGCGGCACGACCACGCTGCCGCCCGCCGCGGTCACCGAGTCGGTGGTGGCACTAGCGTCGTCGCTGCGGAAGTACACCGACCAGACATTCGTGGGCCCGTTGTCGGAGCCGCTCATGGGCATCAGGCCGGCGACGCGCGACCCGCCGGCGGTGAAGTTGCGGTAGCCGCCGAAATCGGGGGACGGCTCCTCGATCGACCAGCCGAACAGCGTGCCGTAGAAGTCGGAGGCGCGGTCGACGTCGCTGGTCATCAAGTCGAACCAGATCGGGGCGCCGGGCGCGGCGGAATAGGAGGGCATGACGGTCTCGCTTTCGTTCGCGGTGGCTGTCGCTGAAATGGACGTCACCTGTAGATCCTTCTCCATCGCCGCTTCGGTGTCCACGGTCACGCTGTCTCGCCTTGCGTGCCGACGGTCGCGGGGGCCGGGTCCGCCGTCGGCGGATCCGCTGCGGGCAGATCCGCATGTACCGGCACCGTCCGACGGCGCACGCTGGTGCCATGACGAAACCCGATGAATCCCAACACTTCACCCGCGACGACCGCCAAGACCTGTATCGGCGGCGGGTCGTGGTACTCGACGGCCAGTTGGACGACGACAACGGCACCCTTCTCGCGACGCAGATGCTCTCCCTGGCCGCGGCCGACGACAGCGCCGACATCTCGCTCTGGATCCACTCACCCGGCGGGTCGGTTCCGGCGATGCTCGCGATCCGGGACGTGATGAACGTGGTGCCGTGCGATGTCTCGACCCTGGCTCTCGGGATCGCCTGCAGCGCGGGACAGTTCCTGTTGTCGGCGGGGGCCCGGGGCAAACGCCGGGCCATGCCGCACGCTCGCATCCTCATGCACCAGGGGTCGGCGGGTATCGGCGGAACCGCTGCCGATGTGGAGTTGCAGGCCGACGACCTGCGGTACACGCGGGACACGGTCCTGGGCCTGATCGCCGAGGACACCGGCCGCCCGCTGGAACAGATCTTCGAGGACTCGATCCGCGATCGGTGGTTCAGTGCGGAGCAGGCACGCGACTACGGTTTCGTCGACGAGGTGGTCGGGAACTTCACGGACGTGGTCCCGCACGCCGATCGGACCGGTTTCGGCCTCACGGGGAAGGCTGCGCGATGAGCTCCTACCCGATCCCGAACGTCGTCGAGCGGACGCCCGCCGGCGAACGGTTCACCGACGTCTACTCGCATCTGCTCGCGAGCCGGATCGTCTATCTCGGCACTCCGATCGACGCGGGCGTCGCGAACGCCCTCGTCGCGCAGTTGATCTACCTCGAAGCCGACAACCCCGACCGGGATATCGAGCTGTACATCAACTGCGAAGGCGGCGACCCGGCGGCGATGCTCGCGATCTACGACACCATGCAGTACATCCGGCCGCCGGTGGCCACGACGTGCGTGGGGCAGGCGGTGTCGGTGGGAGCGGTGCTCCTCGCGGCCGGGGCGCCGGGCAAGCGGTCCGCGACGCCGCATTCGAGGCTGGTGCTGCATCAGCCTGCGGCGGAGGGACGCGGCACGATCCCCGACTTGATCATCCAGGCCGACGAACTGGTGCGCGTGCGATCGCAGATGGAGCGAATCCTGGCGCGCCATACCGGGCACGACGAGGCGGAACTGCGCGCCGACACCGATCACACGCGGGTGTTCACCGCCGCCGACGCTGTCGGCTACGGGTTGATCGATCAAGTGGTCGACGAGCGGTGACCTCAGGCCGCGCAGGCCAGCGCGGTCGGACGCGACGGCGCCGGGGCCGCCGCGGTCGGCTGCGTCTCGCGGAGGTGCTCGCCGACCGCTACGGTCACGTCGCCCAATGTGGTGTCCAGGGCGCCGACCACGGCGGCGATCATCTCACTGGAGGGATCCTTTCGTCCGCGCTCGATCTCCGACAGATACTGCACCGACACTCCGGCGCGGGCGGCGGTGTCGGCCAGACGTTCGCCCCGCCGGAGCCGAAGGCTGCGCAGATGTTCTCCGAGCGCTTCCCGGAGCAATGGTGTGCGGACGATCGCGACGACTCCCATGACTCCAAATTAGGCCAGGCGGCGAAGACGACGCCGCCGACTCTGCTCAGAGCAGAATCGGCGGCGTGGCTGTGGGGAGACCGACCTCACCAGTAGCCGTCGGGATCCTCTTCCGGGGACTCGCTCGGGATGATGCCCTCGGCGACCCCGTGATCGATGCTCGCCGACAGCCGCGGGCACGTGGGCAGCAGTGCGGCATTGCCGCCCGAGGCCCGGATCTCGGAGATCTGCGAGCACCGGGCCAGCGCGTCGTCGTTCCACTGGACGCTGGTGTGGTGCGCGCTGGTCTTCTTCACCATCACATGTGCGTGGCATGTGCGGCACTCGATGTCCGTCATGCCGCCGGTGAGGTAGTGCTTGCGGTCCCGGGCGGTGGCGTCGGCGATCGCGGCGACGCGCTCGGGATCGCCGGCCCACTGCGGGGCCTTCGCCCAGCCGGGGACCGCGGCCCGCTCGTCGGCGCGAGTCATCAGACCGACGCGCCCTCGGAATCGTTGGCCTCGGCCTCCGCGGCCTCCTTCTCGGCCTGGATCCGCAGGTTCTCCTGGACTTCCTTGTTCCAGGTCTCCTGAGCCTTGGCGGTGTCGATCTCGTACTCGAAGCGGCCCGTCATCTCCTCGGTGACGTCGGCGACGTCCACGTAGAACTGCTCGTACCAGCGTCGCAGCTGGTAAACGGGTCCGTCCTCCTCCACCAGCAGCGGATTGTCGATGCGGGTCTTGCGCTTCCAGATCGCGACGTCCTGCATGAACCCGACTTCGACGCCCTTGGTGATCGTCTTGACCATGCCGTCGGTCTGCTCGGGCGAGAGCCCCTGCGGGATCTTCGCCATGACGCCGAACATGAGGACGAACGAGTTCGAGTCGATGGGGTAGTGGCAGTTGGTCAGAATCGTCTCGACCGAGTACTTGCCGTAGTACTGCACCATCGGGTTCAGCATGTAAGACGGGCCGTAATACGCGGCGATCGACTCCAGGCGGGTGTCGCCGTAGGCGGTCGAGATGCCGACGTCGGGTCGGCCGTGGCTGTTCATGTACTGCGCCGCGGTCTCACCTTCGAAGACGTTCTTGAAGTAGTCCGGCAGCGCGTAGTGCACGTAGAAGAAGTGCGCCATGTCGACCACGTTGTCGATGATCTCGCGGCAGTTGGAGCCCTCGATCACGAGCTTGTTCCAGGTCCACCCGGTCCACTCGTCGGTGCCGAACTCGGCGAGTTCGGGAATGATGACGTCCTCCGGCGGCGGGTTGCCCTCGGGATCGTTGTAGACGAAGACCTGGCCGTTGCGGATCATCGTCGGCCACGTACGGGTCTTGGCCAGCTTCGGGTGCCGCTTCGCGTAGGGCACCTCGGCGCAACGCCCCTTGCCGTTCCACTGCCATCCGTGGAACGGGCACGCCACGTTGTCGCCCTTGACGGTGCCCATGGACAGGTCGGCGCCCATATGGCGGCAGTAGGCGTCCAGAGTGTGGATGTCGCCCTTGCTGTCGGCCCACACCACCAGCTTGGTACCGAAGATCTCCAGCGAGTGGGTCTCGCCGTCGTTGTACTCGTCCACCAGGCCGATGCAGTGCCAGCCTCGCGCGAATCGGGTGGGGGGCGTGCCGGTGTCGATCTCCCGGATGTCGGTGTCAGCCATCTTCTCGGCCTCCTCGTCGGTCTCGTTTCGGGCTCTGACCCGTCTGACTCGATAGTAGAACATGTTCCACTAGAATGAGAACGTGTTCTAGTCCAAAACGAGAACGTGTTCTAATATTGGTCGTAAGTCGATGACGGCACACGAACAGGAGTGACTCATGTCAGCACAGCGGAGCGAAGCCGCGCAGCAGGTTCTGGACAAGATCGATGCATTGCTGCCGGATCTCGCGCAGCGCGCGCAGTCCACGGAGGATGCGCGACGCATCCCCGCGGAGGTCGCGGACATGCTCCAGGAGACCGGCTTCTTCAAGCTCCTGCAGCCCGCGCAGTGGGGCGGTCACGAGACCGACCCCGTCACCTTCTACGAGGCGGTGCGCCGTCTGGCCACGGCCTGCGGTTCCACCGGGTGGGTCGCGGGCATCGTCGGTGTCCACAACTGGCATCTCGCGCTGTTCAGCCAGCAGGCGCAGGAAGACGTCTGGGGCGAGGATCCCAATGTCCGCATCTCGTCCTCGTACGCACCGATGGGCATGGGTGAGGTCGTCGACGGCGGCTACAAGGTCAACGGCTCCTGGGCGTGGTCGTCCGGCTGCGACATCGCCGACTGGGTGGTCGTCGGCGGACCGGTCATCAAGAACGGCAAGCCGGTCGACTTCGTCAGCTTCCTGATCCCGCGGACCGACTACAACATCAAGGACGTGTGGAACGTCGTGGGCCTGCGCGGCACCGGCTCCAACACCATCGAGGTCAAGGACGTCTTCGTTCCCACGCACCGGGTTCTGAGCTTCGGCGTCATGAGCAAGGGCGCCGCTCCCGGGCTCGAGCGCAACACGGCGCCGGTCTACAAGATGCCGTGGGGCACCATCCACCCGTCGACCATCTCGACCCCGATCGTCGGCATGGCCTACGGCGCCTACGCCGCCCACGTCGAGCATCAGGGCAAGCGCGTCCGCGCCGCCTACGCGGGCGAGAAGGCCAAGGACGATCCGTTCGCCAAGGTTCGCATCGCCGAGGCCGCCTCGGACATCGACGCCGCGTGGCGTCAGCTCTCGGGCAATCTGCAGGCCGAGTACGACCTGATCGTCGCCGGTGAAGAGGTGCCGATGGAACTGCGTCTGGCCGCGCGCCGCGACCAGGTCCGAGCGACGTCGCGTGCGATCGACTCCATCGATCTGCTCTTCGAGAACTCCGGCGCGCACGCACTGGAGAACGGGACGCCGATCCAGCGTTTCTGGCGCGACGCCCACGCCGGCCGCGTTCATGCGGCCAACGACCCGGAACGGGCCTACCAGGCCTTCGGCAACGGCGAGTTCGGCATCCCCATCGGCGACACGATGGTATAGCGCGACGGCCCGACTACTTGACGAGGAACGACGAACACATGACTGACGACCAGAGCCCGATCCGGTCTCTCGGCTACATGCGGATAGACGCCACGGACATGGACGCGTGGCGTGAGTACGGGCTGAAGGTGCTCGGCATGGTGGAGGGTTCGGGGTCCATCCCGGGCGCCCTCTATCTGCGGATGGACGACTTCCCGGCGCGCCTGGTGATCGTGCCCTCCGATCGCGATCATCTCGCGTGCTCGGGCTGGGAGTGCGCCACCGCGGCCGGGCTGCAGGAGGTCCGTGACCGGCTCAGCGCCGCGGGTGTCGAGTTCCGGGAGGGCACCCCGGAGGAGATCGCCGACCGCCGCGTCGACGAGTTGATCGTCTTCTCCGATCCCGACGGGAACGTCCTCGAGGCCTTCCACGGGGTGGCGCTGCAGCATCGCCGGGTGGTGAGCCCGTACGGCCACACCTTCGTCACCGGCGAGCAGGGCCTGGGTCACGTGGTCCTCACCACCACCGACGACGCGCGGGCGCTGACGTTCTACCGGGACGTTCTGGGCTTCCGGCTCCGCGACTCGATGCGGCTCCCGCCGCAGGTGGTCGGGCGTCAGGAGGGTGAGGAGCCGGCGTGGCTGCGGTTCTTCGGTTGCAACCCTCGGCACCACTCGCTGGCGTTCCTGCCGATCCCGAACAGCACCGGCATCGTGCATCTGATGGTCGAGGTCGAGAACTCCGACGACGTCGGCCTGGCCCACGACCGCGCGCTGCGCAGGAAGGTGCCGATGTCGGCCACGCTCGGTCGCCACGTGAACGACCTGATGCTCTCGTTCTACATGAAGACGCCCGGCGGCTTCGACGTCGAGTTCGGTTGCGAGGGCAGGCAGGTGGACGACACCGACTGGATCGCCCGCGAATCGACGGCGGTCAGCCTCTGGGGTCACGATTTCACGATCGGTATGAAGTAGGTCCGAGCCCGTTCCGCCGGTCGAGCGAGCGGAGTGAGTCGATTGCCCACTCCGTCCGCTCGGCCCGATCATCCGGCCGCACTGCACCCGACCCACTGCATCCGACCCCACCGAAGGGAAACCGACATGACTCCGCACTCCCCGTACGGGACCGACGACTTCGACTCCCGGCAGTTCCGGACCGCGATGGGCCAGTTCTGCACCGGGGTCACGGTGATCACCACGCTCGACGAGGAGGAGAAGCCGGTCGGCTTCGCCTGTCAGTCGTTCGCGGCGCTGTCGCTGGACCCGCCGCTGGTCCTGTTCTGTCCGCAGAAGACGTCGCGAACCTGGCCGGTGATCGAGGCGCGGGGGCAGTTCTGCGTCAACGTGCTGTCGAACCGGCAGCAGGATGTCAGCGCGACCTTCGGCGCGCCGGGGGCCGACAAGTTCAAGTCGATCACCTGGGATCCGTCGCCCGCGGGGCTGCCGGTGCTGCGGCACAGTCTCACCTGGGTGGAGTGCTCGGTGGACTCGGTCACCGACGGGGGCGACCACTGGATCGTCATCGGGCGGGCTCAGATCCTCGGCGAAGTGCTGCAGGACAAGCCTCTGCTGTTCTATCGCGGCGGCTACCTGTCCACCGAGCATCCGCGGGTGACGCCGGCTCAGGCCGAACTCGACAACTTCCTCACCTGGACCGGAGGCGACACGTGGCTGTGACCGAGCCCGCGGAGTCGGTCACCGCGCCGTTCACCGCGGCGATCGCCGAAGCCGAGGCGCTGGTGCGCAGTGCGGACTTCGCCGAGACCGACGCCGAGCGCGCGGAGGGTCTCGACTATCTGGCGGGCGGCATCTCGTCGATTCTCCAGGTGGCACGCGCGGGGGAGAAGACGCATCCCTATTTCGTGACTTCCACGGGGCCGTACTCCAAGATGGGGCTCGACAACCCGGACACGCTCTATTACCACGCGACGGTGGTTCCCGAGGCCACGTACGTGGTGCGGGGCGTGCGCGGCACCACCGCTGATCTGGCCTTTCAGGTGATCCGGGGCAATTACACGGCGGATGAGGTCCCCGGCGGAGAGACCGCCTTCGACGATCGCGTGATCCCGATCGCCGACGACGGGAGTTTCGAGATCACGTTCGGGCCGGAGCGGCCGGGAGTGCCCGACGGCACCCACTTCGTGCTGGGTGAGGGCGCGACCATGCTCTCGGTCCGGGAGGTGTACAGCGACTGGGCCGCCGAGCAGAAGGGTTCGATCACCATTGAGCGGGTGGACACCGTCGGACTTCCACCCGCGGAACTCTCCACCGACCGGATCGCCAAGCGCTACGCCGTGGCGGCGAAGATGCTGACCTCGCGCGTGAACACATGGTTCAACTTCCCCAAGTGGTTCTACCTCGGTGAGCCGGTCAACACCTTCACGGCGCCGCGCACCACGCCGGGCGGGTTGGCGACTCAGTACTCGTCGGTCGGTCACTTCGATCTGCCCGCGGGCCGGTCGATGGTGGTGACCGTGCCGTGCTCCGATGCGCCCTACCAGGGCTTTCAGCTCGGCAGCATGTGGTACATCTCGCTCGACTATGTGAATCATCAGACGTCGCTGAACTCGGCTCAGGCTCAGGTGGACCCGGACGGAATGATCCGGATGGTGATTGCGGCGAACGATCCGGGAATCGCGAACTGGGTGGAGACCACCGGCCGGCGGCGCGGCATCCTGCAGTTCCGGTGGCAGCGGACCGATGCGCCGATCACTGCCGAGCAGGGTCCCACGGCCGTGGTGGTGAACGATGCCGACGTTCCCTCGCATCTGCCGTACTACCGGGACAACCGGATCGACGCCGCCGGCTGGGCAGAGCGGATCGCGGTCCGGCAACGGGCATTCGCCCGCCGGATGCTCGGATAGACAGGCTCGGATAGACAGGACGGGTAATGGCAGGTCTTCTCGACGGAAAGATCGTCGTCGTCTCCGGAGTGGGTCCGGCGCTGGGCCGTGCGGTGTGCGTGCGTTCCGCGGCCCAGGGGGCTCGCGTGGTGCTCGCGGCACGGACCGAGTCGCGGCTCGCGGAGATCGCGGCCGAGATCCGGCAGGCGGGCGGCGAGGCGCTGACCGTCCCCACCGACATCACCGACGATGCCGCGGTGGCGAACCTCGTCGATCGCACCATGGCCGAGTTCGGCGGGGTCGACGTCCTGGTCAACAACGCCTTCGCGGTCCCGTCGATGAAGCCGCTGGGCCGCACCGACTTCGACCAGATCACTTCCGGTCTCGACCTCACCGTGCTCGGCACACTCCGAGTCATCAAGGCGTTCACGCCCGCGTTGAGCGAGGCGAACGGGTCGATCGTGAACGTCAACTCCATGGTGATCCGGCATTCGGAGCCGCGTTACGGCAGCTACAAGATCGCTAAGTCGGCGCTGCTGTCGATGTCGCAGACACTGGCAACCGAGCTCGGCGGCGAGGGGATTCGGGTCAACAGCGTCGCGCCCGGATACATCTGGGACGACCAGCTGAAGTGGTACTTCGGCGAGGTCGCGAAGAAATACGGGATCACCCCGGAGCAGGTCTACGAGCAAACCGCGTCGCGCAGCGATCTGAAACGGCTGCCGGAGCCGGCGGAGATCGCAGACGCGGTGCTGTTCCTCGCCTCCGACCTCGCGCGGGCGATCACCGGACACACTCTCGACGTGAACTGCGGTGAATACCATGACTGAGTCCCGAACCACTGTCGGCACGGTCGACGAACTGCATGAGGCGGCGATCCGCGCCGTCGGCCTCGACGACTTCGGCGACACGGACTACCTCGAAGGTCTCGAGGTGCTGCTGTCGTCGTACGCGCAGTCCGCCGATCTGGAACCGTTGGGCAGCAAGATGTTCCGCTACTTCCTCAAGGGCGCGCTGATCGCACGGCTGCTCAGCGAGGCGGGGTGGAAGAACAACCCGGATTACGTGCGGGTGCCGGTGGAACGGCCGGTGTTCGTCACCGGACTGCCGCGGACCGGCACCACCGCGTTGCACAGGCTGCTGGCCGCCGACCCCGCCCATCAGGGGCTGGAGATGTGGCTGACGGAGTTCCCGCAGCCGCGGCCTCCGCGCGAGACATGGGACGCGAACCCGGTCTTTCAGCAGATAGACGCCGGGTTGTCGCAGCATCACGTGGAGAACCCGGAGTTCATGGGGCTGCACTACATGGGCGCGGCCGAGGTGGAGGAGTGCTGGCAACTGCTGCGGCAGTCGCTGATGTCGATCTCGTACGAATCGCTCGCGCACATTCCCGAGTACTCGGAGTGGCTCGCGCAGCAGGATTGGACGCCCGCCTACGAGCGCCACCGGCGCAATCTCCAGCTCATCGGCGGCAACGACGTCGATCGGCGCTGGGTGCTGAAGAACCCGAGCCATCTCTTCGCGCTCGACGCGATCATGGAGGTGTATCCCGACGCTGTCATCGTGCAGACGCATCGTGCGCCGGAGACGATCATCGGATCCATGTGCAGCCTCGCGGAGCAGGCGACGGCGGGCTACTCGCGTGCGTTCACCAGGGACCGGATCGGGCAGACGCAACTCGATCTGTGGTCGCGCGGTCTGCACGCGTTCTCTCGGGCGCGCGAGAAGTACGACCCGGCGCAGTTCGTCGACGTCGACTTCACCGATCTGAGGGCGGACCCGTTCGGAACCGTGGAGCGCGTGTACGACGCGATCGGTGCCGAGTTCACCGACGCCGCCAAAGGGGCGATGACCGCGCTCGACGAGGATTCCAAGTCGGGCGACCGCCGGCCGCAGCACAAGTACGCGCTTGAGGACTACGGGCTCACCGCAGATCAGGTGCGCAAGGCGTTCGCGTAGGAGCGGTCCACGCTCAGATCCTCGGGGCGCGCGGTGCTCCGCCGGTCAGGCGGCGATGAGGCGGGCGAGGTAGGCCTCGCCGCGGGAGTCGCCCGGTGCGGGCGGGGCGTGCGGACCCTGATCGGGCAGGAGTTCGGCGTGGTGGATCTGGTTGACCCTCCACCCTTTCCGAGGGTACCGAGCAGCGACGGGTCGCCACGCGATGCGCCCGGCGTGTGGACCGTCGATGAGGAGCATCGTCTCCCAGTCGCCGGCGGCCTTGCCCACTGAGCGGTTGTGACGGCCGCACGCCGCCCCGAGGTGGTCGACATCGGTGGGACCGCCGTCCGCGTAATCGGGGAAGTGGTGGGCCTGGGTGCGGGCGAACGGTGCTGAGCATCCGGGGGCGGTGCACCCGCGGTCGCGGGCGAAGAGCATCAGCCGCTGGGCTTTCGACGCGAGGCGTCGTCCCCGACCCAGGTAGAGGGCCTGGCCGGTGTGGTGAGAGAACACCGCCAAATGCGGAGTCGCGTCGGCAGCGACTTCGATCAACTCAGCGACGGGCAGCCGAGTACCCGTCGCGGTCAAGGCGACACCCGCGTGCTCGCGCAGTTCTTTGTCTGTGACGGTGACGACGATCTGCGACGACAGCCGGCCGTTCCCGGTGGTTGCGGCGGCGGTCAGTGCGCGTTCGGCGTCGAGCAGCGCGACGAGGGCGTCGTGGCCGCGTTGTCCGGCGGTGCGGTCGTCGCGCTCGGCCGCAGCGGCGACCGCGGCGGGGTCGGCGACTTCGCACGCCCCGCGTGGAGACTCCGGATCTGCCGGGTTGTTCATGCCGGGTGCGGCCCACGAACCCAACAGGAGTTCGAAGCGGGCCCGCAGCGCCGGGGTCAGGGACGCAGTCACTTTGCTCATCAGCCGCCGGTCCTGCGGCATCAAGGCGAACTTGCGGCGCCGCTTGCGGTCCCGCTCGTCGGTCAGTGATCCGTCGGGGTCCAGGTGCGCTAGCAGCCGGATCCCGGCGGCTCGGACGCCGTCCGGGGTCAGCTCCCGCGCCACAGCAGCCAACTGGGCCTCGGCCTGTTCACGCGTCAGTGGGTCGACGGCGGCCGGGATTCTGTCCATGATCGCATCGATCTCCCGGACGTGGGCCGCACCGATGACCCCGTCGGTGACCGCATCGGCGGTGGCCAGGCGCGCCGGTGGGAGGGTTTGGCCCTGTAGTCCGGTGAAGCGGCCGATCGCGGCAACGCTGGTCCGTCGGCGGCGGGCCTCACCGTCGCCCAGACGCAGTCCCGAGGACAGGTACTGATGCAGTGACAGGTAGCCGTCCTTGCGGTAGGCGCCGCGGTCGGAGACCTCCACCAGCAGCGCGGCGTCGACGGCGTCGAGCCGGCGGTGCACTCGCTCGAGAACCTCGGCGATCTCGAGGAGCTGTTCCTCGGTGGCGGCGGTGAACCGGGCAGCGGCGAGTGCAACCGTCGCCCCCTCGATCATGGCGACCAGGGTGGCCGGATCTGTTGGCAGCGCCGTTGACGGCTCGGCTTCCGTCTGATCTGCATCCATCCGACTCACCCCCTATCCGTGTCGTCGATCACTCTCTATCCGATTGTATGTACGAAGCCTATCGCGGGGGTACGACAAGGCCTGGGTTACAAACCGCTACGGTCCAGGAATCCCTCGATCGCCGCGGCGAAGACCTCGTTGTCGTCTCCGGCAACCATGTGGCCTGCGCCGCTGACGTCGGCGGTCTCCGCGTGGGGGATCAATGCGCGCATGTGCTGCACGCCGGCGTCGCTCACAACATCCGACTTCCCGCCGCGGACGATGAGCGTCGGAACGGTGACGTTCCGGGCGGCCTCGGCCAGGCGTTCGGGATCGGTGTGCCGGCGCGGTTCGTCGCCGTCGCCCGACCGGATGAACTGCGGGTCCCAGTGCCAGTACCAGCGTCCGTCGTCGCGGCGTCGCACGTTCTTGCGTAGTCCGTCCAGGGTCGCCGGACGTGTTCGTGCCGGGTTGTACGCCGCCACCGCGTCGGCCACCTCCTCCAGGCTCGCGAATCCGTCGACGTGATCGGTCATGAACGCCTTGATGCGGTCGATGCCCGTCTGCTCCACGTTGACCACGATGTCCACCAGCACGAGCGCCGCCGCGGCCGACGGGTCCTCGCCCGCGGTGCAGAGGCCGGTGATGCCGCCGAGCGACGCACCGACGATCACGGGGGCGCCAGACAGTGTCGGGAGCACGCCGCGCAGGTCGGAGACGAACGCCTCCAACCCGTAGTCGTGGTCGCGCGCCCAGTCGCTGTCGCCGTGTCCGCGCAGATCGATGGTGTAGACATCCCGTCCGCGCGAGACCAGGGCGGAGGCGGTGCGGTCCCACGAATGGCGGGTCTGCCCTCCGCCGTGCAGCAGCAGCGCGGGAGCGGCCGCGGGGCCGGAACCGATCGCGCGCCAGTGGTCGCCGCGCAGTGTGAGGTCGCCGATTTCGACAGCGAAGGACTGCGGGACTGTGACGGTCATGATGGCGGCCTTCCG
The DNA here is from genome assembly GCF_039531975.1 of Gordonia cholesterolivorans. NCBI lineage: Bacteria > Bacillati > Actinomycetota > Actinomycetes > Mycobacteriales > Gordoniaceae > Gordonia > Gordonia cholesterolivorans. The sequence goes on along the minus strand of NZ_BAAARB010000029.1, from coordinate 2,113 downwards.
ATGCGACGATTTCCTCTCTTGTGGGTACTACATATCGGAGTCGTCCGCGTGGGTGGGGTGTCGTGCGCGCCGGAATCGAGCAAGTGACGAGTCATTGGTGAGCATCCGCACATTAGAGTTCGGTTGACCGAATCATTGGTGAACGCCTAGCCTCATTACATGCTTCGCACAAGGGGGTCGGGGACTCGTTTGCGCGCCGTGGGCCTGCTGGGACCGGCGTTCGTCGCGGCGATCGCCTACGTCGATCCCGGCAATGTCGCGGCCAACATCACCGCCGGCGCGAAGTACGGGTATCTCCTCGTCTGGGTACTGGTCGTCGCCAACGTGATGGCGGTGATGGTGCAGTATCAGTCGGCCAAACTCGGGGTGGTGACGGGGAAGACGCTCCCCGAGACGTTGGGGCGGCGCCTGTCGCGGCGGTCGCGTCTGCTGTTCTGGGCCCAGGCCGAACTCGTGGCGGGAGCCACCGACATCGCCGAGGTGATCGGCGGTGCGATCGCCCTCAACCTGCTCTTCGGACTGCCGTTGCCGATCGGCGGAGTGATCGTCGGCCTGGTGTCGATGGCGATCCTCTCGATGGCCGATCGGCGCCGACAGCGGCGATTCGAAACTGCGATCGTGGCGCTGTTGGCCGTGATCGTCTTCGGTTTCCTGGCCGGACTGCTCGTGAATCCGCCCGACGCCGGCGGGATCATCAACGGCATGGTTCCCCGGCTCGACGGCGCCGAGACTGTGCTGCTCGCGGCATCGATGCTGGGGGCGACGGTGATGCCCCACGCGATCTATCTGCATTCGTCCCTGGTGATCGACCGGCATGGTCAGCCGATCGGCGCCGGCCGCACGCGCAGGCTGCTCGCGGTCACGCGGATCGACGTCGTCATCGCGCTCGTGATCGCGGGCACTGTGAACATCGCGCTCCTGGTCCTCGCTGCGTCGAGTCTGTATGGACGCGAGGGCACCGACAGCATCGAGGGGGCGCACGATGCGGTACGCGATGCGCTCGGGCCGGTGGTGGCGGCGGTGTTCGCCGTCGGTCTGCTCGCGTCCGGTATCGCTTCGACGTCGGTCGGCGCGTACGCCGGTGGCGCGATCATGGGAGGGCTGCTCAAGCGGCGGATTCCGATTCTCGTACGCCGCGCGGTGACGCTGATCCCGGCGGTCGTCGTCCTGGCGCTGGGTGTGAATCCGACGATGGCGCTGGTCATCTCGCAGGTGGTGCTCAGCTTCGGGATCCCGTTCGCGATCGTTCCCCTGCGTCGCTACACCGCGGACCGGGCCTTGATGGGCGAGTTCGCCGACGGCCGCCCGTTGCGCTGGGCCTCCGCTGTCGCCGCAGTCGCCATCGTCGTGCTCAACGTGGTGTTGATCGGTCTGACGTTCGCGTAGGTGCGCTGTCTGGGCGGGTCTGCGCGCGGTGGTTGGGGACACTCGCCGTCGTCCCCAGGCCTATGAGTAGGCGTGTGAGCGTAGCGAGCGCGTCGTATCGAGACATGGTGTGTAGCGGGTTGGTTTCGACTCGCTTCGCTCGCTCAACGAGCCTGGGGGCTCGCTCAACCGGCCTGGAGGGGGCGCTCGTCGTCGTTCCGAGGTTTGTCGAGTGGGCGTGTGAGCGTAGCGAGCGCGGCGTGTCGAGACATGGTGTGTGCATTGTGGTTTCGACTCGCTTCGCTCGCTCAACGAGCCTGGGGGCTCGCTCAACCGGCCTGGAGGGGGCGCTCGTCGTCGTTCCGAGGTTCGTCGAGTAGGCGTGTGAGCGTAGCGAGCGCGTCGTATCGAGACATGCTGCGCGCGTTGTGGTTTCGACTCGCTTCGCTCGCTCAACCGGCCTGGAGGGGGCGCTCGCCTTCGTTCCGAGGTTTGTCGAGTAGGCGTGTGAGCGTAGCGAGTGCGGCGTATCGAGACATGGTGTGTGCGGGTTGGTTTCGACTCGCTTCGCTCGCTCAACCAGCCGGGGGAGGGCTCGCTCAACGAGCCTGAGAGGGACGTTTGAAGCGCCCTGGGTTTGTTGGAGGCTCCTGACCTTGGAAACGAGGATGGAGTTATGCCGAAGGAACTGGCGAATGGGAAGCCGACGACTCGTCGCTACTCGGTCGAGGAGAAGGCCGCCGCGGTG
>NZ_BAAARB010000028.1:0-32927 GCF_039531975.1 Gordonia cholesterolivorans | reverse complement strand
AGCGAATCTCGGTCGCACCGATCTGATCAGGCATTTTGCTATCGTGCCGCATGACAGCCCGATGAGAACGATGACACGCCTATGACAAGCCGATGAGAAAATGACACGTTCGGTGAGAAGCTACATGGCCGACAAGGCCCGTTTTGGCGGCGGTGTCACAGTCACCAACGTTATTTGTGCGGTGACCGACGAGAATTTTCCTTCCCGCACCGTAGACCCACAAACCACCAGCTGAGCGTGGTTTTGGATCCAGAAAATGTGTCGGAGCTGCCCGCTACAGTCCTTTCCATGACAGAACGCCAGCCAGCAGACGGCCCGAACACTGTCCCAGCTGTCGTGTCGTGTGGCGCAGCGGTGTTTCCGGATCTGACGCCCGAGGTTGCCGCCCGGATAGAGCGGTCGATGGCTGCATCGCGGTCCGCCGGTACCCGCCGGGCTTACAGCTCGGCGTGGCGAGGCTTCGAGACCTGGTGCACCGCCACCGGACATGCCGCGTTGCCGGCGCATCCCGCCGTGGTGGCCGCGTATCTCGTCGCCGCGGCCGACACACTCACCGTCGACGGCACGCGGGCGTATGCGCCTGCGACATTCGGCAAATGGATTGCAGCGATCGCCGACCGCCACCGCAGCGCCGGCTACGACAACCCGTGCGGACACGAAATGGTGAAAGCGACTCTGGCAGGTGTTCGTCGGGATTATGCGTCGGCGGGGGAGCGGCCCCGCAACCCGCGGGCACCGCTGCTGACCTCCGACATCACCACGATCGTCGACCACGCGCGCCGCAGTGCTGTCGGGTGGGCGTCCGAGGTGCTCGAGCGCCGCGACACCGCGCTGCTGCTGATGGGCTTCACCGGCGCGTTTCGTCGCAGTGAACTCGTAGCGCTCGAATGCCGCGATGTCCGCCGCGACCGTCTCGACGGCGCGCACGTACAGATCCGGAAGTCCAAGACCGACCAGGCCGGCACCGGAGCAGTGAAAGCACTACCGTTCACCAACCGCCACGAGTCATGCCCGGTGTGCGCGTGGGTGCGATGGCTGCAGCTCGTCGCCGCGTTCGACACCGGCGGCAGAGTCGCCGTCATTCGGTTACTTTCCCGTGCAACACCATTCGACTCTCATGTGTGCCGGGGAGCATTGCCCGCCGCCGACAAATCTTCGCCGCTGTTCCGATCGGTCCGCAAGAATGGCAACCTCTCCGACACTGCGCTCTCCGGGGCTGCGGTGCACGCCGCGATCCGTCGCCGCGCCGCTCGCGCCGGCTTCGACCCCGAGACGGTCACACAGTTGGGTGGGCATTCGTTGCGGGCAGGATTCGTCACCCAAGCATTCCGCAACGGCGCAGACGCCCACGCCATCATGCGCCAGACCGGCCACACGACCCCTGGGATGGTCGAAATCTACGCCCGTGAGCACGCACCCATGCTCGGCAACGCCGTCACCGACCTCGGACTATGAAACCGGAACTAGGCGGAATTGCGTCCGATGCAACTGCGTTCCACCGCATAAGCTGATGCGACCTGGACGTTGACCGCGGTGTCATCCTATCCGTTGCCGGCTTTCCGTCTCGCCTGACCTGCGGCGACGGCAGTCAGACTAGACTTGATTCAACATTGTTGTGTTTAATGCAACGCATGGGCGAGACTGAGATTCCGGGTGCGGCGCATCTGGTGTTGACCGACGGGGTAGTGCATCTCGAGCCCGAACAGGCAGTGTTCGAAGCGATGCTGGCGGGGTGGGAACGTCAGCAACGAACGCGGTTTCTCAGTGACGAGGGGACGATCGCGCCGCGTTTGTCGCTGGTGCGTCGGATGGCCGAGTTCACCAATTCGTATCCGTGGCAATGGGAACCGGCGGACGGTGAAGATTTCATCGTGCATCTGCGGTCCTCGGTCCGGCGTAAGCCGATCGTGGTGTCGACCGCCCGGTCGTACGAGATGTCGATTTGCTTGTTCATGGAGTACGTCACCGACAGCCGCTACGGTTGGCCTGCGCAGTGCTGGGATCGGTTTTCGGTTGTGCCGCAACAGGTTTTTCACGAGGGAAACACGATCGCGCATGCTGCAGATTTCGAGGGCGGACCGGGGAGGCGGCCGCTGACCTACGACGAAGTGCAGACCTTGTTCGATGCCGCGGACGGCCGCGTCGAGCAGATCCGCAAGCTGGGCCGCAAAGGTTCGTTGACAGCGTTACGCGACGCCGCCCTGCTCAAGACCGTCTACGCCTACGGACTGCGCCGTCGAGAGGCCCGCGGGTTAGATCTCTCCGACCGACGCCGCGCACCGAAAGCAGCGCAGTACGGCCAGTACGGTGCTTGGTTCGTGCGGTGGGGGAAGGCATCGAAGGGAAGCCCGCCGAAGCGGCGCACCGTGTTGACGGTTCCGGAGATGGATTGGATCGTCGATGTGCTCGACCACTGGGTCGAGGAGGTTCGGCCATTGATGAAGCCGGGCGCGCTGACCGCGCTCTGGGTCAGCGAGCGCGCCGGTCGAATGTCACTGCGCAGCATCAACGATGCCTTCGAGCAAGTGCGTCAGGCGGCGGGGTTGCCGGTCGAACTCGACCTGCACTGTCTGCGGCATTCGTACGTCACGCATCTGGTGGAGTTCGACTACCCAGAACGGTTCGTCTCCGAACAGGTCGGTCACCGATACGCCTCGACGACCGCGATCTATACCGGTGTATCCGACGAGTACCGAACCCGACTAATACGCCGAGCGCTGCAGAGCCGCGACACTTTATGGAAGGGAGCGCCATGATCAAGAAGATGGGCTACCGCTGGAACCTGCGACGCCTGATGGCCGACCATGAGATGTTCCAGACCACCGAGCTGGGCCCGCTGCTCGCCGAGCGCGGGATTCACCTCTCCCGCGAACAGGTCTACCGGCTCGTCACCGCACCGCCGCAACGGTTGTCGATGGACACCCTCGCCGCGTTGTGCGACATCCTCGGGTGCACACCGAACGACCTCATCGAGATCGACGTCGTCAACACTGCTATCAAGAAGACGAGCAACGGCAGTACGGGTGAGCACCCAGCCCCGCCACGGGCACGACGCACCACCATCCGCCGACCAGAGACGACATGAGCCGACGGCCGGGAGTCGAGCCACGCCAAATCGTGCTCGAGCGAGCCGCCCATCACGTCAGAAACAGTGTTCCTGACCTCAGCCTCTGCGCCGCAATGGAATTCGTTGCCGAAGCGGTAGTCGACTCAACACTGAGACCGTTGGAAGCGCACCTTGCGCGGCATCCCGATGCGCTGACGTCGGGATCATCGAACACCCCAGTGGCAGTGCAGCGACTGGCCGCGCTACTCGTCGCGGCCGGACACACCACGGTCACGATTCCCAGTTGCCTACGATGCAAGGCCCCAAAGATCCTGCACCACATAGTCGACGGAGGTCGTGTCTGCGACAACTGCCGACGATATTTCCACTGCGCGCCGTGCAGTCGCTGCGGCAAGGATCGGTCGATCGCCAAACGCGACGACCACGGCAGACCACTGTGCAGCTCATGCGTCCCCCGCAAGAGGGGGCCATGCGGACAATGTGGGCGAGTGTTGGCGATCAAGGCGCGGCGGAGCGACGGCGCCGCATTGTGTCCGAATTGCTACCGCACTCCGCACTGCACCTGCATCCGGTGCGGGGAGGACGCGCCCACATACGCCCACACCGACGACGGCCCGATCTGCAAAAGCTGCTACACCCGGCCCAAGCGCCGCTGCGGTGGGTGCGGCGAAGTCAGGGGAATCGACCGCACCGCCCGAGGCACCGAACCTGATCTCTGCAACCGCTGCCTCACCCGACCACGACACCCATGCGTGATCTGCGGTGCGGCGCATCCAGCACATCCGGATGCCCAACAACCGGTATGTCTTCGCTGCCGCGACGACGGCCATGTCCTCGAACCCCAGCTCACCGAATCCCCGACACGAGTACGCCGGCGACAACACGAAACCGCCCACGACGCACTCGAGGCAAAGCTCCGCATCGTCCTCAGTCACCCGGAACACGGCATTGCCGAGCAACTTGTTCCGTTAATTGCCGTCTTCGCCCACGTCCCCAATCCGTCTTCGATGATGCGCTGGCTTCATCGACGCGCCGGCGGTGCGAAGTTGCTTCACGAGCTCGCTCAACGAGCCCACCACGAGTCCCTGAGCCATGAACTGCTCGACCAGTGCCCGCCGAGCTATGCTTTGCACCGACTGCGTGATCTGCTCGTCCACGCGGGAATTCTCGCGGAGCGCGACGAGTTGCTCGAGCGAATCGAACAGTGGCTCGAGCATGCCCTCGGTGAACGGCCCGCTCATCACATCGCACTCGTGCGACCATTCGCCACCTGGCACGTTCTGCGGCGTGCTCGCCGACGATCCAACCGACGGCCCGTCACGGTCAGCGCTGCCACTTACGTTCGGAGCCAAATCGCAATCAGTCTCGAATTCCTGACCTGGCTCGATGAACGCGGCAAGACACTGCCCACGACCGATCAAGCCGACATCGATGTTTGGCTCGACGGTGGCAGCGAATACCGTTACTTCGTAACCACATTCATAGAATGGTCGAAAGGAAGGAAGCTATGCTCCGACCTGACGGTGCCCCAAAGGCCGAGCGCCGACCCGTCGAACTTGCTCACCGAAGAAGACCGGTGGGACATGCTCGACAGGTGTCTTCACGACGACGAACTGCCTCTCGACGTCCGAGTCACGGGTGCGCTCGTCCTGCTTTACGGCCGCACAACCACCAGCATCGCTACGCTGACCTGTGGCCGCATCGACGTCGTCGACCAGGAGACCTACCTGCGTTTCGACGAAGGCCCCGCCTTGGTGCCACCTGCACTGGCCGCACTCCTGACCACCCTGCGAGACAACAGAGTCGGTCGCGAAACCTTCTACCAGACCGAACTCGCAACCCGATTTCTGTTTCCGGGAAGGTCCCCGGGCAGGCCAATGGCGTCTGCTGTCCTCGCACGCAAACTCCGCCACCACGGGATCGAACCGCTTCCTGCCCGCCACTCGGCTCGCTCGGCCTGGGCCCGCGACATCCCTGCCCCGATCGCCGCTGACCTACTCGGCGTCAACATATCTACAGCCACCAAATGGTCCAGTCGAACACGACGAGACTGGGCCGACTACCTGCTCGCTCGTTCCGAAGAGCAACAAGACGAATCATGAACGCCAAGCTGAAACAGTGAATGTGCACTTACACAACACATTCAAGGTCCTACCATCGAGCATTTCGACCAGGTTCGATCCGGGCATCGGGTCTCGACTACCTGTCCCTGTTTTCGGATACACCGACGAGTGGGCAGGTTACGTCGCCGGTGGCCCCCAAATGGGGTTGCGTCTACGATTCGGCGCTTGGGTAGGAAGCGACTGCTTCGACCTCGAACAGAATGTCGGGCATGGCCAAACCCGACACACCGATTACGGTCTGTGTCGGTGGCAGCTCCCCGCAGCTGTCATGGACAACACTTCCGATGATTCCGAGCTTCTCGAAATCCGGGCCGACGACGTAGGTTCTGAGTTGGACGATGTTGCTGTGGTCGAGCCCGTGCGAAGCCAGGGCCACGCCGAGGTTGGCGAATGCTTGTTTCACTTGGCCGGCGAAGTCGGCAGAGACGACCATGCCGTCCTTTCCGGATCCGTACTGACCGGAGACGAACACTAGGCCAGTACCGGCCGGCACTGCCGCAGTGTGACTGTAGCCGTAGGGAATTGGGTCGTGGAGCTCACTGGGGTTGATGACTGAGTGGGACATGGGTGTCACCCTTCTTGTTCGCCGAGCGCCGGCGGGTTGCCGGAAGTTTCGTGGGTATCAACTTGGAGGACGTACGCCAACTGGGAGATGACTACGTCGCGGTAATTCGTTGCAGGAAGAGGCAGGTGGCCGAGTACCGTTGGGTACAGCACGCCGACGATGTTTGCCACTGCGACTTCGACGATGGACTCGACATCGAAGCGCGGGTCGAATTGACCGCTCTCCACTCCTCGACGAACAGCGTCCGCGAAGGGTTCTCGGTACTGGGTCGCCAATGCTGTGGCGTGCTGCCGGAGTTCGGTGTCGTGGGCGGCTGCCGTCCAGAATTCCATGAGCATCCGCCAGGTCGGAACATCCGTTGCAAGGCCACGGTCCACCATCGCCACCAGTTGTTTCCATGGGTCATCGAATTGCGCCGTGAATTCGCGCATGGCTTCAACGGCAACGGAAGTGGCGCGTTGGAAAGCTTCGATCAACATGTCCTCGCGAGATCCGAAGTAGCCCTGCAAGGTGCTTACTGCGATACCGGAGGCCTCGGAGATATCTGCGTACCTGGTGCCGCTGTATCCGCGGACCGCCATAGTCGATATCACCTGATCGAGCACGAGGAGACGCTTGGGGCCACCTGCTCGTCGGTTGCGCACTGCGGCTTCGCTCATAGCCATACCGTATCACAATACGGTATGGCTAGCCGGTTCAACATCCGCCTTCGATCACGTCCACCGCCGCAAACGAGCCTCCGATTGACGTGACGGTGCGAATGGACGGGCTCGTACGGAACGGTTTCGCGCCCGCTGACAGACGGCGGGCAGATCTGAAGATGCTTGGGCTACGGGGGCGTCCACCTCGGCTCGACGTCACCAAGGCTGGGCGAGCGGTGCCTAAACTGTTGTAACAGCCAAACCGGGGAGGAAGTGTCACCGTTTCCGAACACTGCAACTTTGAATATCGACACTCCGCCAGTCAATCGAACGGAATTACGTTCGGCTCGGTGGCTTATGGCATCTCGGGTCTCGGCCGCTCCGCAGAACACACATGGGCATTGTTCTGCGACTGGTGCGCTGCCAGCGACCGGTCGTCGCTGCCTGCTACACCGTCCACACTGGCAGAGTTTCTTGACCACCACCCTGCCGCAGTCGCCACGCAGCGTCGTCGAGTATCGGCTGTCAACGCTGCCCACCGCAGTCGCGGTATGGCCGAACCCGGTCGCTCGGTCCCCATTCGGCTCGCTCTCGCAGAGCGCCGCCGGGAACGTCTCACCGAAATCCGTGGCTGCGCTGCATCGATCATCGACGGCATTCTGTCGTCTGGATGGCCATACGGGCTGTTCGGGCGACGTGATGCACTGATATTGACTTTGGTTTCTGCCGGACTGACTTACCGTGACATCAGCACTCTGCGCCGCGGCGACATCGAGGTCGCAGGGCCGGACCTGATCGTTTCCGGCCTGCACCGTGTCACCCCGACCATGCTCGGCAGTTACGGTGAGTCCGGTCCGGTGTCGGTGTACCGGCGCTGGGCGCAACTTCAGTCGATGTTCGATCGCTCCGCGAGTATCTCGATGCTCCGTGAATTTCTCGACCCCGATCGCTCACCTTCGATGTCTGCGTCTCCGGTGGTGACAGCGCAGCACGCGGAGGAGCCGCTTGTGGTTCGTATCGATCGCTGGGGCTACACACCCTGGACGCCGGAACCGCTCACAGTGCAGTCGCTGTCCGCACTGACGCGCGCTCACCTGAACGGTCGGCCGGCTGCGCATCGACCGCGCACCCTGTGGACGACGAACGACCCCGACAGTGCTGTTCTACACGGAGCAGAACCAGGTCGATCGGGCTTCGTTCTGGACAATGCCTACTACGAGCACGGGATTCGTGCCCGGCGTGACGCACACATCCGCCTCGCCGAGCTCGACGATCGGTTCGACGACATCAATGACCGCGTCGACGATCTTTTGCGCACTCTCGTCGACATTCTCGACGAACACGACGGATGGGATCGCGGCGACTGTTGATGCTGTCTCTCGGGCAACTGGCATCGGCGGACTGATTGCACTGTCGGTGTGCTGTCGACCCATGGACACAGATGTCGACTTCCGTCACCGGCTCGATGTCTACGTCGATGAGTGGGTGCCCTTGGGTCGATGGCAGCACCGTCTTCGATACCCGACCGCCGAAACGACGAGACGACCGAAGGCGCGTCCAATTGTCGTCACAGTCATCGCAAACGACTACGAGTATGAGCCCCTGAGGGTGATATCAGCACATACCCATGGGGTACATCTGACCGTGTATACATCCGATGCTCGCTGGGTCGCCTCGGATAGCTAGGGGTCTCGGATCCTGCGACGTACGTGTCGTCGATATCCGTAATTTTCTGTGGGACACCCGACAGTGGGCTGCGGGTCGATTGGTTCTGGTGAGACGAGGAGACTGGTGTGATCGCTCGATGTCGCAGGTCGGACTCGGACTTCGATCCGGGGTACGTCGTGAGCGCCCCGACCTCCTTCGACTGCGGTCCAGCCACTCGGCCGGCCGTTCGACCAACATGCGGTTCGAGGCACCGCATCCAAACCTGGCCCGTGTCGGTGACGACTCGGTCTCAGCGAGAGGCCCGCGCGATCGTGTTGCCCGCCGGATCGTCGATCACGATCGAGTGGATGTCCTCGACAGAAAGGGACGTCGCGCCGGTCACCGCTGCTGCTCGGCTCGCGGTGACCGACCATTGAGCTGCTTGCTGTCGAGCCCCGTCGTTGCCGACCACCTGGAGAGTGAGGACGCCTGCGTCGGGGAGTTGTTGGACGTCGACGTCGATCGATGTGCCCCAGGCTTTCGTGGTGAGCTCGAGCTCACCTGTGGCCCCGATGGTGCTCGACAGAACGAGCGGGCGGGCTCCCGCATCGTTCACCGTTGTCGAATCGTCGGAGCGGGCGAGGCTACTGAGCGGGACGATCGCCGCAGCGACTCCCAGAACGAGGGTCGCCGACACCGCAGTCCACACTCGCCGCCGCCTCTTCTCGGAGGTCCGTTGCTGCCTCATCGCGCTCAGCAGGTGGTCGAGTCGCTGGTCTGCACCGGCCGTCGAGTGCACCGGTGAGAGATCTGCTGGCTGCCTTCGACGTCGAAGCACACCCGCGACGGGTGCCAGTACGTCGATTTCGGTTCGGCAGGCAAGGCAGTCGTCGAGATGTCGTCGTACCGCTGCTCGGTCGTCGCGCTCGAGTCCGTCGAGTACGTACGCCCCGAGCAGTGGTCGGATCTCGTCGTGCGCTGAGCTCATGGAATCAATCCCAACTCGTCGAAGATCCGGCGTAGGGCACGTACAGCGTAGTAGGAGCGGGACTTGACCGTGCCGACCGCGATATCGAGGTGTGCGGCCACTTCGGAGACGGTTCGGCCCTCGTAGTAGATGAGCACGATGACCGCTCGATGCTCCTCGGACAACCGGTGCAGCGACTCGTCTATGAGCCACCCGTCGAGGACCCCGCCCAATTCGTCGTCGATGCACTCGGCAGCGAGTGCGATCTGGTCGTGGACAAGAGTCGGCCTGCTCGTGCTCGCCCGCCACTGATCGGTGAGCACGTTTCGCGCGATCGTCATGAGATAGGACCGCGTCGATGCTGCTGTCACATCGATGCGGTCGATCCCGCGCCACGCACGCAACATCGTCTCCTGGACGATGTCCTCGCACTGCTCGCGGGTCTGGGTGTAGCGGCTGACGAATCGAGTCACTGCATGCTGGTGCTCGCGGAAGAGCGCCGACATGGCAACTTCGGACGCATCGACGAGCTGATGGTTCTGCTGTGAGCCGGATTCGACACCGTCCACCTAACTGCCCGAGCCGGAAGCGGCATCGGTGAAACCGGTCGTGGCGGCCTCGACCATGTCGAGAACGGGATTGGTCGGCGAGATCGAATGCCGAGCAGCGAGTACACGGATATCGGGATGAGCCACGTGAACGATCCCTTCGGAGTCCTGCCACGCCACGTATCGGGCGGGGAGGTCGATCCCCATGGTCTGCTGCGCTCCGACCAGCGCAGTCGAGACCGCAGGATTACCGACGTAGGTGACCATGGTGGGCCTCAGAGGTGTCTCGGCAGCGGCGGACGCGAGATCGACGGTGGCGACTGTGGGCTGATTCTTGGCCGCGAACGCTGCCTCGTATCGAGCGATGGACGCAGCAACCGATGCATCACTGGTCTTTTCGACCAGGTATCTCGGCGCTGTGGACACATCGGTGCCCTCTGCAGCGGCCGCCGAGGATCCCGTCGCATCGGACGCGGTGGATGCCGACCCGGCCCGGAGTCCGTCGAGGGCGTCGGACGACACCGGGATACCAGCGAGCGCCGCGATGTACTCCGCGGAGTTGTATGCCAGAAACACCGTCCCGTTGGCAGCCTGCCAGACCAGGTACTTCTGTGGAAGGTCGATCGCGGCCCGTTGATCCGCGGTGATCAACGGCGACGCCGCCTTCGGATTCCCCCCGATCACCACGGTGGTCGGACGGATCGTCTTACCTGTTCCCTGTGCCAACTTCTCGAAATCCACAGTGGCTGCCACAGTCCCCACCGTCTCGAGCGCGCGCTGGACCCGAGAGACCGTGTCACTCACGGAGTAGTTGCTGGCGTACACCACCAGACCGGGTTCGGACGGTGCTGCATCAGGTGTTGAGGCGCTCGGATCCGCCGACGTGGACACCGGAGTACTCGACACAGCGACCGAACCGGTGGGTTCGGTGGAACCGCACCCGGCGAGGGCGATCATCGCCGCCGACGCCAGGAGCGACGTTGCCATACGGAACCTTGAAGTGTTCATCACGTGTCCTGTCCTCGGGCCCACGACTGCTGTGGGCTTCACTGTGGTGTACGCACACCGAGCCTGAGGGGTTCACCCGAACCGAAGATCCTCCGGCGATTGCTCCCCGCAATCTCGGTGCCACTCGGCGCGGAACGCGCTGGCTCTGCGCTCGCCGCCTCACATCAGTCCGTCGCTCAGTTTCCGGACTCATTCCAGAAAAGTCATGCATACTGGTCGATGTGAGCTCATCGTCGAACTACTCGGAGATGCTGCGTAGTGCTGCGCTCAGAGTCACCCGCCCCCGTCTGGCGGTGCTCGACGTGGTGCACGAACATCCGCACGTCGACACCGACACCGTCTACGGAGCCGTTCGGGCCACCCTGCCCGACGTCTCGCGCCAGGCCGTGTACGACGTGCTCCGCGCTCTGACCATCGCGGGACTGGTCCGGCGCATTCAGCCGTCGGGTTCGGTCTCCCGGTACGAGAGCAGGATCGGCGACAATCATCACCATCTCGTGTGCCGCAAGTGCGGCGCGATCGCCGATGTGGAGTGCGCCGTCGGCGAGGCTCCGTGCCTCACTCCGTCGGAGGCCCCTGGTTTCGTCGTCGACGAGGCAGAGGTCATCTACTGGGGCCTGTGCGAGAACTGCTCCACCAGCGTCAGCCCCTGATGTCGCGGCGCGGGAGCGCCGCGGAAATCAGATCATTCACCATCTTCTGGAGGGAAACTCGTGTCCGAGGACCACACAACACGCGAAAAAGAGATGAACCAGGACCAGCCACAGGAGTCGGGTGGCAAGTGTCCGGTCATGCACGACTCGATGCCGGCACCCGTCGAAGGCGGAAGCAACCGCGAGTGGTGGCCCAAGTCCCTGAATCTGAAGATCCTCAAGAAGAACCCGGCAGTCGGCGACCCCATGGGCCCGGACTTCGACTACGCAGCCGAGTTCAACTCTCTCGATCTCGCTGAGGTCAAGCGCGACATCGAAGCCCTGATGACGAACTCGCAGCCCTGGTGGCCCGCGGACTTCGGTCACTACGGCCCGTTCTTCATTCGCATGGCGTGGCACGCAGCGGGCACGTACCGCAAGCAGGACGGACGCGGCGGTGCCGGAGCGGGCATGCAGCGCTTCGCGCCTCTGAACAGCTGGCCCGACAACGCGAGCCTGGACAAGGCCCGCAGGCTGATCTGGCCGATCAAGCAGAAATACGGCCGCAAGCTCTCCTGGGCCGACCTGATCGTGCTCACCGGCAACGTCGCCATCGAGTCCATGGGCCTGCCGACCTACGGCTACGCCGGCGGACGCGTCGACGCCTGGGAGCCGGACGAGGACATCTACTGGGGCCCGGAGCAGACCTGGTTGGGCGACGAGCGCTACTACGGTGACCGCACCAGCCTCGAGGGCCCGCTGGCCGCAGTGCAGATGGGTCTGATCTACGTCAATCCCGAAGGCCCGAACGGTAACCCGGATCCGGTGCAGTCCGCACTGGACATTCGCGAGACCTTCGGCCGCATGGCCATGAACGACATCGAGACCGCCGCGTTGGCCATCGGCGGACACACCTTCGGCAAGACGCACGGCGCTGCCGATCCCGAGGTGCACATCGGTGCCGAGCCGGAAGGCGCTCCCCTCGAACAGATGGGCCTCGGCTGGAAGAACAGCTACCAGAGCGGTGTCGGTGCGGACGCGATCACCAGTGGCCTCGAGGTCATCTGGACCCCCACGCCCACCCAGTGGGACAACTCGTTCCTCGAGACCCTGTACGGGTTCGAGTGGGAGCTCTACAAGAGCCCAGCCGGTGCACACCAGTGGCGCCCGAAGAACGGCGAGGGCGCGGACCTCGTTCCCGATCCCGCCGATCCCTCCAAGCGTCGCCACCCGTCGATGCTCACCTCCGACATCGCGATGCGCGTCGACCCGATCTACGAGCAGATCACCCGGCGGTGGCTCGATCATCCCGAGGAGCTCGCAGAGGAATTCCAGAAGGCCTGGTTCAAGCTCACCCACCGCGACATGGGACCGGTCACGCGTTACCTCGGCCCCGAGGTTCCGGCGGAGCCCCTGCTCTGGCAGGACCCGATCCCGGCCGTCGATCACGAGCTGATCGGTGACGCACAGATCGCCGAACTGAAGCAGGCCATCCTCGGATCCGAATTGACTCAGGATCAGCTGATCTCGGCTGCGTGGGCGGCGGCGTCGTCGTTCCGCGTCAGTGACAAGCGCGGCGGTGCGAACGGTGGCCGTCTGCGTCTGCAGCCGCAGGCCGGCTGGGAGGTCAACGAGCCCGACGAGCTCGCACAGGTCATCCGCGTTCTCGAAGGAATCCAGCAGTCATTCTCCGGAACTGTGTCCTTCGCCGACCTCGTGGTACTCGGTGGCGTCGCAGCCGTCGAGCAGGCCGCCAAGAACGCCGGCGTCGACATCACGGTCCCGTTCACCCCGGGCCGCATGGATGCCACGCAGGAGAAGACGGACGTCGACTCGTTCTCCGATCTGGAGCCCAAGGTCGACGGTTTCCGTAACTTCCTGGGCAAAGGCCAGAAGCTGCCGGCCGAGTTCAACCTGGTCGATCGGGCAAACCTGCTCTCGCTCAGTGCGCCCGAGATGACCGTGCTCGTCGGTGGTCTGCGCGTGCTCGGTGCGAACTTCAAGAAGTCGACGCACGGCGTTCTGACCGACAAGGTCGGCACGCTCACCAACGACTTCTTCGTCAACCTCCTCGACATGGGCACCGAGTGGGTTCCCGCCGCCGAGGAGGGCATCTACGAGGCCAAGGATGCCGCTACCGGTGAGAAGAAGTGGACCGGAACTCGCAACGATCTGGTCTTCGGCTCGAACTCCGAGTTGCGCGCTGTCGCAGAGGTTTACGCTTGCGATGACGCCAAGGACAAGTTCGTCCGCGACTTCGTCGCGGCGTGGGACAAGGTCATGATGCTCGATCGCTACGATCTGGCCTGATTTCTCCATCGAACCCCATCTTCACCCCCGTACCGACTCTCGGTGCGGGGGTGAAATGGGTTCAGCGTCGGAGCCTCGGCGTCGTTGCGAAGTCTCGGTGGGCTGATCTCGTCGCCCCTACATCCTGGGTTGTTCGCCGTGGGTGCGCGACAAGTGTGGGTGGATGGCAGAGAAGCAACTTCTCGAGTTCGTCGAGACCGAGATAGCCGGGCGTGGCCGGTAGTTCGTGCCGCGAGGATGGTGGTCCTTGCTCCCGTTCAGGCCACTTTCGTGGCGTGAAGACGCTCGACAAGACCGAGAGTGAACCGGTCGATGTCCTCGATGGAGAAGCTCTCGTCACCGGTGATCACGAGCGAGGGCCGGCGCAGAAAGTGCTCGCCGCCGATCGGGACGCTCACCAGTTCCAGGGCGCGTTGGATCCATCGAACCGGCCGGATCGACGAGGCGACGTGATCGGCGAGTAGCAACGTTCCACCCGGACGCAGCACCCGCGACATTTCCGCGAGCGCGATGTCCGTGGCGGGGATGGCGCAGAGTGAGAACGTGCACACCACGGTGTCGAAGGATGCATCGGGAAAGTCGAGAGCATGAGCGTCCCCGAGCGTCAGGTGCGCATCCGGTCTGACGTCGGCGGCGCGAAAGTGTGCCTGCGCGAGCATGTCCGGACTCAGCTCGATTCCGGTCAACGATGTCCCCGCCGGGTAGTGCTCGAGATTGAGTCCCGTTCCCACTGCGACCTCGAGAACCTGGCCTCGGGCGCGACTGCAGATCCAGGATCTGGTGTCGCGGAAAAGGACTCGGTCGAGGAAGGTCATGTGCTTGTCGTAACCGGCCGCTTGCTTGTCCCAGAATCGTTGCCATCGGGCGAGACGGTGCGTCGAATCGCCGACCATCGCTCAGTGCTCCCGGCCGGGAGCGATGGGTGCCGCGGCGGTGCGTGAGGCCTCGGACTCGGGGTGCGCCGCCAGATAACGCTTCTTGACCAGCTCCGATTCCTGCGCTTTACGGGAGTTCGTGAGATCGCGGGGCAGCATGTGTCGCACGAGGCGGCGTTGCCGATTCTCTTCCATGTACGAGGCGGTGAAGAACAGCGAGAGCAGGACCGCCAGAAGCACCATGGAACCACGCAACCACAGTTCACCCGGAAAGAACATGAACACGGCGTAGATGGGAAGAAACGGAACCTGGCCGCGGATCAGGTGCCGAACCACGGCGTGATTGCCCGTCAGATCGTTGGCCACCCAGTCCGTCATGGTCGAGGGCAGAGTGCGGCCGAAGGCGTAGCCGACCCACTGCCACGGCAAAGGGCGGGTCCTGTTGCGGTTCACCGGGTCGGGGTCGCTGTGCTCTGACGCATCCCCAGCCGCTTCATCAACAGGCTGGCCGGGCACCATCCGACTGCGGAATACAGCAGCAGATTCCCGCCGACGAATGCTGTCAGGACATGCCAGCGGCGGTCGTGAAGGGAACCGGCGGCGAGGCTGGCAAGGACCATGGTGCCCGCCAGCGCGGGGACTGCGCGTTCGATACTCGGTCCGCCGGGGCCGGTGAGGGTGTCGGTGCATGACATGCGGTAGATCCTCGCTTCTCTGCGTGTGGTGCGGTCGTCCGTGCATACCCTAGGGGGTAGATACGATGATACCAGCATACCCCTGGGGGTACTGTGTTACGGTTCCTCCATCTTCCCGACCAGTAAGGGCACGATGTGAGTTCCACCGACGTTCGAACCGACGAGAGTTCTGCAGACAACTCGCCGCCAGGAATCACCGGCGGGCCGTTGGCGCGCTTCGGTGCGCGCATGGCAGGCAACTTCAAGTGGGTGGTCACCGCGTGGCTCGTGGTCATCATCGGATTGGGAGCGTTCGCCCCGTCGGTGTTCGGATCCCTCGCCGGTGCCGGGTGGCAATCCAACGGATCGGAGTCGGTCCAGGTTCGCGAACTCGCACAGGAGCACTTCGGCGGGAACTCCTCGGCCGCGATCCAGGTGGTCGTGCATTCGGACACCGAGCAGGTGACCGATCCCGCTGTCGCGGCGGTCATTTCCGAGGTCACCGACATTCTGGCCGCCGATTCGCGGATTTCCGAGGTGATCCCCCCGCAACCGGGAATGTCGATCAGCCCCGACGGACACACCGGGATCCTCATCGGTGGAGCGAACGGGACCACCGACGAGATGGTGAAGGCCGTCGACGATCTCAAAGGTGAGCTGACCGCAGCCTCCACGGACTCGATCGAGGTCTACCCGACCGGAGCATCGGCACTGTGGAGTGACTTCAACAAGGCCAACCACGACGCGATGATCAAGGCCGAAATCATCTCCTGGCCCGTCACATTGGCGATCATGGTGCTCGCGTTCGGATCGCTCGTCGCGGCAGGTCTGCCCTTGCTGTTGACTCTGGCCGGCCTCGTCGCATCCGCGGGTGGTCTGGTTCTGCTCAACGAAATCACACCGATCTCGGTGTGGGCGATGAACTTTGCGATGATGTTCGCGCTGGCGCTCGGTATCGACTACGCGCTCTTCCTCGTCGTCCGATTCCGGGATGCGCTCCGCAAGACCATCGACGCCGGACGGATCGACCCCCAGCGTGCAGTGGCAGAAACGATGGACACGGCAGGCAAAGCAGTCCTGCTGTCCGGCCTGACCGTGCTGATCAGCCTGTCCGCCGTGCTTCTGGTACCTGCACCTGCGGTACGCACGATGGCCGTGGGCATCATGCTCGCGGTGGTGTTCGTTCTCGCGGCCACCCTCACACTGCTCCCCGCAGTTCTGGGCAAGCTCGGACCGAAGGTCAATGCCGGCTCCCTCCCGTACGCGAAGCGACAGGTGCACCGCTCGCCGAAATTCGCGACCTGGGGTCAGTTGCTGCACAAGCATCCGTGGCCGTTCGCCATCGGCTCCCTGCTGATTCTGGTGGCGCTGTCGATTCCGGCACTGGGTCTCAAGGTCGCCATGCCGTCCATTTCGGTTGTCCCCGAGGACGCTCCGGTCCGCCAAGGCTACGAACTGGTGCAGGCACAGATGGGCGAAGGCGCACCAGGCATGCTGCAGATCATCGCCCCCACGGCGGAGGCAGAGCAGACCGCACAGATCGCAGCGAGCGTCGACGGCGTATCGATGGTGACGCCGCCCATGCCCGCCATGGACGGATCCGATTACGTCATGCTGCAGGCCATCCCGAACGTGGACCCGTCGGACCCCGCACTCGAGACCACACTCGACGCCTTGCGCGCCGAGCTGCCCGAGGGAGCGATCGTCGGCGGTGCACCCGCGGAGAACCTGGACCTACAGACCGCGTTGAACGAGTACCTGCCGATCGTGGTGTCGGTGATCCTCGTGCTCGGATTCCTGCTGCTGCTGATCGCGCTCCAGGCACCGCTGATCGCCCTGCTGGGGACCGTGGTCAGCCTGCTGTCCACCGGCGCAGCATTCGGTGTGGCGAAGCTGATCTTCCAAGACGGTCACGGGGCGTCGCTGCTCGGATTCACCCCGCAGGGATTCCTGAACGGTTGGGGCCCGGTGTTCTTCTTCGCGATGATCTTCGCAATCGCGATGGACTACACGGTGTTTCTGCTGTCGAGCGTCAAGGAACACTACGAGAACACCGGTGATCCGCACGGTTCTCAGGTCGACGGAATGGCGCATTCGGGTCGGGTGATCTTCGCGGCCGCAGCGGTGATGATCGCGGTGTTCTTCTCGTTCGCGCTCGCCGAACCACTGCCACCCAAGGAGATGGGCATCATTCTGGGTGTCGCCGTATTGCTGGACGCGATACTCATCCGCTTGGTTCTGCTGCCGGTGCTCCTGCGCCTGACCGGCCATGCCGCATGGTGGTCACCCACGTGGCTACGAGCAGTACTACCCAAGATCGGCTTCTCGCACAGCTGAGACGCTCGCACAGTCGAGATGCTCACCATGGTGGTGGCCGATACCGTCCGGCGTCGGCCACCACGACCACTCTTACCCCTAGGGGTAACCTGGAGTTTCATCGAACGAAGGACTGAACGACATGACCGGTGACACCGAAAGCATCGCGTTGGTACTGAACCGTCTGCGGCGTGCGCAGGGTCAGCTCGCAGGAGTGATCTCGATGATCGAGAGCGGCCGTGACTGCAAGGACGTCGTCACCCAGCTGGCCGCGGTGTCGAAGGCTCTCGACCGGGCAGGCTTCAAGATCGTCGCCACCGGACTCCGTGAGTGCATCACCGGGGCGGAAACAGGGGAGAAGATGAGCGAAGCGGAGCTCGAGAAGCTCTTTCTCGCCCTCGCCTGACAACGGTCCGATCACCCCCGCATCGATGCACGGGGGTGATCGGACCGAGGCAGGACAGCCGGTTCGAGATGGGGTGCTCGGGCCCGCGACGTGTCAGCTCCTGCGCGCTGGACCGGGATGCTCGGGTGGGCGGGTGAACACCACACGAGCCCAGAGAACGGTGGACAGCAGGGCTGCCACCGCCCCCAGATACAGGCCGATCGATGGACCCGCCACCGTCGCGGTCGGTGCCAGTGACTGCCGAGCCCAGATCGCGAGCACACCGAACACCGTGGTGACACCGTTGCCCGCCAAAGCCAGAGCGGCCCACCGAAAACGCCGAACCAGACGCGCGATCGAGGCCGCTACGACGGTGAACGTGAGAGTGAATGCGGTGAACAGTGTCGCCAACACACCCGCTGATTCCGCGTCGGCGCTTTCGGTGCGCAGAAGAACGTCGTACCCGTGTGCGCCGCCGGTGTGCGGAAGCACCACTCCGAGCACGGCCGCCGACACCAGAACGAGCAGATACGGGGTGACCCGGGTGATCACCACCTCCGGTATCACGCGTCGTTCGATGGCCTCGAACACCGACCGATAGTGGCTCAGGTCGCCCTCGCGGTCGTAACTGTGCGGCGGTCGACCGTTCACGCTCGGCCGGTGAGAATGGCATTCCAGTACAACGCCGGCAGTCCGCGTCTCTTGAGGAACCACATGTCGCGGCGTTCGCGGGTGGTGTCGATCAGCGGTATCGAGGGAGCCGGCTGCATCGTGTAGTCGAACTCGGCCAGAAGCATCGTCTTACGAGAGGTGGTCAAGGGGCAGGAGGCGTACCCGCCGTACTGTGCGGTCAGTGGACGGCCGGCGATGCTCGCCTGCAGGTTCTCGGCGACCACGGGTGCTTGCTTGCGGATGGCGGCACCGGTCTTGGAATTCGGTGACGATCCGGCGTCACCGAGGGCGAAGATGTTGTCGAATCTGTTGTGACGCAGTGTGTTCTTGTCGATCTGGACGTATCCGGCTGGATTCTCGGGGTCCGCTATGGGGCTGGCCTTGATCCAGTCCGGTGCAGATTGGCGCGGTACGACGTGGAGCAGATCGTAGGGTAGCTCGTCGGTGGTACCTGCACTGTTGTCGGTGATCGTCACCGACCGGCCGTCCGGATCGACAGCGGTGACTTCGCTGTTCTTGCGCACCTCGATGCCGTAACGCGCCACGACTCGTTCGAGCTCCTCGGCGAACACCGGTACCCCGAACATTCCGGGTGTGGGCAGGACGAGGACAACTCGGATGGCATCGAGCACGCCCTGCTCGCGCCAGTAGTCGGCCGCGAGGTACGCGATCTTCTGCGGGGCACCCGCGCATTTGATGGGGCCGGAGGGCATCGTGAACACGGCGGTGCCCGACCGCATCTTTTGAATCATCTGCCACGTCTTGGGTGCGAGATCGTAGCGGTAATTGCTCGAGACCTGCGGGGTGTCGATCGATTCGGCCATGCCGGACACCGAATCCCAGTCGAGCTGGATGCCGGGGCACACCACCAGGTGGTCGTAATGGATCGTAGTTCCCGAGGAGGTGCTGACCGTCTGGGCATCGGGGTCGACCCCCTCGGCGCGATCCTTGATCCAGCCGACGCCCTGGGGCATCACCGACGCCTCGCTGCGCGCACTCTCCGAGGCCGGGGCGCGGCCTCCACCGACGAGCGTCCACAAAGGTTGGTAATAGTGGGTCTCTGCCGGCTCGATGATGCCGATGTCGGTCATTCCTGCTCGCCGCAAACGTGCCGCGAGCGAAATACCGGCGTTGCCTCCGCCGATGATCGCGACTTTGTGGTCGATGGTGTGCGCGGACATGTGGTCCTCCTGTTCGAGACACGAGCTCGGTGAGCGCTGTCTCGATTTCGGTTGATGCCGGGTGGTTCAGCTCGACGTCGGTGTGGGCGCGAGCCGTGTGGTCACAACATTGGTGGTCATTGAAGCCAGGTGCACTGCATCCACAGCAGTCGTGCTGGAAGGTCATTCCGGCGTTCGAGCAGGTGGTGCAAGGACACGTGCCGAGGTGTACGTCGCCCTCTCCTTGATTGATCGTACGGATGTACGTACATTATGGAAGAGGTTAGTCGCCAATACTGACAAACGCCACACTCGGGACGAATGAAATTTCCTCGTCCGCCCCGAGTCGGTGAGTGCCGGACGGCTGAGGAGGACGTGATGATCGGCAACCACTGCGATGTCGCTGTGAGTCGTTGCGCCTCGCTGGATCAGTCGGTTGCGATGCCCCTGGTCGCCCAGTGGAATGCCGCCCACTTCACCTCCACCCCGCAGGAATCGGAACCGTGCACCTCGCCGCACAGAACCTCCTGAAATACCCCACGGGGTACCATGAATTCTGAGACCTGTACGAACGCCACCACGATCGACAAGGAGATTTCGATGCTTCTCGAACGCATCTACGACGAAGACCTCGCCCAAGCCGGATACTTCATCGGCTGCCAGGCCAAGGGAGAGGCAGTGGTGGTCGACGCCCGCCGCGACATCGGTGTGTACCTGGACCTGGCCGATCGACATGGCATGACCATCACCGCCGTCACCGAGACCCACATCCATGCCGACTACCTGTCCGGCACCCGCGAGCTGGCCAAGGCCACCGGCGCGACCACCTACGTCTCAGGAGAGGGCGGCGACGACTGGCAGTACGGCTTCGAGGCCGAACGCCTCCACGATGGCGACACGCTGGCTCTGGGCAACATCACCGTGCAAGCCGTTCACACGCCCGGTCATACCCCGGAGCACCTCTCGTTCCTGGTGACCGACGGCGCCTTCGCCGATGCTCCGGGATACATGTTGACGGGCGACTTCGTCTTCGCCGGCGATCTCGGCCGCCCGGACCTACTCGACGAAGCTGCAGACGGTGTCGACACCCGTTTCGAGGGTGCCAAACAGATCTTCCGCAGTCTGAAGCGGTCGTTCGTCACGCAGCCGGATCATATCCAGGTCTTTCCCGGTCACGGTTCGGGCAGTGCCTGCGGAAAAGCTCTCGGCGCGCTTCCGTCGACCAGCGTCGGCTACGAACGCCGTTTCGCTTGGTGGGCCGGGTATGTCGAGCGCGACGACGAGCAGGGCTTCGTCGACGAGATGCTCGACGGTCAACCGGATGCACACGCCTACTTCGGCCGGATGAAGCGTCAGAACAAGCAGGGCCCGGTCGTTCTCGGGCCACTCTCTCCCTTGCGCGAGTACGACTCCGCAGAATTGGCACGCGCCCTCGACTCCGACGAGGTCGTCCTCCTCGACACCCGCGGCCAAGATGAGGTGCACGCCGGCGCTGTCCCCGGAGCGCTCAACATCCCCGGCATCGACAAGGCAGCCTCGTTCGGTGCCTGGGTCTACGACCCCGAACGAGAGGACACTCCACTGGTGGTGCTCGCCGAGGACCACGCCGTCGCCGACGAGCTACGTGATCACCTGCTGCGGGTCGGCATCGATACGGTGACCGGGTACGTCACGAGTCTACGAGGGCTCCCCATGACGACACCCGAGACGATCGGTGCGGACGAGCTGGATTCGTTCGACCCGGCAATGGTGCTGGACGTGCGCAACAAAACCGAACACGCCGACGGCCACATACCTGGCTCCGAACAGCTCAGCGGTGGCCGATTGCTGTGGAACCTCGACGGACTGCCCACGGGCGGTCCGATCGTGACTTATTGCCAGAGCGGCGTCCGTAACGCGGTCGCAGCCAGCGCCCTGCGCCGCGCCGGCTACCGAGTTGTCGAACTCGAGGGCAGCTACGCCGCCTGGGCCGAGCGCAACCTCGAAACAGTCTGATCGAACCCGCCCGAATCGGAGGCGGTCGTGCAGTCCGCCCCCGGTTCGGTCCGGTGCTCGCCCTGTCGGCTCGCTGCGCCACCGACGGTAGAGCAGGCCCCGGGCGAGCAGCCCCCGGGCGACACTCCTGATCCGGCACCGACTGGCCTGATCCGGGACCGACTGGGAAGCGAAACGATGACGCTCGCTACGCGGGCGGATTCACCAGGTTCGGCGCGATCTCCACCAGGCGCTCGTTCGTGGTGGGAAACAACTTTTCTCGAAGCAAGCATTGTCTCGTTGTGTGTCGGCGACGCCGACGGATGGTTTCTCGGGGACGGGGGGAGCTGCGGTCCCCGAGATCCTCGGTCGACATCGCTTCGACGCGTAGAGAGCATCACTGCCGTCCGTACGGATGTACGTACATTTGTTGTACAGTGGCCCCGAGGGTCAGCAGCCGGCGGCTCGAATTCGGATTCCGACACAGATCGACAGGAGGGCCTCTGATGGTTGAACCCGATCGCAGCGCCGCGCTCGACCGCTCCAGTGCGATGCCGCTGTGGGCGCAACTGCATGCCGATCTGGTCCGCCGAATCGGTGACGACGAATTCGCCGGCTCCGAGTTCCCGGGCGAGCATGCGTTGACGACGAGCTACGGGGTGAGCCGTCACACCACCCGCGAGGCCCTGCGGCACCTGCGGAACGAAGGAATCTTGATTGCAGAGCGTGGCCGGCCTTCTCGGTTGGCGGCTCCGCCGGTGATCGAGCAGCCACTCGGTGCGCTCTACAGTCTCTTCGCTGCCGTGGAAGCCACGGGTGTTGCTCAGCACAGCGTGGTGCGTGCACTCGAACTGCGGACCGACCCCGCGGTGGCCGCTACCTTGCAGGTCGGTCCCAAGGCTCCGCTGCTCTACCTGGAGCGCATCCGTATGGCAGGGACCATGCCGTTGGCTCTCGACCGTGCCTGGTTGCCGGGGGAGCTGGCACGCGACCTCCTGGATGCGGACTTCACTCACACGGCTCTCTACATCGAGCTCGAGAAACGCTGCGGCATCCGCCTGACCGGTGGCCGCGAGGACGTCACTGCCGTCGTGCCGGATCCGGAGGATGCGGCAGCACTCGAACTCGACTCGAAGACCGCGGCGCTGTCGATCCGCCGCTTGGGCTGCATGAATTCCCGGCCGGTGGAGTTGCGGCACACAGTGATTCGAGGAGATCGGTTCACCGTCTCGGCCACGTTCTCACCGAGCGAGGGCTATCGCTTCGTGCCGGCCACGCCGCTGCACGCCCTGTAAGCACCCACTGATCCAAGGAGCGTTGTTCATGACTGGAGCACCACCGGAAGCCGATCCGGCCGCCGCATATGCACTGATCGCCGAATCGGGAGCCATCCTGATCGATGTCCGCGAGGACGACGAATGGGCTGCCGGCCACGCCCCGGACGCCGTCCATGTACGCCTCGGCGATCTCGATCCTGCTGCCTACCCTCCTGAGCAGAAATTGGTCGTGGTGTGCCGGTCGGGCGCTCGGTCGAGCAAAGCTGTCGCGGCCCTCACCGATGCCGGTCGTACAGCGCACAATCTGTCGGGCGGAATGAAAGCGTGGCACGAAGACGGCCGCCCTGTGGTCCGTGATGACGGCACCCCCGGCGCAGTGATCTGACATGGTCGCCACCCTGGCGATTGCAGTTGCCGCAGGGATTCTCATCGGTCTTTCCCTCGGCGCGCTCGGTGGTGGGGGATCGATACTGACTGTTCCTGCCCTGGTGTATCTCCTGGCGGTCGAACCGCAGTCGGCAACGAGCGCCTCGTTGATCATCGTCGGAATCACCTCGATCATCGCGGCCATCAGTCATGCGCGAGCACGGCACGTTCGGTGGCGGGCAGCGGCAGTGTTCGGAATTCTGGGCTCGGTCACCGCCTTCGGTGGATCGATCCTCAACCGATCGGTCGACCCGCAGATCTTGCTGCTCGCGTTCGCGGCACTGATGATCGTCGCCGCCGGTGCGATGCTGCGCCGCACCCGGCGTGGACACGATGCCGACCTACCGACACCGAACCCGGCCGAGACCGCGGGAACACGCCCGGGTGCCGTTGCGGTCGCCACCAAGCCCGCGAAAGTGAAGATCACCACGTCGCAGGTAGTCAAGCTGGTCGCTTCCGCGCTCGTCGTCGGCTTCCTCACCGGGTTTCTGGGAGTGGGCGGCGGCTTCCTCATCGTCCCCGCCCTGGTTCTGGCACTGGGCTACTCGATGCCCGTCGCGGTCGGAACGTCGCTGGTGATCATCTCCATCACCAGCGCGGGAGCCTTCACCGAACGCCTCGGCACAGGTGCCACCATCCCGTGGGAGATCGTCGTACCGTTCACCCTCGCGGCCATCGCCGGATCGTTCGCAGGAAAAGCCATCAGCGACAAAGTCTCTGCCACCACACTCACCCGTAGCTTCGCAGCCCTGTTGCTCGTCGTGGCCGTCTACGTCACCGTCCAGGCCTCCATGGCCCTGTAACGCACATCGTTGTGCATCACTGAGCCTATTTCTGCGCATGCAAATGCGGGCGCATCCCACACCTAGTTCGAGGAAATCGTCGATGACCGCACTGATTCCCCGCCCTGAGGCGGCCAGGCCGTATCCGATGCGTCACGAGCCGAAGGGCTCGACGCTGTTCCAATTGGTGACCACCACCGATCACAAGACGATCGGGAAGATGTATCTGGTCACCTCGTTCGGGTTGTTCCTCATCGGCGGGTTGATGGCGCTGCTCATGCGCACCGAACTCGCCGTACCGGGGTTGCAGTTCCTGTCCAACGAGCAGTACAACCAGCTGTTCACCATGCACGGCACGATTATGCTGTTGCTCTACGCCGTCCCGGTCGCGTACGGATTCGCCAATTACATTCTGCCGCTTCAGATCGGGGCACCGGACGTCGCGTTCCCGCGGCTCAACGCGTTCGCGTACTGGCTGTACGTGTTCGGATCGCTGATCGTGCTCGCCGGGTTCATCACCCCGGGAGGTGCCGCGGACTTCGGATGGACCGCCTACACCCCACTGACGAGCGCACTGCATTCCCCCGGCGTCGGCGCCGACCTGTGGGTACTGGGGCTGATCCTGTCCGGCTTGGGCACGATCTTGGGCGCGGTCAACTTCATCACCACCGTGGTGTGCCTGCGCGCACCCGGCATGACGATGTTCCGGATGCCGGTCTTCACCTGGAACATGCTCGTGACCTCGGTGCTGGTATTGCTGGCGTTCCCGACCTTCGCGGCCGCGTTGGCCGGGCTGGCCTTCGATCGACACTTCGGTGGTCACGTGTTCGACCCGGCGACCGGGGGAGCGGTGCTCTGGCAGCACCTGTTCTGGTTCTTCGGCCATCCCGAGGTCTACATCGTCGCGCTCCCGTTCTTCGGCATCGTCTCCGAAATCTTCCCGGTCTTCAGCCGCAAACCCATCTTCGGCTACAAGGGTCTGATCTTCGCCACCCTCGGCATCGCAGCGCTCTCGATCACGGTGTGGGCGCACCACATGTACGCCACCGGAGCTGTTCTGCTGCCGTTCTTTTCGTTCATGTCCTTCCTCATCGCCGTGCCGACCGGGGTGAAGTTGTTCAACTGGATCGGCACCATGTGGCGAGGACAGGTCACCCTGGAAACCCCGATGCTGTTCAGCATCGGATTTCTGATCACATTCCTGTTCGGCGGACTGACCGGTGTGCTGCTGGCCAGCCCCCCCGATCGATTTCCACGTCACCGACACCTACTTCGTGGTGGCTCACTTCCACTACGTACTGTTCGGGACCATCGTCTTCGCCACCTACGCCGGGGTGTACTTCTGGTTTCCCAAGATCACCGGACGCATGCTCGACGAACGCCTCGGCAAGTGGCACTTCTGGACGACGTTCGTCGGGTTCCACATGACGTTCCTGGTCCAGCACTGGCTCGGCAACGAAGGGATGCCGCGCCGCTACGCCGACTACCTGCCCTCCGACGGATTCACCACCTTGAACCTGATCTCCTCGATCGGAGCGTTCATTCTCGGGCTGTCCACGCTGCCGTTCGTATGGAATGTGTTCAAGTCCTACCGATACGGCGAGGTCGCCACCGTCGACGATCCGTGGGGCTACGGCAACTCTCTCGAATGGGCCACCACCTGCCCACCGCCCCGCCACAATTTCACCGAAATACCTCGTATCCGTTCCGAGCGGCCGGCGTTCGAGCTGCACTACCCTCATATGGTCGAACGCATGCGCACCGAAGCCCACGTCGGGCTGACGGGCCACACCGCCGCTGTGCGGGCACCCTCCGAAGTGATCGCCGACGGCGTCGAAGAGGGCACCGCCAGCGGGACCTCAGGGGAGAGACGGTGACGAGCGCGCGGAGACGGCGCTCGACAGGTGCCGCTGTCCTGGTACCGGGACGGGTGTCTTACGCGATCGCGGTCGCCATGGGGTTCTACGTGCTCGCGCTGATCCTGGTGTTCACCTTCCTCGTCCCTCGACTCTCACCCGGGTCAGCGACCGCTGTCACCGCTGCCGTGGTGGCCGGCTTCGCGGTGCTGCTGATGGCGGCGATGATGTTCGCAGCCCGCACACCGCTGCATCCTGCAGCGGTATCCGTGGTCCGGGACACCGCGGCGGACCGAGAGGACGACATCGTCGAGGGGTGGGCGGTGGTCCTGGGCACCGACATCGATTCACGACGGGTGGAACTGGAAGTGACGGTGCCCGGGTCCGGAACGTACCAGTGCGATGTGCGTGCAGAACGGTCGACCGGCCGCGCACTGGTGACCGGTGCCACCATTTCGGTGTGGGTCGATCCTCACCATCGCCGATCGTTGACCTTGGTCGGGGTCGGGGTCGGTCCGAGCATCGACGACGATATGTCCGGGAACGGGAAAAGCTGATCGAGCAACCTCGCCTGCACCCCGCGGCGGCGAAAGCCACTCCAGGGTCGCAGACGTCGATCGTAACTACCCTCGACTGCCCGCCGGACGGCTGGCTGTGCCGGTGACCGACGCGAGTGTGCCTGCGCGACATCGACTTTCCCGCGACGGAGCCCCCGCTTGCCGGCGATGGCGAGTGTGGTCGTGGTGTTGCACCTGATCGGGTGGGGGCTGTTCGTTCACTACGATGCGGACCTGCGTATGCACGGTCTGGCCGGTCGGCGCGCTGCGACGGGCGAGACCACGAAGAACGACGACTCGGGTCGCAGCCCTGGCAAGACCAGGGCTGCGGACCGCGATCTACTTCTTGGAGAACATGCGGGAGAACAATCCCGGTGACTTCGGATCGGAGTCGTGCCCCTTGCAGCGATTGGACGCCGGAACGCCCCGCATCACCTGATCGACGTGTTGACCACATCCCGCCCACGTCGTTTTCCCGCACTTCTTGCACGTGACAGCCCTGCACATGAGTCTCTCCCTCGGTCGACAATTCACTTTCAATATACCCTATGGGGTATCTTTTTCCGGGTGTCGGGGATGATCGGTCATCGCGGCGGGGGTCCGCCCAAGTGGGCGACGTCGTAGACGAACTGTTCGGGTACCGCGCTGGTCCACGGCCGCAGGCCGAGTGCGGTCTTGATACCGATCAGGGCCTGTGCGATGGGTGGGCACCGGCGACACTGCCGCAGGTGCGTATCGATGCGGGCCGACGCGTCGACATCGAGACGCCCGTCCAGGTAGTCCGATGCCGCGGCGAGTGTGCGCCGGCACGCCTGGGAGTCGTTTCGCGGGTGTGCGGGACCGTCGTCGAGGGCGCGTAGCAGCTTCACCCGTGCACGGTGGATGCGCTTGTACACCGCTGCGGTGGTGAGCGCGCCGACCGCACCGATCTGTGTCGCCGTCCAGCCCTCGCCGTCGTGCAGTGCCAGGACCATTCGATCCTCGACGGTCAACGTCGCCAGCGCCGCTCGCACCGTGGATCGATCGCTGAGCGCCTGCGCGACCGTCTCGGGGTGCTCGAGGTCGCTGATCGATACATCGATGTCGCCCGTGCCCGATGGTTCGGTGCGCTGAGTCTCCGCGCGTGCGGCCACATCGCGGGCACGGTTGATCGTGATCCGGTAGAGCCACGTCGTGAGCGCCGATTCGGATCGAAACGTTCTCCGGTTGCGCCATGCGCGTTCGAGGACGTCCTGCACCAGATCGTCGGTATCGGCCGGTGATCGTGTCATCGCGGCTGCGAAGCTACGAAGAGTCGTGCCCTGGTCGATCAGATCGCGCGCGAAGCGCTCGTCGTATGCCGCGCTGTCGAGGTCGGGGCTGGGGTAGGGTTTGGCTGTTCGCGCGAGGAGCCGTGGATCGGTCCACTTCGGCGTTCTCGCCCGTCCAACAGTGAAAGTCCCTCTACAGAACTGGAATCATCATGTCGTTCGTCGAATTCATGCGCAGTACTGCCGGGCGCGCACTGCGTATCGTGGTGGGAATCGCTCTGATCGTGGTCGCCGTCGTGCTCGGCGGTGTCGGGGGCATCGTGGTGGGAGTGATCGGCGGTGTCTTCGTGCTGACCGGGGTGATCAACGTGTGTCTGCTCGGTCCGTTGTTCTCCGTCGATCTTCGAGGTCGTCCCAAGACGTCCTGAACGGGGTGTGCGGGCGGGCAGCTCAGAAATGGGGGATCACCTTGAATGCGGTGTACCCGTCGCTGCTCTGGGCCAATGCGACACCGTTCGAGGTCACTGCTGTCGGTGCGGCGCTCGGTGATGTGCCGGTGACGCGGCCGGAGGTCGCATCGATGGCAGTCACCCGCGAGTCCGACGCGCCGTAGACGATGCCGCCGACCAGAGAGAAGCGGTCGGCACCGGGAAATTGATCGGCGGTGAAACCTCGGGTGCCGTACTGCTCGAACAGGACAGCGATGCCGTCGTCGGTGAGGTCTGCGGTGGTGATCATCGTCGCCCCGCTACTGCTGTCGGCGGTCATCACCATCGGACTGCGGCTACCGCTGATCCATCGGAGCTCGGCATCGGAGAGGCGATAGACCGCCTGGATCGGTTCGGGACGGGTCGGGATCGTCCATGCCACGACCACTGCATTGCCGGCGGTGGCGACGAATCGTGCGGTCCCGGGGATCGCTGCGGGGGGCGGGGTGAGGGTGTCGGTGGACCAGGCGGTGTTGCCGGTGTCGGCGGTCACGATGCGCGCTGTGTCGCCGTCGACGGTGACCGCGTATCCACCGGATTCGGAGATCGCACCCGTCAGGTCGGTGCGGTGTCCGTCGGTCGCCGAGATGGCGGCCACGGCCGCGGGCTTTGCTGTCTGCGAGCAGTCGGCGTCGATCAGCAGTCCGGACCCGGTCAGGCAGCCTGCAGCGGAGACCGGGCCCCATACGAGGTCGCCGGTGCGGGTATCGCGGGCGGTCACCGTGGCCGGTGCACCCGAACCGGGATCATCGATGTCCTCGGTGATCAACAGCTCACGGTTGTGTGTGCTCGTCACCGCGAACTCGTCGCGATCGGCGGGTACGTCCACGCCGAATCGTGGTGTGCCGGTGTCGTCGAGTACCTGCACCCGGTGCGAACCGGATGCGTCCGAGGAGTCGACGACTCCGACGAACCCGTCCTCGACGATGTGAGGCTGCGACAGGAACGGGATCGACCACAGGGCCGTGTCTCCGAAGCCCGGCGGCGGCGCGGCCGGCGACGACGGATGTGCCGCCGGATCGGTGCCCGTGGTGTCGGGAGCAGGTGAGGAACTGCACCCCGACGCCAGCGCGACGGCGCACAGTGCAACGGTCCCGATCACCGCCGCCGCTCTGCCGATACGGTGCGCACCCATCTATGCGGTGGTGCTGTCTCCGCCGAGTGCCATGATCGCGCTCTGCAGCAGTGCAGTGGCCCGGTCGGCGACCTCGGCCAGGCCCGCTGCAT
The DNA here is from genome assembly GCF_039531975.1 of Gordonia cholesterolivorans. Classification (NCBI taxonomy): domain Bacteria; kingdom Bacillati; phylum Actinomycetota; class Actinomycetes; order Mycobacteriales; family Gordoniaceae; genus Gordonia; species Gordonia cholesterolivorans. The sequence continues at coordinate 3,500 of NZ_BAAARB010000028.1, read as the reverse complement.
CCGAGAGCCCCACCATCACCTGGGGGTTCATCGCTTCGACGATCGTGCTGCTGCCATCGGCCCGCACCACCACGTTGCACGGCAGCAGCAACCCCACCTGCCGATCGGTGTCGATCGCAGCCTTCGCCAACTGCGGATTACACGCTCCGAGGATGACGTAGCGTTCGATGTCGGCGTCGATCTTGCTCTTCAACGTCGACTGCATGTCGATCTCGGTGAGCACTCCGAATCCCTGTTCGGCGAGTGCCTCACGGGTTGCGTCCACGGTTTCCTCGAACGGCATGTCCACGCGGGTACCGATGGCCAATTCGGTCATAGTTCGTTCGGTTCCTTTCGATCGGTTCGGGTGCCGGTCACCCGATGGTCGGTGCACGGGTGAGCAGGCGTCGCCCGGTCATGCTGCGCAGGACGCGGAGGTGCAGTCGCGTTTGCGCCATCGCACGATCACCGCTGCTGTCAGCATTGCCAGGGACACCCCGGCAAGGATGGGTTGTATCGGTGCCCACAACCCCAGTGCACCCGAGGTGCCGAGCGCAAGAAGTACCAGCTTGTTGCACACCGGACACCCGACGGCGAAGAAAGTCAGGACCACACCGAGAGCGGCGGGTGTGCCGGTCCGCTCGACCTGCGCGGGTTTGTCGATCCCGAACCACAGTGCGGTCAACAGGGCCGTGGCCAGCAGAACCGGAAGCTCCCACGCCCGCACCGGCACCTCACGGCCGAAGACCGGCGTGTCGATGATGTCGGTGGGAATGCCCACCACCAACACCGTGACCACACCGGCGACTGTGCCGCGCAGTACCCGCGCCCCCCAACCCCGGAAACGATCGGACTCGGCGATCACCCCGTCACCGGAACGGCCGGCAGCATCGACGTCGAGACGGTCGGAGGTGGCGGGCTCTGTCATCGGCTGGGATCTCCTACGAGGTGTAGTTGTGTGAGTAGGGTGACACTGTGAGGCTATACCCAGATGGGTATCGCTGCCAGTATCCGACTGCCGAAAGGTATTGCATGACTTCGACATCTCGCTCCACTCGCCGCCGCGACATCGTGCTCCTGGCCATCGCCGTCGTGGTGGCGGCCGTGCTCGTGGGAGCTCTCGTACTCGGAACGACCGGTGGCGACGAGCAGTCGGAGGCGGCACCGGACGCCGGGTCGAGCAGCGCGAGCGGACCGCCGGTGATGGGACCGCTCGGCGATCTGGCGCACCGCGAGCCCGATGATCCGATGGCCCTCGGCGACGTCGACGCCCCGGTGGTGATGATCGCCTTCTCGGACTTCCGGTGTCCGTTCTGCGCCCAATTCAGCCGGGACACCGAGCCGCAGCTGATCGACCGATACGTCGACACCGGCACCCTGCGCATCGAATGGCGAGACCTACCCATTTTCGGGCAACAATCGTTCGACGCCGCCCGGGCCGGACGCGCCGCCGCCGCCCAGGGCAAGTTCTGGGAGTTCACCCGCGCCGTCTACGCCGATGCTCCCGAAACCGGTCACGCAGACCTGACACTGGAGTCGCTGCAGAGCTACGCGCAACAGGCCGGGGTACCGGATATGGCTCGGTTCACCGCCGACGCCACCGGCACCGCATTCGACGCCGCGATCACCGCCGACTCCACCGAAGCGCAGTCGCTGGGTATCCCGGCCACTCCGGCGTTCTCGGTCAACGGAGATCCGGTTCTGGGCGCGCAACCGTTCTCGGAATTCGTCGATCTGATCGACGCGGCAGCCGGCGCGTAGGGCGGCACGATGTCGCAGATCGGACTTCTCGGAGCATTTCTCGGCGGGCTGCTGGCACTTCTCAGTCCATGCTCGGCCCTGCTACTTCCTTCCTTCTTCGCGTACGCCTTCGACGGGGCCGGCAAGCTCGCCGGCCGCACCGGGATCTTCTACCTCGGGCTGGCAGCGGTCTTGGTGCCCCTCGGTGCTGGAGTCGGGGCCATCGGCTCGGCGATCACCCGGTATCGCGAGGTCACCACGATGATCGGCGGCGTGGTCATCATCGCCCTCGGAGTGATGATCATCGTCGGTCGCGGCTTCGCGCTGGGGTCCGCTCAGAGAGCAGCCGCGCGCATCGACGTCTCCTCCACCGGATCGGTGTTCGCCCTCGGCGCGGTCTACGGGCTCGCAGGGTTCTGCTCGGGACCCCTGCTCGGCGCGGTCCTGACCGTTGCCGTCGCCGGCGGTCAGGCCGTATACGGCGGAGTGCTCATGGCACTCTACGCAGCGGGGATGGTGATACCCCTGTTCGTGCTGGCGCTGGTCTGGGACCGATTCTCGCTCGGATCACGAACGTGGCTGCGCGGCAAGGAAATCAGCATAGGACCGCTGAAAACGCACACGACGTCTCTGATATCGGGGGTGCTTTTCATCGGTATCGGAGTGCTGTTCCTGCTCACGGAGGGCACAGCGAACCTCGGCGGCGTCATGGGGGTCGACAGTCAGTACTCGCTGCAGGTCTGGATCAGCGACGTGGCCGGCGCGGTACCGAACACCGCAGTGCTCCTGATCGCAGTGCTGGTGATCATCGCAGTCCTGACGGTGCGCATCGTCCGTGGTCGAGACCGCGACACCGCAGCCGAGTCCTCCGAGCTCGGTGAACGCGAGGACCGAACTCTCTGAGACGGTGTGCCTACGACACTGGAGCGGGGATGTGACGTCAGGTGTAGAGCTGTGACCATCCATCTCGCTGACGTCGAGCGAGATGGAGCACTGCAGCGGGAACCATTTCGACACCCATCAGCAGATCGTCGTCACCGAGCCCTCTGCCCTCCAGACTGTTGCGGCATGCTTTCACCGTGATGGAGGCAGAGTCGATCAACGCCCGCATCTCCAGGGAGATATCCGAACAGCGCAAGGCCGCATCGAGGCCCGGTCCGAAGCACACGACTTCGATCGTCACCGGCTCTGTCGCAGCATCGAGAAGGTTGTGGATCGCTCGCACCACGGCGGTGGGTGTGGTGTTCACCGCGAACACCACGCGCAGGGGAGTGGGATGATCGGTCACGTGAAGGTTCCGTTCTTCAGATCGCGGTGAGCTGCGGTGCCCCAGGGCTGTGCGTGGAGAAGGACATCGATGGCCCGACCCTCGCCGACCGGGCGGACCAGGTGTCCCAGTTCGCGGACCTGCAGTCCGCTCGCGGCGCGGGCGAGGTCGTCGATGGCGGGCAGGATCGACGGATCGGGTGGGCCCCCGACGCCGTGAGTGAAGTTCTCGAGCGCATGGCCGAGATACAGCAACCGTCCGCTCGGTGCGAGCCAACTCGCTGCACCGGCAATGACGGCGACCAACTCGTCGACCGGTAGATGCAGGAAGCCGATGGCCACCAGATCCACCGGTTCGGATGGTTCCCAGGTCCGGGCGTCGGCGACGGGGCGGTGTCATACCGTCGTAGCAACACTGCAGGCCACGAGGGGTTGCGGGTAGCGCGGTAGGAGACCCTGGGTGGGGCTGGGACGGATGATGTTGACGGTGGCGGACCGGACGGAGATCGCGGTCG